>NZ_CP046620.1:1032500-1367500 GCF_009931615.1 Algicella marina | reverse complement strand
GGAGATGAATTGCGCGGTGAACGCGCAACTCTCGGCAAGTCGCTGCTCGACGTTCAGCGCGATCTCCGCATCAAGGCTTCCTATATCGCTGCAATCGAGAACTGCGACACTGACGTCTTCCCCAACAAGGGTTTCGTCGCGGGCTACGTCCGCTCCTACGCGCGCTATCTTGGCCTCGATCCGGAAGCGGTCTTTCAACGCTTCTCTGTCGAAAGCGGCTTCTCCGGGGTCAACGCGGAGCTGACACCGCAAAAGCGGCGGGCGGGCGGACAGCAGGTTCTTTCGGGACCGGTGCGCGTCGACCGGCAGGATCCCCTCTTCAGTCCCGTCATGTCCAGCGTGACGGCTCAGGCGAGCCGGTTCAGTGACTTTTCTTTTTCAGCGCTCGGTTCTCTTCTGGTTCTTTTTGCACTGATCGGTGGTCTTGGTTACGGCGGCATGGCCGTTCTGCGTGATATCCAGCGCGTTGACATCCGCCCGATAGATCAGCGCCCGGAGGCCATATCCGACGTCACCGAGATCGTGGCGCCCGGGCAAGGCACGGTGAATGTCCTGCCGGATGACCATGCGATGCTCGGCAACACGCGCCGCGATCAGAGCTTGCAACGGATGTATGAGCCCGAGGAGCTTGCGACCCCGGTATTCACTCCGCGCGACGGGCCGATCGTGGAAATCGATCCCAATTCGATCGTCTCCGTTGCGAACCGCAGCAGCCGGCCACTTGATGGTATAGCCGCCGGATCGCAGCTCGCGGAAACCCGTGCAGCGGCACAGGAAGTCGAGACGCCGCAGGTTCGGGTGGAACCGGAAACGCCAGTGATCGCCGTTATCGCGCAGCGTCCCGCGTGGGTCCGGGTCTATCAGCAGGATGGTACAATCCTGTTCGAAAAGATTCTGGAAACCGGCGAGATGTACACGCTGCCGGCCGACACAGATGGTCCCCTGATACGCGCGGGTAATGCCGGTTCGGTGTATCTTGCCGTCAATCAGAAGCTTTACGGACCGATAGGCTCCGGCACCGGCGTGGCCAAGAATGTCTCGATGCTGCCCGGCGACGTGGCCGACGCTTTCAAGGAACTCACTGAAATTCCGGACGTGATGCAGGCCAGTCTGGCAGCAGCGGCTGCAGCCGAATAGGCTTGCTATCCGGGTGACAATCCCGGCCGGCAACGCTATCACGGGCTCAATTCTTGTACCCGTCGGGAGACGCTTTTCGATGTCGCTCAATTCCATACGTCCGTGGCGCAACATCTATCGTCGCGAAAGCCGTCAAATCCACGTGGGTTCGGTGCCCGTCGGCGGTGGTGCCCCGATCTCCGTGCAGACCATGACCAACACTTCGACACATGATGTACGGGCAACGCTGGATCAGATCATCGCTGCCGCCGACGCCGGCGCCGACATCGTCCGTGTCTCGTGCCCGGATGAGGCTTCGACAGCGGCGATGAAGGAAATCTGCCGCGAAAGCCCGGTTCCCATCGTCGCTGACATCCATTTCCACTACAAGCGCGGCATCGAAGCAGCCGAAGCCGGTGCCGCCTGCCTGCGGATCAATCCCGGCAACATCGGCAGCCCCGAACGGGTGCGGGAAGTCATCAAGGCGGCGCGTAATAATAACTGTTCCATGCGAATCGGCGTAAATGCCGGCAGTCTGGAGCGGCATTTGCTCGAAAAATACGGGGAGCCCACACCGGAGGCGATGATCGAGAGTGGGCTAGACCACATCCGCCTGCTGGAAGACAACGATTTCCACGAGTTCAAGATATCCTGCAAGGCGTCGGACGTCTTCATGGCCGTTGCCGCTTATCAGGGGCTTGCAGATGCGACGGACAAGCCGATCCATCTGGGAATCACAGAGGCTGGCGGCTTGAAATCAGGCACAATCAAGTCGGCTATTGGCCTCGGTAACCTCTTGTGGATGGGAATCGGCGATACGCTGCGTGTTTCCCTCTCGGCAGACCCGGTGGAGGAAGTGAAGGCCGGCTTTGAAATTCTGAAGTCCCTTGGCCTTCGACATCGCGGCGTCAACATCATCTCCTGCCCATCCTGCGCCCGCCAGGGTTTCGATGTCATCAAGACGGTCGAGGTCCTCGAAGAACGGCTGGAGCACATAAAAACGCCCATGTCGCTCTCCATCATCGGCTGCGTGGTGAATGGACCGGGAGAGGCGCTGATGACTGATGTGGGCTTTACGGGGGGCGGTGCCGGACATGGCATGGTGTATCTCGCAGGACAACAGGACCATAAACTCGACAACAACCAACTGGTCGATCACATAGTTGAATTGGTAGAGGAAAGGGCGGCCGCAATCGAAGCAGCCGCGGCAAGATCACCAGAGGCAGCCGAATAACATGCGCATAATGCTTATCGTCATCCTTGTCGGAATTCTCGCGATCACCGGCTATGGCGTTTACTTCATCCGCACGGTCCCACATGATCCGGCTGTCTGGCATGTCGACCCGCGCACGGTTCCGCAATCGCCGACGCCAAATTCCTTCCGCGCCGCGCCGAGTGTCATTACCGATCAGCCGATCGACATGGAACTGCCGACATACGCTGTTCCTGCGGCCAGCCTTGCCGAAGCTTTCGATACATTCGTGATGGAACAGCCGCGCGTCGAACGTGTCGCCGGGTCTGTGGAAGCGGGCTGGATCACCTATGTACAACGTTCGGAAACACTGGCGTTCCCGGATTATATCACCGTGCAATTCTACGATCTGGCCGACACACAGACATCGACACTTGCGATCTATTCCCGTTCGCGTTTCGGCCATTCCGACATGGGTGTGAACAAGGCGCGTGTCGAAGCCTGGCTAGCCTCGATCGAGAGTTTCGAGGGAACCGAGTGAGGCACTGACGCAAGTGTCGGAAACTTCACGCCACATCGGATTGTTGAGCGACATCTCGCACCGTGCGAGGAAGCGCCTTCCGCCAACATCCAGGCAGACAAGTTCGCCCATTTCCCTCCGCCCGCCTGTGCGGTCCGTACAATAGCAGTCGATCTTGCGCAGAGGCGGGGCTTCGGCCTGAATTCGGACGGTCGCGTCCGGCAAAACTTCCTTCGCCTCTTCCGCAGAGGCTGACTGCGTCATGGCGGCCAGTGCCGCACAGAGGATCACTCTGAAAATCATGTGACGAGAATAGCAAAATTGGTCGCATCTTCCTACGGGTTTGCTGTGCGGCCGCCGTGCGGACCCGCAATTTGCATTCATCCGACACGCCAATGGCTTGACCATTCCTGCGGCAGGGGCCATGGCTGTCCGCCATGATTGCCGCCGAGAAACTTTCCCAGATCGAAGACCGCTTCGCATTCGTCGAGGCGCAACTTGCCACGCCTCTCGATCCGGCGAAGCTGGCCGACCTATCCCGCGAATACGCCGAGTTGCGGCCCGTCGTAGCGGAAATCCGCGCATATCGCGCCGTCGTGAGAGACATCGCGGAGGCACGGGAAATGCTCTCCGACCCGGACATGAAGGCCCTTGCGGAAGAAGAACTACCTGCGTTGGAGGGCCGCCTGCCGCAACTGGAACACGCCCTGCACCTCGCGCTCCTGCCCAGAGATGCCGCCGATGCCCGTCCGGCAATCATTGAAATTCGCGCAGGCACAGGCGGTGATGAGGCCGCGCTGTTCGCAGCAGATCTCCAGCGCATGTACCACAAGCTGGCGGAGAATCGCGGCTGGAAGTTCGAGATCATTTCCGAGGCACAGACGGAACTTGGTGGCATTCGTGAACTCGTCGCCATCATCCGTGGGGAAGGCGTGTTCGCGCAACTTAAGTTCGAAAGTGGCGTCCACCGCGTGCAACGGGTGCCGACCACCGAGTCCGGTGGGCGTATTCACACCTCCGCCGCAACCGTCGCCGTTCTGCCAGAGGCAGAGGATGTGGACATCGACATCCCCGCTGCCGACATTCGCATCGACACCATGCGTGCCTCCGGCGCCGGGGGGCAGCACGTCAACACCACCGATAGCGCCGTGCGTATCACCCATCTTCCAACTGGCATGGTCGTCACGAGTTCGGAAAAATCCCAGCACCAGAACCGCGCGCAGGCCATGCAGGTGCTGCGCACCCGTCTGTTCGACCTCGAACGTCAGAAGCAGGCTGATGCCCGTGCGGCGGAGCGGAAAGGCCAGGTCGGATCCGGTGACCGATCGGAACGGATTCGCACCTACAACTTTCCGCAAGGCCGGGTGACCGATCACCGCATCAACCTTACTCTCTACCGTCTCGATCAGGTGATGGAGGGCGATCTGGATGAGCTGATTTCCGCACTGATGTCGGCAGACCAGGCTGACCGGCTGGCCGAACTCGACCCATGAACCGGCAGCAGCTTCTAGCCAGTGGCATCTCGCACCTGGTCGCCGCTGGCATCGACGGGGCCGCGCAGGACGCGCGCCGCCTGCTGGCTGCTGCCATCGGCTGCCCGTCGGATCGCCTTTCGCTTCATCTGGCCGAGCCGACAACGGAGGCGGAAGAAGAGCGGTTCACTACGTTCATCACGGCGCGCGCAGCCCATCAGCCTGTCGCTCAGATCATCGGCAAGAGAATGTTCTGGGGCAGGGCATTCATCGTCACCCCTGATGTGCTGGATCCGCGGCCGGAAACCGAAACTCTTGTCGCGCATGCCCTGCAGGAACCCGCACGCCGAATTCTTGACCTCGGTTCAGGTACGGGCTGTATCGCCTTGAGTTTGCTTGCGGAATGGCCAACGGCAACCGCTGTTCTGGCCGACGTCAGCACCGCGGCACTTGCGGTTGCGCAGCGTAACGCAGACGCACTTGAGGTGAGCGGACGCTGCGAGTGTGTCGCGTCCGATTGGTACACGGCGATTGAGGGCCAGTTCGACCTGATCGTCTCCAATCCCCCCTATATTTCCGCGGCAGAGATGCGGACGCTCAGCGCCGACGTGGTGGATTGGGAGCCGCATGTCGCCCTCACGCCCGGCGGTGACGGGCTGGACGCATATCGCGCCATTGCCGGCGGCGTCACGTCCCACATCGCCCCCGGCGGGCGCCTGATGCTGGAGATCGGCCCGTCGCAAGCCAACGCCGTTTCGGACCTCGTAGCGGCAACCAGGCCGGCCGATCTGTCGGTATTGCAAGACCTTGATGGCCGGGATCGCGTGGTCTGCGCAGTCTATTGATGCTTTGTCGCAACGTCCGGTGAACTTTCCTGTTGTTTTTCTGGATACGACCGTTATTAGTATTTGTGCTGACGCTGGATGTGCTCTTCCGCGTCCGTGCGCCTTAACCCAAAATCAGGCATTTTGTCGCCTTAAAGGGGCAACAGAGCACGAGATTGCCGCGCGTTGCGCGGCTGCTCCGGAAAAAAGAAATCAAAACCTCATGAGATCTTCGAACAAGTCGCGTTCACGCAACAAGAACAACAATCGAAATCGCAGTGTCGGCAACGTAGTCAACCGCGTCTTCGACAGCGCAGGGCCGGAAGGCAAGGTGCGCGGAACGCCGCAACAGATTATCGAGAAGTACCAGGCACTGGCACGCGATGCCCAGTTGTCCAACGACCGTGTCGCCGCGGAAAACTTCCTCCAGCACTCGGAGCATTACACCCGCCTTCTTGGCGAGGCGATGCGCGAGCAGGCGGAGCGCCAGCAAGAGCAGGAGGAGCGGCAACGCAACTCCGGCAATCAAAACCAGAATGGTGGCCAGCAGGCCAATTCCGGTGGTGGTAACAACGGCAACCCGGGCAACGATCAGCCGGATGGCGGTCAGCGCTCCAACAATCAGCAGCCGCACAACTCCGACGACAAGAGAGACACCTCTTCCGATTCCGCTCTGTCGGTCGAGGGCGAAGACTCAACAGCCGAGTCGGGCCTTGTCGACACGCCGGAGAGCGTCGCCGAAGCCGCGCCCGTCAAGAAGCCGCGCACGCGTACGCGACGCCCGGCCAAGCCGAAGGAAGATGCGAAACCTGACACCACTGCGCCGGAACAGACGGCTTCCGCGTCGGAGTGAGGTTTCTGGCGGCCAGGCATTGTCCGCCGATTCTCGCCGCTAGCTCCGCGGCACAGCGCTGAGACGACAGAAAGCCTCCAGACCGATCTCCTCGGCCCGCGCGGTCGGGGCAATTTCCGCGCTTATCAGGGCCGCTTCGGGATCTGCGAAATGGCCCTTCAGCGCAGCCCGCAGCATCTTCCGCCGTTGTCCAAACGCCTTGGCCACCACCGATTCCAGCGCTGCTCGGTCCGCCGGGTAACGCGGTGCTGACAGCGCTTCCAGATGCACGACGGCGGAGGTTACTTTTGGCGGTGGCGTAAACGCCTGTGGTGGCAACTCAAACGCCAGCCTCGGCTCCGTTCGCCAATGCGCCAGCAGCGACAAACGTCCGTATGCCTTGCTGCCAGCCTGAGCCACGATCCGGTCGGCCACCTCGCGTTGGAACATCAACGTCAGCGATTGCCAGAACGGCGGCCATGCCTCGGGCGTCAACCAGCGGATCAGAAGTTCTGTACCGATGTTGTAGGGTAGGTTGGCGGCGATACGGACCGGGCCGTTCAAATGCGGCAGGGGGTCGATCTCCAGCGCATCCCCTTCCAACACTGTCAATCGGCCCGGATAGGCGGCTGCAATCTGTTGCAGCGCCGGGATACAGCGGGCGTCGCGTTCGATTGCCACGACGTGTCGTGCCCCCTCCATCAGCAGCGCTCGCGTCAGACCTCCCGGTCCAGGGCCGATTTCAAGCACATCACAACCCGACAGATCGCCCACCCGCCGTGCGATCTTGCGGGTGAGGTTGAGGTCCAGCAGAAAGTTCTGGCCAAGCGACTTGCGTGCCGACAACCCGTGTTCGGCGATCACCTCCCGCAGCGGCGGCAGTCCATCACTCATCGTGCACGCATTCCGGTCATGCTCGCGGCCATCTCGATCGCCGCGATCAGGCTTTCGGCGGAGGCGATACCGCGTCCTGCAATGTCGAACGCAGTGCCATGGTCCGGCGACGTACGAATGAACGGCAGCCCGAGCGTCGCGTTCACGCCATGTTCGAAATCCAGCGTCTTGATCGGGATGAGCGCCTGATCGTGGTACATGCAGACCGCGAGATCATAACCCGCCCGCGCCGCCGGATGAAACATCGTGTCGCCGGGCAGGGGGCCGCGCAGATCCATCCCCTCACCGCGCAACCGCTCCAGCACCGGCGCGATGACACTGGCATCCTCGTGCCCCATGGTCCCGCCTTCGCCGGCATGCGGGTTCAGACCCGCAACGGCAATCCGTGGTTCGGGCAGGCCGAAATCGGAGATCATCGCGTGATGAGCGATCCGTAACGTCTGTTCCAGCACTTCCGGCGTCAGCGCCGCCGGCACGTCGCTTACAGGAATATGGATCGTCACCGGGATCACCCTCAGCGCCGGTGCTGCCAGTAACATGACCGAGCGGGAGACACCTGCCAGATGGGCCAGAAACTCCGTGTGCCCCGGAAAGGCGAACCCAGCGCCCTCTCTCAGCACCAGCTTGGAAATCGGGTTTGTCACCACAGCCGATGCCACGCCGGAATGCACCTGTGCAACCGCGGCCTCGATACTGCCAATCACGGCGGCAGCGTTGCCAAGATCCGGCGTTCCGGCGGTTACTGGGTTGGCCAGCGGCAGGTCGAGCACGGGCAGGGCGTCCGCAAACACTGCCGCAGCATCGTCTGGCGCGGTAATTGCCGCCACCGTCTGCCCGCTGCCGGCGGCCAATGCCCGCATGTGGCGGACATCGCCAACAAGGTAGAACGGTGCGCCATTTTTCAGCCGGGCGTGGGCGGCTAGGCTCAGTTCCGGCCCCACTCCGGCCGGATCACCCATCGTCAACGCGATCGGGGCTGGCATGACGGATTCAGGAACGCCGCTCGATCACGGCGTCCCCTCGCAGGTCCTGCAGATAGCCCTGTCCGAGCGTGTTCATACGTTGATTGAATAGCCGTTGCCGCAGGGCCTCGCGCTCCTCCGGCGAGGTTTCGTTAGACCGGGCGCAAAGCATCACCAGCACGACACCCCGGCTATCCTCCTGAATCTCGATATCACCCGGGTCCATCTGCGAAAGGAGCAGGCTGATGCTTTGTGGTACGGCCCCAACCGGCGTCGGTTCACTGCGACCGCTGCCAATGCCGAATTCGTCTGCCCTCTGGTCGAGGTCTCGGCACAACTCCGTGTCCGAGCGGATGCGCTCCGCCTGGTTCCGGGCCGCATTCACGGCCCCGTCGGCGGCATTCTGTGAAAGTGGGATGATCAATTCACTGTAGGTGACGGTCAGTGGCCCGTCGCTTGTGGATTCGCGGGCTTCTTCACGCACGTCCAGTAGTTTCAGGATGGAAACGCCGCGCGTAATCGGGATCGGCGCGGTCACTTCTCCGACCTGCAGGGCCAGGATCTGTGCCGCGACCTGTGGCGGCAGCGCCGTCTCCGGCAGCCAACCAAGCTTACCATCCCGCGCCCGCGACGGTGTCTTGGAATAACGCCGGACCGCGCCGGTAAAATTGCCGCCACGGTTCAACTCTCGAGAAAGTCGCCATGCCGTGTCCATCGTTTCCTCCTCGCCGTTTTCGGCGAAGGGCATCCCGATTTCCTGCAACAGCACGCTCTTCTGCAGGCCTCTGTCGGCCAGCGCAAGCGCAGCATCAAGATCGTTTTCTGTCGGCGTCGCCTGCCGGCGGAACCGGCTCTGGACCACCGAGCGCCATGTGATGCCCGCCCGGATGAAGGCGTTGAATGTTTCCGGCGCCACGCCACGGGCTTGGAGGGCATTGCGCAGGACCTCCGCCGTCAGTTCCCGTCGGCCGGCAAATTCCTCGGCCGCGCTCTCAACGGTTTCGTCGTCGATTTCCAGGCCCAGTGTTTCAGCCGCCTGTAGTTGCAGCCGGTCACTGATCAACTGCTCTTCCGCCAGCGCCAGCACATCGCCGCCCGCACCGAAAACTTCCAGCATCCGCGCCCGCTGTTCCAGTTCGTATCCGGTAATCACGCTCTCGTTCACGACGACAACCGGCGCATAGGGCGTCCCGGATTCCTGCGCTCTCGCCGGTTGTGCGAAAGGGGTGAGGGCGATCAGCAGGCTGGCTACAAGAAGTCTCTTCACGGCAACTCTCATCATCATTGGGCCGGTGTATCCGGCTCTATCTCACAGCGCAACTGCGCGTAGGCCACTCGGGGTTGGAGCGACTGCCAAGCCCCGTCAGGTTCAGGCTCAACCCGAAATTGGTCGATGTCGGAACGTTACCGGAAGTCGCCAGCCGCCGCGAGACGGAAAACGCGATCTCGGCACACTCGTTGCCATAGGTCAGCCCGGCCTTGCGCAGGATAGAGCGGGTCTCCGCCAGATCGTAGCGGAATTCGCCAGTGAACTCCCAGTGCGGCGCAAAACGGTAGCGGGTACTCAGCCGGTATTCCTGTCGCTCGGGCAGCAGGCTCATTGTCTGATCCTGCGGGTCAGCGGCAAGAAAGACATAGCCTGTCTCGACGTCGAACTTCACGCTCTCGTAGGCGATCGCGAACGAGCCCTGCCTGAAAGTCAGCGAGTCCGGCGCAAACAACGCGCTCGCATTCATCTCCAATCCCGGCGGCAGATCGACAGAGGCTGCAATAATGAAATCGGAGGTCAGCCCCGTCAGGCCGGACCCGACTGAAAACCGGTCACCGGCCTCCTCGCGAAAAACCTGTCCCGCCGTAAGTGACGCTTCCCAGCCATTCGGATCGTATCTTGTGTAGTTGATGCCGATGTTGGCGCGAGAGCCCGTTTCCTGTGCATCCTGTCCCGGAAAGCGGTTGAGGGAAAAGAGCGAGGTTTCGTCCAGCTCCGGCAACAGGCTGTCTTCATTGGGAATGTCGCCGGATTGGAAGCTGTCGGAATAGACCAGTTGTGCAATCGGCTCGATCACATGGGTGGCCGCGCCGGTGTTCAGGGCCCAAGGCCAGCGCAGGGTAACGCCGACTGTCGGCAGCGTGCGGGTCACGAATTCCTCGTCGAAACCGGCATCGTCGCTAATATGATAGGCGTCGAAACGCAGGTCGCCGACGGCAGCGAACTGGATGCCGGTGTCAAAGGTATGGCTCCCGCGCCAATCCCCGCCACCGCCCAGCCGAAGGACGTCGCGGCCGTCGGTCCGTACCAGGTTCATCACATCAAGTCCGGCCCCCAGGCGGCCATCGAGCGGCCCGGCATCCCAAACCTTGCGTGTCTCGAAACTGGGCAGCACCAGCGGAATTTCACCCGCATCCTCGCCGTCCCGAAGGGATTGGTAGCCGGCAATCCGGAATTCCGTGTAATCGCTTGCGCGATAGCGAGTGACATCGAGAAAGCTCGTCAGCCTGTCATCGTCGGAATAGTTGAATTCCTGTAGGAACGCGTCGTCGGTTACGAGGTTCAGTTCAAAATCGAGGTCGTACCCGTAGGCCAGATCGAAATGGCCACGGTTGGCGACGAACCCGCGGATTTCACCGGGCTCCAGCCCGTCCGTCAGGCTGAAGGCGCCGGACAGTTCAATGTTCCCGCTGCGGAAATTCTGCCGATATTCGCTCTCCAGCAGGATCGTTCTCTCGCTGGTGATGAAGGGTGTCAGCGTAACGTCGGCATGATCGCCCAGCACGACATAGTAGGGCAGCTTCACGCCGTAGCCATAGATGTCCGAACCGGAAAAAGTCGGCATCAGGGCGCCGGTCGCACGCTCCACCCCCGGTGCGGGAATTCGCAACGCCGGCAGATAAAGTATGGGATAACCGGCGAGGTCGAACCACGCATCGCGGAAATAGATCCTCTCCGCGACCTCGTCATGCACCACTCGCCGGGCCCGGATGCGCCACAGTGGCGTCGGGCGCTCCGCGCAGACAACGCAACTGCTGGCCACCACCCGGTCCAGCCCGTTATAACGCCCGCCGATCCGCTCTCCGCTCTCCGCTGCAATCTGCAATTGTTCGTCGAGGATCAGACGTGCCCCCATGACCAGCCCGTTCTCCATGTCGGCATCGAGTTCAGCCAGATCGGCCAGCACGATCACGTTGTCGCCCGTGAGCAAGCGGATCGGCCCTTCGGCCCTCAGCCGGTCTGCGCCGCGATCGTAGATGATGCGCCGCGCCTCCAGAACCTGCCCTTGATAGCGTACGGTCACCGCGCCGCTGGCTGTAATCACATCACCATTGCCCGAGATATCGACCCGGTCTGCCAGCAAGGTCACTTCCTCGCCCTGCGCCCACGATGGAAGTGTGGCGGCCAGCCAGATCATTACCGCAAGAATCGTCCGCATTATCCGTCTTCCAGGTGCAGCAACAAGCCAAGCGCCAGCAGGATCGCTACCGCCGGCGGCGCCCAGGCCGCGAGGATGATCGGAATGTCACCACTGTTGCCGAGCGACTCCGACAGGTCCTTGAAAAAATACAGCAGGAATCCCGCGAAGATCGACAACAGGATCATCACGCCCGTCTGCCCGAAACGCGCATGCCGAAGGGAAAAGCCGGCGCCAATCAGCACCATGGCGGCAAAAAGGGCAGGGCGAGCCAGTTCGGACTGAAAATACAGCCGGTGCCTGCGCCCGGAAAAGCCTGCCCGCTCCAGTTGGCGAATAAAGCCGGGCAGGGCCCAGAATGACACCGATTCCGGTGGCGCGAAGTTGTCTAGGATCTGCTCCGTCGAAAGGTTGGTCGGTACCCGCAGTTCAACGATCTGCTCCGCCTCACCCAGCGATCCGTCCGCCGTTGCCGCCAGTTCCCACCGGCGGACACCACGCAAAATCCACGAATCCGGTGTCAGCGTCGCTGAATTGGCCTCAATCCGTGCCGTCAGCCGGTTGTCAGGATCGAACTGGTGCAGGCGCACGCTGAACAAGACCCGCCCGTCAGCGCTTGCCCTGTTTGCCTGGATAACGGATTGCCCCTCCAACGTGCCCTGCCGCAGCCACAGCGCATCCTCGTTCAGCGACAGCACGTTGCGACCGGAGCGGGACGCTTCCTCCCGCATCGCCGTAGCGCCCGCCTTGCTCAGCGCCACGATCGGGCTGAAGAATAATACCGCCAGAACGCCGATCACCACCGCTGCCAGTACCGGCACGGTCAGGAAGCGCAGGGCCGACACCCCGGCAGCCCGGATGATCACCAGTTCGCTGGAGCGGGACAGCGCCTGAAACGTCGCCAGTGCACCCAGCATCAACACCAACGGAAACACCTGTGCCATCACCGGCGCTACTTCCAGCACTGTCAGCTTCAGGGCGAAGTCGAACCCGGCATCTGCCCGCCCGGCGCGGCGCAGGCTTTCGATGAACATCATCAGCGCGACGATGAAGAACAGGACAACGAGGACAAGGATCGTCCGAGACAGGAATACGCGCAGAAGATAACGGGAAAGCGTCATGCCGCAATTCTCCGTGGTCTGGCCACGGGTTGGGAGGCCCGGAACAGCAGAAAACCGCTGAACATCACGGCCAGTAATGGGGCAAGGTAGAACAAGGGCCAGTTGCCTGCATTGCTGATCACCACTGATTTGCACGCCACGCCCGCAGCGGCCAGCAACACTCCCAGCACGATTGCCGCTCCCATACGCTTGGCAAACCCCCGCCGCTGGTAATTGCCCGTCAGCATGACGGCAAGCGCGATCAACGGCATCAGCAGCGCATTGAGCCCCAGCACGATCTTCTCGTGCCCCACGGCCAGGTAATCCGCAAGTTCATAGCGCTGACTGGACAGCATTTCCGGCGTCGGGTCGAGAAGGTCGCCCAGCGCGTAGGATTCCGGCCGGATGCGGATCTCCGGCGCTGCCGCCAGCAATTCGGAAAGATCATAGGTGAACTCGTCGAACTGCACCCGCGCCAGCAACCGCCGTTCTTCCGAATAGGCAAGCGCCACACCATCCCGCATGATCAGCCGCGCCTGATCGCCCTCGCGCAGAAACCGGGCGGAGGAGGCCGAATAGGTCGTCGGGTTGTCGGGATCGCGGTTGTCATGCAGGAACAGGCCGGCGATCCGGCCGGTATCGGATACTTCCCGCAGGAAGATCGTCAGCCCGCTGTCGGGGTGCAGAAATTGACCTTCGCGGATCAACGCTCCCGCCAGTTCCGACTGAATGGCCGCCCGACCTGCCGATAATCTTACCTCGCCCATCGGCACCAGCCATACCGTGGCAATCAGCGTCAGCGTCGCTGTCATAGCTCCGTAGAGAAGCACCGGGCGCGCGAGCCGCATCGGGCTCTGGCCCGCCGCCATCATGACGACCAACTCCGAATCCCCGTACAGCTTGTTGATCGCGTAGAGCGCCCCGGCAAAGGCCGCCAGCGGCAGTACGATCATCAGCACGAACGGCAAAACGTAGAGCGAAAAGCGAAGAAAAATTACCATGGATTGTCCCGAGGCGATCACGGTGTCGATCAGTGGCACAGACTGGCCAAGCCAGATCACCCCGGTCAGGATTACCGTGAAAAAGGCAAACGCCAGCAGAAGGTGTTTCAGGACATAGCCATCGAGATGGCGCATCTTAATCGGCTCTCGCTTTCGGCCCCGCGGGCCCTATTTGCGCCGCACCTTAGCGCCCGGCGCGGGGGGCGTCACCCCAATCTGGCAATGCCGTGGCAATCGGCATAAGAAGGTGCGAACAGCTGTATGCAAACGAGGAATTACTCCATGACCACGCCTATCGCCATCCAAACCGTCGAGACCGATCTGGAAGCCATCGCCGACACGGAAGGTAAGGTCGCTGTGCTCATGACGGCAGAGGGCGGCATGGATCCGCTGGCCCGCCGGGTCAATCGGCTCACCAAGGGCGCCCTGCAACGCTTTGCCGACAGTGATACCTTCGCAGATCTTGGCGCTGGCAAAGTCCACGCCCTTGTCGCGCCCGCGGGGCTGAAGGCCGAGGCCGTGCTGGTGCTGAAGCTGGAAAAGTCAGTCGATGTAACCACGGCGCGCGCTGCCGGTGCCGCTCTGGCCGGCGCCAAGGGAAATGACGCCCTGCTGGTCTGCGCCGGTTCGCACCGGCGTGCGGCGGACATCGGCTACGGCCTGATCCTGCGATCCTATGCGTTCGAGGCGCATCTGACAGGTGAGGGCAAGGGCAAGCAACCCGCCGACGCAACACTGATGGTGACGAAGCCGGAGGATGTGCAAGCTGCCCTCGTCCCGATGGCAGCCCTCGCCGAAGGCGTGTTTTTCACCCGCGACCTTACCAATGAACCTTCCAACATCCTGACGACCATCGAGTTTGCCGAGCGGTTGAAGGGGCTGGAGACACTGGGTGTCGAGGTGGAAATCCTCGAGGAGCCGGAACTCCACGAACTCGGTATGCGGACGTTGCTGGCGGTGGGGCAGGGGTCTGCCAGCCCGACCAAAGTGGCCGTGATGCGCTGGAATGGCGGCGGTGACGAACAGCCATTCGCCTTCGTCGGCAAGGGCGTTGTGTTCGACACCGGTGGCATTTCGCTGAAGCCCGCATCCGGCATGGAAGACATGGTCATGGACATGGGCGGTGCCGGTGTCGTCTCCGGCGTCATGAAGGCTCTTGCCGCCCGCAAGGCGAAGGCCAATGTCGTCGGCCTCGTCGGTCTGGTGGAGAACATGCCGAGCGGCGAGGCAACCCGTCCCGGCGATGTCATCCGCTCGATGAAGGGCGACACGGTGGAGGTGATCAACACCGACGCCGAGGGGCGCCTCGTCCTGGCCGATGTGCTCTGGTACACGCAGGAGCGGTTCAATCCTTCCGGCATCATCGACCTCGCAACCCTCACCGGCGCGATGATCGTGGCACTCGGTAACGAGAATGCCGGTGTGTTTTCCAACAATGACGATCTGGCTGACGCTTTCCTCGCGGCAGCGCGGGCGGAAGACGAGGGCGCATGGCGCATGCCGATGGGTGAGGCCTATGACAAGCTGTTGAAGAGCCGCGTTGCCGATGTCGCCAATGTCGGCGGCCGCGCAGCCGGCTCGATCACCGCGGCCCAGTTCCTGAAGCGTTTCGTCAAGGACGACATGCCGTGGATACACCTCGATATCGCCGGGGTTGCCTTCACCAAGTCCGCGACAACCTTCGCTCCGAAGGGCGCCACGGGCTGGGGCGTCCGCGCCCTCGACCGCTTGATCCGCGACAAGTACGAAAGCTGATCATTGGGCGAGGTCCTGTTCTATCACCTATCCAGCACTCCGCTGGAACGGACATTGCCGGAGATCCTCTCGCGCACGCTACAGCGTGGCTGGCGGGCGGTGGTGCGCACAGCCACGCCAGCACGTCTGCCGTCGCTGGATGCGCTGCTCTGGAGCTTCGATCCCGGCAGTTTCCTGCCGCATGATGTTGCCGGCGGCGAAGTCTCCGCCGATACGCCCGTATATCTGACGGCAGGGCACGAGGTGCCCAACAGCGCCGACGTGCTGCTGCTGGTCGACGGGGCGCGCATCGACATCGACGAGGGCCGGAAGTTTGAGCGGGTCTGCCTGTTCTTCGACGGCGCGGACGAGACGATGCTGCAATCGGCCCGCGCGGACTGGATGGCCGTCAAATCGGGTGGTCTCGCCGGGAAATACTGGGCGCAGGAGAACGGGCGCTGGGTGGAAAAGGCGAAGACCTGAAAATCCCCGAAAGCGCTGTTCCGGGTCCATCTTCGCAGCACTCTGAGCGTAAATCCGTGTGTAACGCATGGTGCGGGCAAAAGTTGTCCGCCCTTCGCGCTTCTCAACTCAGGGCAGCTCAGCGTACCAACGTCATCCGGTTGCCGGCGATCTCGATCTTGGAGAACAGGTTGAGATAGCTCATTCCCAGCAGCGATGTGTCCAGCCGGCCGCCATTGACCGCAGCCCGCACCCGTGTGTCGGTGACGCCGCCGAGGGTCACCTCCTTCAAAGTGATGGGAGCGATGCTCACCTGTCCGTTGGCCGTGCGTGCGCGGCCGGTATAGCGCAGCGTTTCCGGTTCCAGCCCTGTCTTGCGGGCATCGTCCTCGTTCAGAACCACCAGCGATGCACCGGTATCGACCACGAACCGCACGGGGGCGCCGTTGATGTCCAGTGTCACGTAGAAATGCCCGTCTCGCGCTCGGTCGAGTTCTATCTCCCTGTCGACAAAACTGGAGACGCGCGGCGTTTCCCTCAACGTCGCCTCGCGGATGGATGCATCCTCGAACAGCTTGAAGCCGATGATGACGATGCCGAAGATACCGAACCAGACGAACGCCATCTTGACGTTCTGCCCCAACCGCGCCCCGGCGTCGAAAAAGAAATAGCTGCCGACGAACACGCCCAGCAGGACAAGGTAGACGAGTTGCATGTTCTGATCGGCGTCCATGCGGACTACCCTGCCAGAAATCCCACGCCGCGCAAGCCATCTATGACGAATTGTACGGAAAGGGCGGCCAGCAGCATGCCCAATAGACGGGTGATGACGTTGATGCCGATCGGGCCGATCACGCGCTCCATTAGTCCGGCCAAAAGGAAGAACAGCATCGCCGTGCCCACGACTGATGTCATCACCGCGAAGATCATGGCCTTCCCGGCGATGTCCGGCTGCTGATTGACCAGCAGGATCATCGTGGCAAGTGCCCCGGGCCCGGCGATCAGCGGTGTCGCCAGCGGAAACACGGAAGGATCGACGTGGGTGCTATCGTCATTGGCAGCATCGACATTCTTTTCACGCCGCTCCGTCCGTCGCTCGAACAGCATGTCCACCGCCGTCAGAAACAGCAGCAGTCCGCCACCAATGCGAAACGCCGGCATGCCGATGCCTACCAGTTCCAGCAACCGCTCACCGGCCAATCCGAACAGGGCCAGCACGAAGAACCCGACGAAACAGGCGCGGATGGCGATCTTGCGCCGCTCTGTTTCCGGAATCCCCTGCGTCAGCGCCACGAAAATCGGGGCCAGCCCAACCGGATCGATAATCACGAACAGGGTGACGAACGCCGTCAGCGCAGTTTCGATCATGCATCCCCTCCGGCTTTCTCAAGCTTCTCAAGCGCCGTCATCCACAGCGCCTCCGCCCGCTCCAGACCGGCGACAACCTCGGCCCGCTTCTTCTGCCACTTCTCGATTTCCTCGGTGTCACCACGCTCATACAGATGCGGGTTGGCCAGCCGTGCATCGATGTTGCTCTGCATTTCCTCCAGCTTCGCGACCCGCGTTTCGCATTTGGTCACGTCCGCCTTCAGCCCCTGCAAAGCCGAGCGCGAGGCCTTCGCCTTCGGCTTTTCCGGTTTGTTCTTGTCGTTCGCCGGCTTCTGGCCCAGCAGCATACGTTGATAGGCGTCGAGATCGTCCTCGTAGGGCTTCACCGCCCCGTCCTTGACCAGCCACAGCCGCTCGGCGACGCATTCGATCAGATGCGGATCGTGGCTGACGAGGATCACCGCCCCCTCATATTCGTTGAGCGCATGCACCAGCGCCTCGCGGCTCTCGATATCAAGGTGGTTTGTCGGTTCGTCGAGGATGAACATATGCGGCGCATCGATCGTGGCGATCAGCAGCGACAACCGCGCCTTCTGTCCGCCGGAAAGCCGCCCGACAACCGTATCGGCAATCTCCGCGTGAATGCCGCCGGCCGCCAGCCGCGCCCGGATCTTCGCCGGTGCTTCCGTCGGCCGTAACCGCTGAATATGGGCAATCGGAGTTTCGTCGAGATGCAATTCGTCCACCTGATGCTGGGCAAAATACCCGATCCGCAACTTGGACGATGCATGGCGCACCCCGGCCATCGGCTTCAGTCGCTCGGACAGAAGCTTTGACAGGGTGGACTTGCCCTGACCGTTGGCACCAAGGAGGGCAATGCGGTCATCCTGGTCGATCCGCAGGTCCAGCTTTCGCAAGACGGCATTGTCATCATAACCGACATCCACACCTTCCAGCCGCAGGATCGGCGGCGAAAGCGGTTCGGGCGACGGGAAATTGAAACTTGCGACACTGGTTTCCACCACACCCGCAATCGGCTGCATTTTTTCCAGAGCCTTCAGCCGGCTTTGCGCCTGCCGGGCCTTGCTCGCCTTGGCCCGGAACCGGTCGACAAAACTCTGCATGTGCTCACGCGCAGCTTCCTGTTTCTTCGCCGCCGCCGCCTGCTGCATCAGTTTCATACGCCGCGTCCGGTCGAACGTGTCGTAGTTGCCCTGATAGAGCGTCAGCTTGCGGTCGTGCAGGTGCAGGATCGCCCCGACAGAACGGTTGAGCAACTGCCGGTCATGGCTGATGACAATCACCGTGTGAGGATATTTCGCCAGATAGGATTCCAGCCAGATCGTGCCTTCGAGATCGAGGTAGTTGGTCGGTTCGTCGAGGAGCAACAGGTCCGGCTCCGAGAACAGCACTGCGGCCAGCGCAACCCGCATCCGCCAGCCGCCGGAGAAGTCGGCACAGGCCCGTGCCTGCGCCTCGGTATCGAACCCCAGACCGGAGAGGATGGACGCCGCCCGCGCCTCGGCCGAATGCGCCTCGATGTCGGCCAGTCGCATCTGAATCTCGGCAATCCGGTGCGGGTCCGAGGCCGTGTCAGCCTCGGCCAGCAGGCTCGCCCGTTCCGTGTCCGCAGCCAGGACGGTGTCCAGCAAGCTCACAGGTCCAGCGGGTACCTCCTGGCTCACCCCGCCGATGCGGGCGCGGTTGGGCAATTCGATCTCGCCGCCATCCAGTGCCAGTTCGCCGCGGATGAGCTTGAACAGCGTCGTCTTGCCGGTGCCGTTGCGACCGACGAGGCCCACCTTGTGGCCAGCGGGGATCATGACGCTCGCGTCGTCGATCAGAGGGCGTCCCATCATCGAGAACGCGATATTCTTGAGGGTCAACATCCGGGCCTTTTCGTCCCCGGCGCGGGGCTTGTCAACTTATCCCTTTCGCCTTCGCGAAACCCGTGCTACGCCCCGCGCGAACGTTTACCAGAGGAAGCAACAATGGCCACTCAGCGCACATTTTCCATCATTAAGCCGGACGCGACCAAGCGGAACCTCACAGGCAAGATCAACGCCAAATTCGAAGAAGCGGGTCTGCGCATCATCGCCCAGAAGCGGATCCAGCTGACACCGGCTCAGGCCGGCCAGTTCTACGCCGTCCACAAGGAACGCCCGTTCTTCGGTGAACTCGTCGAATTCATGTGCTCCGAGCCGATCGTCGCCCAGGTGCTGGAAGGCGAAGACGCCATCGCCAAGAACCGCGAAGTCATGGGCGCGACCAACCCTGCAGACGCCGCCGAAGGCACGATCCGCAAGGAATTCGCGCTGTCCATCGGTGAAAACTCCGTCCACGGCTCCGACGCACCGGAAACCGCAGCCGAAGAAATCGCTTTCTTCTTCTCCGGCCTCGAACTGGTCGGCTGACAATCAAGTGTCGGGGCGGGCACCGGTCTGCCCCGACACAGAGCGCCGGGCAATCTGCCGGCCATCGCTACCGTCGACCGGATCCCCCCAGCCTCCAAAGGCTCAGCCGTCGTCCGCCGCTTCCAACTTCTCCCAATCGAATGTCACCCCGGTCCCCGGCACTTCCGGCGCCACCGCCCGCGCGTTCTCCAGCACCAGCGGCCGGGTCGTGTATTCGTCGATCGGAAAACTGTGCACCTCAAGCCAGCCGCCATCCGGGCGGCCGGACATCAGGCTGACATGCAATTCCTGCATCCCATGGCTGCAAACCGGAATGCCGTGCTCCAGCGCCTTTTCCGCGACCCTCAGCCAACCGGTGACGCCGCCGCAGTTGGAGGCATCGGGCTGGATGAAGCTGAGGCCGGCATCGGCGAAAGCCATGTCGAACTCGTAGATCGTATGCAGGTTCTCGCCCATCGCCAGCGGCACCCCGGTTTCCGCTGCTATCTTTGCATATCCCTTGTAATCATCCGGGTTTGTCGGCTCTTCAAACCAAAGGATACCCTGGTCAAGGAATCCTCTGGCCGCCTCGATTGCCTGCGGTACGCTCAGTGAATAGTTGGCATCGACCATCAGCGCACGGTCGTCACCGATCGTTGACCGGATTGCCGCGGCCCGCGCGAAATCCTCTGCCAGTTGCGGCTGGCCAACCTTGATCTTTATGCCGTTGAGGCCGCGCGCAAGATAGCCCTCGGTCTGGGCGATCAGTTTCGGCAGCGGAAAGTTCAGGTCGATGCCGCCGCCATAGGCTTTGCAACTCGTACCCGCGCCGCCCGCCATTACGGAAAGCGGCTTGCCGCTCGCCTTGCCCCGAATATCCCAAAGCGCGATGTCCAGCGCCGAGATCGCGAATGAAGATATGCCACCGCGTCCGACATAGTGGATATGCCAGAACATCGCGTCGTTGAGCGCCTCGATTTCATCCCCATCGCGGCCGATGAGCATTGGCGCAAGGTCTTCCTCGATCATCGCCAGGATCGCCTTGCCTCCGCGTCCACCAGTATAGGTGTAGCCGGTGCCCTCAACGCCGTTGCTGTCCCGAACCGTCGCCGTGATCAGTTCGAAATGGGTATGGTCGCCATGCTTGGCGTCCACCAGGACTTCCTTCAACGGCACCCGGAACAGTCGGGCAGCTATGTGTTCGATTCTGGCCATTGCCTATCACTCCCTGTCGTTATTCTTTTGCCCACCCGTATGGCGCTTCCGACAGAAGCAAGCAACTGCGACGCTGGTTGCTCAGATCCGGATACCCAGCCGGTTCAACTCCACTCCCAGTTCGGTCATCGCGCTATCGGGTGTGCTACCAACCAGCGCATCGAACCGGGATCGCAATTCGGCCTTTTCATCAGGGGTGATGTCATTCCAGTGCCGCCCCTGCAAACCCAGAACCAACGCGTAATAGCCGATGAAATGCGGCCGTGTGCCCGCCGCCATCAGTCGGCGGTAGGCATCATCTGCCCCGGCCTCACGCACCTGTTCTGCCGTCAGAAAACCCGCGCGACGGAAACCGGCTTCGGATTTTGGCCCGATATTGCGGATATCGGATACGCGGCTCATGCAAACAGCGCCACCCGCCCGCGAGAACCCGCCGCGAACCGCGCCAGTACCTCTGGGTAGAGCCGATGCTCCAATGGCAGCAAGCGTGCGGCCAGTGTTTCCGCAGTATCATCCTCGTGGACCGGCATGACCGCTTGTCCGAGGATCGGCCCGGCGTCGAGATCGGCGGTTACCTGATGCACCGTCGCCCCGTGGACTGCCATCCCGGCATCAAGTGCCCTCTGATGGGTGTCGAGGCCCTTGAACAACGGCAGTAATGATGGGTGGATATTGAGAATACGGCCCTGCCACTCGCGGACGAACGCGGCGCTCAGCACCCGCATGAACCCGGCGAGACAGACTATATCCACCTCCGCCGCTTCCAGCACCGCCGAAACTTCTGCTTCGAACTCTTCCCTGGTTTTGCCCTTGTGGGCAACCACCGCCACCGGAACACCCAGCGCTTCGGCCTTGGTCAGCCCGCCGGCTTCAGCCTTGTTGGCCAGCACCAGCACCGCCTCGCCCGGGTGTCCGGAATCGGCCATGCTCTCGACCAGCTTCACCATGTTGGACCCGCTGCCGGAGATCAGGATGGCAACGCGCTTGCGTTTCATGCCAACCGGCCGGAATAATGCACCTCCGCCTCGGGAATCACTTCGCCGAGCCGGCAAACCGTCTCGCCGCTGGATGACAGCGCGTCCGTCACGGCCTCGGCGGCGTCTGCCGCCACAACGACCACCATGCCGATTCCGCAATTATACGTCTTCAGCGCTTCCGCCTGATCCAATTGCGCCTCGCCCAACAACCAGCCGAACACCGGCGGCAACGCCCACGCGTCGAGGTTGATGGCCACGCCCAGTCCCTCAGGCAGCACCCGCGGCACATTTTCCGTCAGCCCGCCGCCGGTGATATGGGCAAAGCCCTTCACGCCGCCCGCTGCCAAGGCACCAAGGCAACTCTTCACATACACACGCGTCGGTTTCAGCAGCGCCACCCCAAGGCTTTCCTGCGCGAACGGGGCAGGGGAGGCCCATGTCAGGCCGGAGCGTTCGACCGTCTTGCGCACCAGTGAATATCCGTTGGAATGAACCCCGTCTGACGCAAGGCCCAGCAGCACGTCACCGGCCTTCACCCCCTCGGGCAAGGCTTTACCGCGTTCCATCGCGCCCACGGCAAATCCGGCCAGATCGAAATCACCGGCGGCATACATTCCCGGCATCTCCGCAGTCTCGCCGCCGATGAGCGCCGCCCCGGCCTGCGCACAGCCCTTTGCTATGCCTTCGATCACGTCTGCCGCGCGATCGACATCCAGTTTTCCGGTCGCGAAATAATCGAGAAAGAAAAGCGGTTCAGCGCCCTGACAGACAAGATCGTTGACACACATTGCCACCAGGTCGATGCCCACTGTCTTCAACATATCCTGTTCGATCGCCAGTTTCAGCTTTGTGCCAACGCCATCGGTTGCAGCCACCAGCACTGGGTCACTGAAGCCCGCCGCTTTCAGGTCGAACAATGCACCAAATCCGCCGAGGCCGGAGAGGGTGCCGGGCCGGGCCGTCCGTTTCGCGGCCGGTTTGATCCGCTCCACCAGGCTGTTGCCCGCTGCAATATCGACGCCTGCATCGGCATAGGTGATCCGGCTCATTCACGCCCTCCCGTCTGATCTGGCAAGCGATTAGCGCACTTGGCACACAAAGGAAACACGCCTTGACCATGCGAGGGGGCACAAGTATGGGTCAGCCTCAGGCGGGCCTGTAGCTCAATTGGTCAGAGCAGAGCGCTCATAACGCTTTGGTTGGGGGTTCAAGTCCCTCCGGGCCTACCACACTATCGAGATTCGCTTGCTGGTCTCTGTTTTGCGCCTTACGTAAACGGCAAGTAACCACATCCTTGGCGATGGCTCAGGATGTGGATAACTTCTGTATTACGCTCGACTTTACCAGTATACCCGATATTTTTAGTGGGGCATTTTGAAGTGACCGCATAGAAAGCGCACCATCTCTTCAATGCGCGGATTTGCGACACTGTAATAGATGGATTTGCCTTCTCGGCGATGTTTGACAAGGCCATCCTGTCGAAGTCTCGCCAATTGTTGAGAAACAGCAGCCTGACGTATACCAAGAATACCTTCCAAGGTATTCACAGACTTTTCACCATGAACTAGCTGGCACATGATGGTAAATCTTCCGGTATGGCCTAGTGCTTTCAGTACTTCAGCCGCTGGTTTAGCTCCCGTTTCTCCATAAACAAGAGTTTCTTCATTCATAACATTTACTTTCGTTTGGCCAGCATCAGGGGGGAGTGATGCTTTGGTCTATTATACACACGATGTATTTATCTTAACACGCGCGGGCAAGCCAGTGCTCCGCTGCGTAATTTGTACAATTTGGGATTGGAGCGGGTGATGAGGATCGAACTCACGACATTTTGCTTGGGAAGCAAACGCTCTACCACTGAGCTACACCCGCCTGAACGCGGTGATTACTCCCTTCCCCTGAGGCGGTCAAGCGAGGAGGGTGCCTGACGCGTGCCTCGCCCGTTTCCATCATTCGGCAGCTCGCGGAACCGCCTTGTCATGAGCATCCAGAACGGTCCGGAACTTGCCGATCATCTCGTCCACATGCTCGGGTTCGGCAATGAATTGCGGCGCAAGAATCCCGACATCTCCTGTGAACTTCACATGCAGTCCACCCCAGAACATGTCGCGCTGCATCGCGGTTCCGCGAGCGCCCGGGGCAGGGTAAGGGTGCACTTCCACACCCGCGATCAACCCAATGGCGCGGATGTCGCGGACAAGCGGATGATCCTTCAGGCTCATCACGGCTTCATGAAAATAAGGTGCCAGCGCCTTTGAGCGTTCAAACAGGCCTTCCTCGGCGATGAGTCCCATCATCGCGTTCCCAGCCGCACAGGCGGCCGGGTGGCCGGAATATGTATAGCCGTGGAAGAACTCGATTGCCCCATCCGGGCTACTGTCGATCACGGCGTCGTAGATCTCGTCCTTCACAGCCACCGCGCCCATCGGGATGGAGCCGTTTGTCAGCGCCTTGGCCATCGTCATGATGTCCGGCGTCACCCCGAATGTCTGGGCGGCGAAATTCTCGCCCATCCGCCCGAAACCGGTGATCACCTCGTCGAAGATCAACACGATGCCCTGAGCGTCGCAAATCTCGCGGATGCGCTCCAGATAGCCCTTCGGCGGCACAAGCACGCCGGTTGAACCCGCCACCGGTTCGACGATTACTGCGGCGATTTGTCCACCGCCGTAGGTGTCGCAAATCCGCTGCAAATCCTCTGCCAGTTCGCCGCCGTTATCTGGCTGGCCGGCACAAAACAGGTCTTCACCCGTCCATGTATGGCGCATCAGAACCACGTTGGGCATCACCAGCGGGAAGGTCTCGCGATTCTTGACCATGCCGGAGAGTGAGACGCCGCCGATGTTCACTCCGTGATATGCCCGCTCCCGGCTGACGAACCGGTTGCGATAGGCCTGCCCACGGGCGTTGTTGTAGGCCATCGCGATCTTCAACGCTGTATCCACCGCCTCGGAGCCGGAGTTGACGAAAAACACGTGGTTGATCGCCTCGGGCGTCAGCTTCGCCACTTCGGCGGCCAGCGCGAAGGAGCCATCGTGCCCCAGACCGAACGGGGCCGTGTAGGTATTCACCTTCATCTGTTCATGCACCGCCTCGATGATTTTCGGGTGGCAATGCCCGGCGGGCGAGCAGAACAGCCCGGACGATCCGTCGATGATCCGGTCCCCGTTCTGGTTGAACAGATACGTGCCCTCGGCCCGGCGGATCAGGCGCGGTTCGGCCTTGAATGCACGGTTGGCAGTGAACGGCATCCAGTGCTGTTCCAGCGAATTCCCCTGATAATGCATGATGTGCCCTCCGATACGGCTCGCTTCCATGATAGCACATTGGAACTTTGCAGGCGTTGCATTAACCCCAGTTGCGTTCAAGATTAAGGCCAGTTGTTCGCGCCCATAATCCCAGATACCGTTGATCAATGCGCATATCAGAAACCCAGTTCTTCCTCGACAGGGAGGCCGGCATCGGCCTTCAGGTGCAATTGCGCGAGCGTATCGCCGCCGCCATCCTCGCCCGCCGCTTCACGCCCGGCCAGCGCCTGCCTTCCAGCCGCAAGCTGGCCGATCATCTCGGCATCGCCCGCATCACGGTCTCGATCGTCTATCAGGATCTCGTCGCCGACGGATATCTGGAGGCAGCGCCGCGCAGCGGTTTCTTCGTCGCCGACGATGCGCCTGACCTTCTGCCTGCCAACACCCGGCCGAAAGTCCCGGCAGAGGAACGGCTGGATTGGGATGGCTGGCTCACGGGCCGTTATCGCCGCCTGCTGCGCGTAGAAAAACCTCTGGACTGGCGGGCTTATCCCTATCCGTTCATTTACGGCCAGATCGACCCGGATCTCTTTCCCCACGATGATTGGCGCGATTGCGCCCGTCGCGCCCTCGGCAAACGTGATTTCGCGCAGGTCGCAGCCGACGCCATCCATTCCGACGATCCCAAACTGGTCGCTCACATCCTCTCGCACGGCTTGCCAGCCCGCGGCGTCACCGCCGCGGCGGAGGAAGTTCTTGTCACCCTCGGTGCCCAGAATGCGCTCTGGCTTGTCATCCAGCTTCTTTCCGCCAACCGCCCGCGACTGCGGGTAGTCATCGAGGATCCTGGCTATCCCGAACTGCGTGAAGCGCTCCGCCTTTCGGGCTGCGAAATTGTACCGGTGGCCGTCGATGCCGACGGGCTGCCGCCGCAGGCGATACCTGAAGGTGTCGATCTCGTCTGCGTCTCACCCAGCCATCAGGCGCCTACCGGTGTCACCATGCCAATGGCCCGCCGCAAGGAACTGATGGCATTGGCCGAAGAAAGGAATTTTCTCATCCTGGAGGACGACTACGATTTCGAGATGAGCTTCCTCAAACCCGCCAATCCCGCCCTCAAGTCCTTCGACCGAAGGGGCAGGGTGATCCATGTCGGGTCTTTCTCCAAGTCGCTGTTTCCCGGGCTGCGCCTCGGCTACCTCCATGCCGACGCACGTTTCATCGAGGAAGCCCGCAGCCTCCGCGCCCTGATCATGCGCCACCCGCCCGGCACGCCACAGCGAACCACCGCGCATTTCCTTGCCCTGGGCCACTACAACGCCCATGTCCGCCGCCTCCGCGAAGCCTTCCGCAAACGCCGCGCGGTCATGACCGATGCGCTGCAAACCCACGGCCTGCGTGTTGCCGCAGCCTCGGGTTTCGGCGGCGCCGGTTTCTGGATCGCGGGCCCGCCGGGGCTCGACAGCATCGAGTTCGCCCGCGACCTGCGCGAGGATGGCGTGCTCATCGAACCCGGCACTACCTTCTTCGCAGGCGCACATCCTCCGACGCACTTCTTCCGCATGGCCTATTCCTCGATATCGCACAAAAAAATTCCCGAAGGGATCGCCCGGCTGGCTCGCCGGCTGTGAGTGCAGGCGCAACGGCGAAGTGCTTCCAGCGTCGCGGCGCGCTCCGGGAGCTGGCACTATCCTTCCCCGATTGTGGCGCTATAGGATTGGTGCGCTGCCCAGCCAGCCTGTTCCACGGCAGAAACCCCGGATTTGCTTGCACCCGCAGCAAAAACCGGGTTCGCTGTAAAGATCGCACGGGTTTTCTGCTGCTTTTTGCGGCAGACGGGTTCACCCCGCCCCAAGACAATCGCGCCAGTTCCGGGCCAACCGGGCAGGCAGCCAACAGTCCAGAACAGGGATCACGACACATGAAACGCTCCAACATTCTCGCAGCCTCCGCCGCCGCGCTGGCCTTGCTCGCGCCCGTCGCGGCCACGGCCGATGGCCACATTGACGAGATCACCGTCGCCTATTTCCTCGAATGGCCAACGCCCAACCAGTACGCCCAGGCCACCGGCGCCTATGAGGAAGCGCTGGGAATGAAGATCAACTGGGTTTCCTTCGACACCGGCACCGCGATGTCGGCGGCAATGGCCTCGGGCGACGTTCAGATTTCCTTCTCGCAGGGCATCCCGCCCTTCGTCGTCGCCACCTCTGCCGGCCAGGATCTGCAGGTGGTCGATGTCGCCGTCTCTTACTCCGACAACGACAACTGCGTCGTGAAGGATGAACTCGGCATTACCAAGGACAACGCCAAGGATCTTGAGGGCCTGCGCGTCGCCGTGCCGATCGGCACGGCCGCGCACTACGGCTTCCTCAAGCAGATGGCACATTTCGACGTCGACACCTCCACTATGAACATCGTCGACATGGCCCCGCCCGACGGTGCCGCTGCCTTCGCGGGCGGCAACCTCGATATGGTCTGCGGCTGGGGCGGCGCGTTGCGCCGGATGAAAGAGCACGGCAACGTGCTGCTGACCGGGGCGGAGAAGGAAGAACTCGGCATCAAGGTCTTCGATGCCACCGTGATCCCCACGGCCTTCGGCGCCGAAAACCCCGAGATCGTCGCGACTTTCCTGAAAGTCACCGCCGAAATGAACGCCAAATATGCCGATGGCGGGGCGGAGGAGATGCTGCCGGTGATCGCCAAGGCCGCCGGCATGGACGAGGATGCCACCAAGGCCACGCTCGACGGTTTCGTCTTCCCGACCCTCGAGGAGCAGCTTTCCGAGAAATGGATGGGCGGTGGCGTTCAGACCTTCCTGAAGGAGGTCGGCGACTTCTTCGTGGAAACCGGCAACATCCCCGCGGCGCGTGACAGCTATGAGAGCGCGGCCGACATCTCGTTCCTGCAATCCGCCAGCGAAATGTAAGCCCTTTGCCGCGCCGGCCCGCCATCCGGGCCGGCGCGGCACTGTTCAGAACGCAGGAGTGCCCATGTCGGACCTCGTGATAGACAACGTCTCGATGACATTTCAGCTGCCCAACGGCGGCTCCGTCCAGGCGCTCAAGAACATTCACCTCGACCTGAAGGAGGGCGAGCTACTCTCCGTCCTCGGCCCCTCGGGCTGCGGCAAGACCACGCTTCTCAATATCCTCGCGGGCTTCCTTGCGCAGACAGAAGGCCATGTTCGCCTCGGAGGGAAGGAGGTCCTCGGCCCCAGCCCGCAGCGCGGCATGGTGTTTCAGCAGGGTGCGCTCTTCGAATGGATGAGCGTCAGCGAGAACATCGCCTTCGGCCCCAACATGAAGAAGCTGCCGAAATCGGAAACCCGCCAGATCGTCAAGGATCTGCTTGCCACCGTCGGCCTTCAGGATTTTGGCTCGAAAATGGTCTACGAGCTTTCCGGCGGCATGCAACAGCGTGTGGCGCTCGCCCGTTGCCTCGCCAACGACCCCGACGTGATCCTGATGGACGAACCCCTGGGCGCACTCGATGCCCTGACGCGCGAAAAGATGCAGGGCCTCGTGCTCAAGCTCTGGAAGGAAACGGGCAAGACGATCATCCTCATCACCCACTCGGTGGAAGAAGCGCTGCTGCTCGGCGAACGCCTGCTCGTTATGGCCCCGCGCCCCGGCCGCATTCACAAGGAATACAACCTTCCCTTTGCCGAACTCGGGGTCAATGCTGACCTGCGCGAGGTCAAGAAACACCCCGAATTCGGGCCGCGCCGCGAGGAGATCCTCACCATGATCTGGGACATGGAAGAAGAGATCATGGGCCGGGCGGAGGCAGGCTGATGGACATTCTCAAGACCCTCGGGCTCCGCCGCAATGATTTCGTCGCCCGCAAGACCGTTACCTTCGGCGATGAGAGCGCGGTCACGGCCAATCGTCTCGCCTCCATCCTTTCGGTATTGTCAATCTTCCTGCTCTGGGGGGCATTCACCGGGTCCGCATGGTCGCCCGTCCACGTACCCGCACCCTTCGAGGGCCAGTCACAATTTTCCTACACCGTCACCGATGCATCCGGCGCCGCCTCGACAGGCAATGTGACCATCGATGTGATCCCCAAAGGCGCACCGCCACCGCCCGAACCTGAACCCGTGACCAGCGGCGCCGTGACCGGTGACTACAAATACACGACCACCCGCATCGGCAGCACCATCCCGGTTCTTCGCAACGATGCTGAAAAGGGTGAGGGCCTGACAATCACCGCCATCAATGGCCAGACGGTCGAGCCGGGTGACGAGGTCCGGGTTCCCGGCGGGTCCGTTCTGCTCACGCCACGCAACACCTTTTTCTTCAAGCCCGCTCTCGGCCTTCAGACCGACCCGATCTATCTGCCGCCACCGGAAAACGTCCTCGCCCGCTTTGTCGAAATCTGGAACTCCGGCTACCGTGACACCACGCTTGCGGGTCATGTCGGCTGGTCGCTTTTCCGCGTCTTTTCCGGCTTTATCGCGGGCTCCCTCGTCGGCATCCCGCTCGGCATGGCCATGGGTCTGAACTCCTGGGTCCGCGGCGCGTTCGATCCGATCGTCGAATTCATGCGCCCCGTCCCGCCGCTGGCCCTCATCCCGCTCGTCATCATCTGGGCCGGTATCGGCGAAGTGGCGAAGATCATCCTGCTGTTCCTCGCCGCGCTCTGGATCATGGCCATCGCCGCGCGGGCAGGGGTCTCCGGCGTGAACATCGCCAAGGTCCACGCCGCCTATTCTCTCGGTGCCTCCAAATGGCAATTGCTGACCAAGGTGATCTTTCCCAACGCCTTGCCGGAAATCTTCACCGGAGCCCGCGTCGCCATGGGGGTCTGCTGGGGCACCGTCGTTGCCGCCGAACTGGTGGCGGCCGAGAAGGGGTCCGGCATGATGATCATGGTCGCATCGAAGTTCCAACTGACCGATATTGTGATAATGGGCATTATCGTCATCGGGGTTATTGGCTACACAATTGACATATTGATGCGCCAGATCGAGAACTGGCTTGTTCCATGGAAAGGCAGAAGCTAACCATAAGGCAAGCTAGGCACCGCTCCGGCGTTGCACAACATGCGAATAAGGTTGAGTTTTCTTTTATGTACAAAGCACTGGCTGCCGCCCTCTTGGTATCGGCTTCCCCCGCCTTAGCACAGTCCAGCGCATTTCTCGATGCAGCCCGCGATGCCTACACCGCCGCGTGGGACGTTTCGCCGCTGATCATCGAGAACGCGGCCTTCGTGACCCGCCCGGCGGAAATCGTCGGTGATTTCGAGTTGCGGGAGACGAGCGAATTTGCTGCCGGCGAACCCCTGCTGATCTATGCCGAGCCCAAGGCCTACGGCTATCTCGATGGCGAAAACGGCAAGGAATTCGGCGTCATCCTCGATGTCGAGGTACTGACATCGGAGGGCACGTCGCTGCTCTCGCAGGAGGAGTTCCAGACCATACGCCTCAACAGCCAGACGGAAGTGCGTGAAATGTTTCTAAACATCACGCTCAACCTCACCGGCTTCCAGTCTGGCGAGTATCAGGTGGTGATCCGGGTGCATGATCTCGCCTCCGAGGAGTCGGCCGAATTCGCCCTTCCGTTCTCCGTGGCAGGCTGACCGGCCGTCAACTGCTGCGCCCTCTGTCAGGCAGGGTGGGCAACCAGCCTGAGCACTGTCGCACCCGGTCCGCTCTCACTTTGGCGCCGCCCAGCCGCCTACGTCAGCCTGAACGCGCCCGCACTGGTCTCATGCTTGGGGCCGTCTGGCCCTAATCCTTCCGCCTTGTTGTGCGACCTGTTAACCTGCGCCAATCGACGGGCCGAACCGGCGCACAGCATGAGAGCAGAGGGACACGCGACATGAAAATGACCACCGAGGAAGCCTTCGTCAAAACCCTCCAGATGCACGGCATTGCCCACGCCTTCGGCATCATCGGCTCGGCCATGATGCCGATCTCCGATCTGTTCGGCGAGGCAGGCATCACCTTCTGGGACTGCGCGCACGAAGGCTCGGGCGGGATGATGGCCGACGGCTACACCCGCGCCACGGGCCGCATGTCGATGATGATCGCGCAGAATGGCCCCGGCATCACCAATTTCGTTACCGCCGTCAAAACCGCCTACTGGAACCACACGCCGCTGCTGCTCGTCACCCCGCAGGCCGCCAACAAGACGATCGGGCAGGGCGGGTTTCAGGAAGTCGAGCAGATGAAGCTGTTCGAGGACATGGTCGCCTATCAGGAAGAGGTCCGCGATCCCTCGCGCATCGCCGAGGTGCTCAACCGCGTGATCCTGCAAGCCAAACGCGCTTCCGCCCCCGCCCAGATCAACGTGCCCCGCGATTACTGGACCCAAGTCATCGACATCGACCTCCCCGCCATCGTCGAATTCGAGCGCCCCTCCGGCGGCGCGGCGGCGCTGGACGCGGCGGCGAAGCTCTTGTCAGAGGCCAGCTTCCCCGTCATCCTCAATGGCGCGGGCGTGGTGCTGGCCGGCGCCATCCCCGCCTCCGCCGCCCTTGCCGAACGGCTCGATGCGCCCGTCTGCGTCGGCTACCAGCACAACGATGCCTTCCCCGGCGGCCACCCGCTCTTCGCCGGGCCGCTCGGCTACAACGGCTCCAAGGCAGCGATGGAACTCATCAAACAGGCCGATGTCGTCCTGGCCCTCGGCACCCGCCTCAACCCCTTCTCCACGCTGCCGGGCTACGGCATGGAATACTGGCCGGCAGACGCGAAGGTGATCCAGGTCGATCTCAATCCCGACCGCATCGGCCTCACCAAGAAGGTCACCGTCGGCATCGTCGGCGATGCCAGGAAGGTCGCGACCAGCCTGCTGGAAAAACTCTCCGACACCGCTGGCGATACAGGCCGCGCCGAGCGCAAGGCCGCCATCGCCGATCAGAAATCCCGCTGGGCGCAGCAGCTCTCCTCGATGGATCATGAGGAGGACGACCCCGGCACCACGTGGAACGAACGCGCCCGCGCCGCCAAGCCTGACTGGATGAGTCCGCGCATGGCGTGGCGCGCCATCCAGTCGGCCCTGCCGCGCGACGCGATCATCTCGTCCGACATCGGCAACAACTGCGCCATCGGCAATGCGTACCCCTCGTTCGACGAGGGCCGCAAATACCTCGCCCCCGGCCTCTTCGGCCCCTGCGGCTACGGCCTGCCGTCGATCATCGGCGCCAAGATCGGCTGCCCCGACGTGCCCGTGGTGGGCTTCGCGGGCGACGGTGCCTTCGGCATCGCCGTGACCGAACTCACCGCCATCGGCCGCCCCGAATGGCCCGCGATCACCATGATCGTCTTCCGCAACTACCAGTGGGGCGCGGAAAAGCGGAACTCGACGCTCTGGTTCGACGACAATTTCGTCGGCACCGAGCTCGACGAAGGCGTCTCCTACGCCGGCATCGCCAAGGCCTGCGGCCTGCAGGGCGTGCAGACCCGCACGATGGACGAGCTGACAGCCGCGCTCAATGCCGCGATCACGGACCAGATGCAGCACGGCAAAACCACCCTCATCGAGGCGATGATCAACCAGGAACTCGGCGAGCCCTTCCGCCGCGACGCGATGAAGAAGCCCGTGGCCGTGGCAGGCATCAGCAAGGCGGATATGCGGCAGCAGGCCTGATCAAATGGCACGGAATCAAGTGCCCTTCAGGGCGCGCCGTGCCAGCGCCGTCCCGCCCCACCGGGGCGGCGCTTGGCTGGCGTCGGGCGGGGCGGCGATGTTACAGACATTTGGCTGGCATCAAGCGCGGATCCTCAAGGTAAGACGCCACCCCGACGGGTCGGCGCTGGCACGGCTACCCGTACATCACACATTTTGGCGAGCGCCCGCGCGCCCTCACGCCAGCCGCAACACAACCTCCGCCGCGTCAACGATATCCGCCACGCTCGCCCCCCGCGACAGGTCGCACACCGGCTGCGCGAACCCCTGCAAAAACGGCCCCACGGCCTGCGCCCCCACAAGCTCCTGCACCAGCTTGTACCCGATATTCCCCGCATCCAGCGTCGGGAAGATCAGCACGTTCGCACCCCCAGCCCAGTCCGCCCCCTTCTTCGCGGCAATCGCCGCCGAAAGCGCCGCATCCGCCTGCAACGGCCCATCGAAGGCGCAGTCGAGCCTCGGCCCTGCCAGCGCCACCGCTTCGCGCACCAGATCGACGCTCGCGCCAGCGCCGGACCCGTGCGTGGAAAACGACAGAAACGCCAGCCGCACCGGTTCCTCCAGCAGCGCCCCGGCGCTCCGCGCCGTCGCCACCGCGATATCCGCCAGTGCCGCTGCATCCGGCGCCACGTTTAAGGCACAGTCCGCGAACGCCAGCGGCGCGCGCCCCGGCACCCGCATCAGGAAGAAGCTCGAAGGTGTGGCCACGCCCTCTGCCATGCCCACCGTCAGCCCCGCCGCCTCGATCACCCGCCGCGTCGGATGCGCCACGCCTGCCAGCATCGCCGCCGCTTGCCCGGCGGCCACCATTGCACCGGCCCGGAACAGCGGGCGCGTCAGCATCCGCTCGGCCAGCGAAGCCTTGCCCGGCCGCCGCGCCAGCATCGCAGCGACCAGCGGGGCAGGGTCCTTCAGCGCCCCCAAAGCCACCACGCCCTCCGGCACCGCTTCCGCCCCCAGCACCAGCGGCCGCGCGATCCCGCGCGCCGCGATCAGCCCGGCGGCCTCGACGATCCGGGCATCCTCGCCCTCGGGCATCACGATCGCTTTCAGCGACGAACCGGATTCAACCATGCAGAATTCCCCTTCCACGAAGGGTCTAAGGGAGAGATCGAGATGAGTACAGACATCCGCATCAACCGCGGCCTCAAGGGCATCTATTTCGAGCGGTCCGAGATCAGCGACATCGACGGTGCCGCCGGCGAACTCTCCTATCGCGGCTACTCGATCCACGATCTCGCCGAACACTCGACCTTCGAGGAGGTCGCCTACCTGCTGATCCACGGCCAGTTGCCGACCGCCCCAGAACTCACCGCCTTCGAGGCCGCGCTAAAATCGGCCCGCACGCTGCCGCAGGCGATCTACGACATCATCGCCGCCACGAAGGACGGCCACCCGATGGATGTGCTGCGCACCGCCGTTTCAGCCCTCGCCGCACTGGAGCCCGACAGCCGCGACACCTCTGAAGCGGGGTTCATCGCCAACGGCCTGCGCCTCACCTCCCAGATCCCGATGATCGTCGCGGCGCACCAGCAGATCCGCAACGGCCGCGACCCCGTGGCTGCGGACATGGATCTCGGCCACGCTGCCAACTGGCTGTGGATGCTGAAGGGCGAGCGTCCGAGCGACGATGCCGCACGGCTGGCGGATGTCGATTTCATCCTCCACGCCGAACACGGCTCGAATGCCTCCAGCTTCACCGCCCGCGTGACGGTGGGCACGGAGGCGAACCTGCACGCCGCCGTCACCACCGCCCTCGCCACCCTCTCAGGGCCCGCCCACGGTGGTGCGGCCGAGGACGTGATGAAGATGGTGGAGGAGATCGGCAGCCCCGAGAACGCCGCTGCCTACGTGAAGGCCAAACGCGCCAACCGCGAGCCCGTCACCGGCTTCGGCCACCGCGTCTACCGCGCCGAAGACCCGCGCGCCCGACACATGCGCGAAGGCGTGCGCAAGCTCGGGGAGGAGATGGGCGATCCGCGCTGGTTCCAAATTCTCCAGGCGGTGGTCGAGGCGATGCAACCCTACGCCCGCCACGGCCTCAACGTGAACGTCGATTTCTACGCCGGGGCGGTCTACCAGCTTCACGGCATCCCGATGGATCTCTACGTGCCGATCTTCGCCATCGGCCGCGTGCCGGGCTGGACGATCCAGTGCATCGAGCAGTTGCGCGGCAACATCCTGATCCGCCCCCTCACGCTCTATACCGGCGCGGCAGACCGGGTCTACGTGCCAATGGACGACCGGTGAAGCGGTCGCGATACTCCTCCAGTATGGCGAGCGGCCCCGGGCGTCGGCTTACCCATGCGCAAACGGTGCGCCCGGTGGGGAGTTTCTACAAAAAATCGACGCAAATCCCGAGTGAAACAGTCGCAATACCAAATCCATACCAAACCCATACCAAACCCAGCTTTCGCAGAGGCGCCACATGACCCTGCCCACCTCGGCCCGCGTCGTCATCATCGGCGGCGGTATATCCGGCTGTTCCGTTGCCTATCACCTTGCCAAACTCGGCTGGCAAGACATCCTGCTGCTGGAACGCAAGTCATTGACTTCCGGCACCACCTGGCACGCTGCCGGGTTGATCGCACAACTTCGCGCCACCGAAAACCAGACGAAGCTCGCCCGCTACAGTGCTGATTTATATACAAAACTCGAATCGGAAACCGGGATTGCCACAGGCATGCGCCAGACCGGATCCATCACTCTCGCTCTGACAGATGACCGGCGCGAGGAAATCCTGCGTCAAGCAAGTCTCGCTCGTGCTCTTGGCGTGGAAGCCCATGAAATCACTCAGGAAACGCTGCTAGACCTTTATCCCCACCTTAATACGGACGGCTTTCGCGCCGCTGTCCATCTTCCCGGTGACGGTCAGGCCGACCCGGCCAACATCGCCCTCGCCCTCGCCAAGGGCGCCCGTCAGCGCGGGGTTCGGATCGAGGAAGGGGTCAAGGTGCTGGATGTTCTGCAAGAACGAGGACAAGTCACTGGAATCAAATGGCAATCTCGCGGCGATATAGGCAGCATCGACGCTGAAATCGTCATCAACTGCGGCGGTATGTGGGGGCGAGACCTTGCCGCCAAAAGCGGCGTCACCCTCCCGCTTCACGCCTGCGAGCATTTCTACATCGTCACCGAATCCATTCCAGACCTTCCACGCCTGCCAGTCCTCCGCGTCCCCGACGAATGCGCCTATTACAAGGAAGACGCGGGCAAGATCTTGTTGGGCGCGTTTGAGCCCAAAGCCAAACCGTGGGGTATGAGCGGAATTCCGGAAGACTTTGAATTTGATCAACTTCCTGAGGATTTTGATCACTTCGAGCCGATCTTGGAACAGGCCGTATCCCGCATGCCGATGCTGGCAAACACCGGTATTCACACGTTCTTCAACGGACCCGAAAGTTTTACGCCTGACGATCGATACTACCTCGGTGAAGCTCCCAATCTGCGCGGCTACTGGGTTGCTGCTGGCTACAATTCCATCGGCATCGCCAGTTCGGGTGGGGCCGGCATGGCACTTGCCCACTGGATAGAGCATGGTGAACCGCCCTTTGATCTGTGGGATTGCGACATTCGCCGCGCCTTTGGTTTCCAGAGGAGTCGTAAGTACTTGGCCGCACGTGTTAGCGAAACTCTGGGCCTTCTCTACGCCGATCACTATCCCCACCGCCAGTTTGAAACCGCCCGCGACATTCGCCGCTCACCTATCCACGAGGCACTCAAGTCGCGCGACGCAGTCTTCGGAGAGACCGCAGGGTGGGAGCGGGCGAACTGGTTCGCCCGACCGGGTCAGGAAACAGACTATCGCTACAGTTGGCATCGTCAGAACTGGCATGAAAATCAACGGGTTGAACATCTGTCTATCCGTGAGGGCGCTGGCCTCTACGACATGTCTTCCTTTGGAAAACTGCGGATTGAGGGCCGCGATGCCGCGCGCTTTCTGAATCGTGTCTGCGCCAACGAAATCGACGTTCCAATCGGAAAGATCGTATACACTCAGATGCTTAACCGATCCGGGGGGATCGAGGCGGACGTGACCGTCACCCGACTTTCGGAAACCGCCTTCCTGATGGTGACGCCGGCCGCAACGGTAATCAGGGACATGGCTTGGCTCCATCGTCACGTCAGCGACAATTTTGCGGTAATCACCGATGTCACCGCCGCCGAAGCGGTGCTCTGCCTGATGGGGCCCCGATCGCGCGACATTCTTCCCGAGATCGTACCGCAAGATATCGGCAATGGCGTTCAACCCTTTGGAACCATGCAGGAAATTGAGATAGGTATGGCGCTCGCTCGGGCGCATCGGGTGTCGTACGTCGGCGAACTTGGCTGGGAACTGTACGTCTCTGCCGATCAGGCAGCGCATGTGTTCGAGGCCTTGTGGCAGGCAGGCGAGCCGCATGATCTGAAGCTCTGCGGTCTCCACGCCATGGACAGCTTGCGCATGGAGAAGGGCTTCCGCCATTTCGGCCATGACATCTCCAGCGACGATCACGTGCTTGAGGCCGGTCTGGGTTTTGCCGTCTGCACCAAGAAACCGGACTTCATCGGCAGAGATGCTGTGCTGCGCCGAAAGGATAATGGTTTGAAATCGCGCCTGCTACAATTCCGGATGGATGAGCCGGAGTTGATGCTGCACCACAATGAGCCGATCTGGCGCGACGGCGAAATCGTCGGTCTGATTACATCCGGCGCCTATGGCCATACCGTCGGTTCGAGCTTGGGTATGGGATACGTGCCGGCACGTGGCGAGACAGGTGAGGACTTATTACAATCGAAATACCACATTGAAATCGCAGGCGAAAAACACGTTGCAACGCCGTCGCTGCAACCATTCTACGATCCGCGTTCACAGCGGATGCGCACTTGATCTGGGGCTACCCGAGATTGTTCAGGATTGTCAGCCATACCGAGACGCTTAACACGGATACGCCCGTGGCCAGCAGCACGGTGGATGCCGCTACATCCTCCGCCCGGTGATACAACGTGGCGAAGACATAGGTGTTCACCCCTGGCGCCATGCTGGCCGTCAACACCGCTGCGCGAACAAAGCTTAGCTCGAGATCAAAGAAATGGTGGCTGATCACATAGGCTATTGCTGGATGCAGCACCAATGACAGCAAGGCGACCATGCCGGCCTCCCCAAGTGAAGCTCGCATCCGGTATCGCGTCAACACTCCGCCCAAAGCAAACAGCGCCGTCGGCAGGGCCGCTCGCACGATCATGTCAACGGCCGCCATCACGGTATCCGGAAGAACCAAGCCGCTGAAATTACCCAGAAATCCCAATCCCAGTCCGATCATTAGGGCGTTACGGACAACCGCGTGCAGTACTGCCTTGCCAGTATCGGCTGCACTGCGTCCATCGGCGCGGCTGATCTCCATCACCGTAATCCCGAGGACGTAGCAGAACGGCGCATGGATGGCGATAATTGCGAAGGCGGCATCCATTACCTCGCCGCCGTAGGCACGCTCGATGATCGGCACGCCAAGTATAACGGAATTCGAAAACAACGCCCCGAACCCGATAGCCACGGCCTCACCTGGACGGCGCTTGAAAATCAACCGTGCGGCAAGAATGCCTAGAAAGAATGCCACCGTGTTGCCAGTGTAGAAAGACAGCAGCAGACGCGGGTCAAACACCTCGCCCAACTCCAGCATCAGTGCCGCCCGGAACAGCAGGACAGGAATGGCAATGTGCTGAGTGAAGTTCATGAGCGCATCGAGATGCGGATCAGCAAAAAATTTGGCTTTTACGGCAAGATAACCGGCCCCGATCACCAGAAATACGGGGATGACGACGTCGAGCAGTACCAGCATTCAGACCTCGAAACTCAGTCGGAGCCCGTCATGGGCCGGGCGGATATGGGAGGGTGTCTCGGCCGCAACTGTGTCGTGATCCATATCGATATGCAGGTTGGTCAGGATAGCGGCTTTCGGAGAAACGCGGTCGATCCAAGCCAACGCCGTCTCGAAATTGATATGGGTGGGATGCGGCGTATAGCGCAGTGAATCCAGGATCCACATTTGCAACCCCTCCAGCAGAGGCCAGACGTCCGCCGGCATGTCACTTACATCTGGCAGGTAGGCGATATCATGGATTCTGAAACCCAGCGAGGTGATACCCCCGTGCTGGACGCGAAACGGAAGAAACGGCACATCGCCACCTTCCCCGGAAATCTTGAAGGCTCCGTCGATGGCGTTCAGTTCGAGGATCGGCGGGTAGCTGCTGCCCTCGGGTTGAATGAAAGCATATCCAAAACGGGCCGTCAGAGAGGCTGTGGTTTTGGTATCTGCCCATACGGGCAGGCGACTGCGGCGATTGAAGACGATCATCCGCAGGTCGTCGAGACCGTGCACGTGGTCGGCGTGCTCATGCGTATAGACAACCGCGTCAAGATGGCCGACGCCGGCGTCCAGAAGTTGCATTCTCAGGTCCGGTGAACTGTCGACCAGCACCCGGGTTGTCCCGCTGCCATCGGTCTTCTCGACAAGGATCGAGCATCGTCGACGATGGTTCTTCGGATTCTCTGGATCGCAGGCGCCCCAGTGGCCACCCAATCGCGGGACTCCGCCGGACGAACCGCAGCCCAGGATCGTGATCGCCAGTTCAGCCATCGACCACCTTGGAGAAGAGGCGTTCGAAGTTGGCCGTTGTCGCATCCGCGAATTCTTCCGGCGAGAGGCCGAAGATATCGGCGCCGGTTGCCGCCGTGTGGGCCACGAAGGCCGGCTCGTTTCGTTTACCTCGATGCGGAACCGGCGCGAGATAGGGGCTGTCGGTTTCCACCAACACGCGATCCAGCGGTGCTGCTGCAAAGATGTCGCGCAGAGCCTGCGATTTCTTGAAAGTCGCGATCCCGGACATCGACAGATAGAAACCCAGATCGAGTGCGGCACGCGCCAACTCCGGGCCAGAGGAGAAGCAGTGCATCACGCAGGAATAGGCGCCGTTTCTAAATTCCTCAGACAGAATTTCGGCCATGTCCTCATCAGCAGCCCGCGCGTGGATAATCAGCGGCAAGCCGCTTTTCCGCGCGGCTGCAATGTGGATGCGCAGGCTTTCCTTCTGCACATCCTTGCTCTCGGAAGTATAATGATAGTCGAGCCCCGTCTCGCCAATTCCCACGAATTTCGGATGTTTCGTCAGCGCCAGCAATTCATCGACGGTCGCCAGAGGTTCGTCTGCGGCGTTCATCGGGTGAGTGCCGGCGGCGTAGAAAACACCGTCATGCGCTTCCGCCAACGCCCTCACCTCCGGTTCGCTTCGCAGACGGGTGCAGATCGTCACCATCCGCCGCACGCCCGCCGCCCGAGCGCGCGCCACGATTTCCGCCGACTGGCCCTCGAAATCCGGGAAATCGAGGTGGCAATGGCTGTCTACGAGATCAAGCAAGGGAGGGCCTTCCGGATCGTGTCATTCACTCCCTCGAGGTATCTAGGAACCCCGGAGGAGCGTCAAGGCAGGCTCATGCCGCAATGGAGCGTGCGGCGCGCGAGATCGCGATCCAACTGTCCAGGATGACTTGTGCCGGGTCGATGTTTACGGCGCGCGCATGGGCGGCGCGTGCCTCTATATCCTGCAGTGCCTCGGCCCAAGCCTGCGCTGGCTGCAGACCGGGACAAAGCATCTCAGCCACTTCCTGTTCCTGCGGCAGGAGCGCTTCTCCACCGGCGCCAGCCCGCGCCATCCGCGCCAGTGCCAGGCCCGTCAACCGCAGGATCAGATCATATGCTGCCTCGGAACCTCGCCCAGCTGCCTTGTCCGCGAGAGCCAGAACGCGTGCCGTATCGAGTTGCCGGGCACTGCCGAGCAGCGCGAGAATATCCAGATAGAGTGACGCGCCGTCGCCCTCCAGAACGCGCAAGGCCTCACCGACTGATCCCGCCGCCAACATTGTTTCCACCGGACCGAGCGACGCGTCATGGCCCAGTGACGCCAGAGCCGCGACGAGATCGTCATTCCCAAGCGGCCGCAGCTTCAGCGTCCGGCAGCGGGATCGGATCGTCGGCAGCAGCCGGGCAGGGCGATGGCACACGAGCAGAAGCAGCGCTTTCGCTGGTGGTTCCTCGAGGATCTTCAGAAGAGCATTGGCCGCCGCTGTATTCATTTCGTCGGCAGCATCGACAATGGCGACCCGCCAACCGCCATCGGTGGCCGAAACCTCGAAAAAGTGTTTGAGTTTGCGCACCTCTTCAACGGTTAGCTGGATTTTCAGGCGTTTGGCCTTTTCATCATAAGCGCGGCGGCACAACATCAGCCCCGGCTCCGAAAGCGCCGCCGTGCGTCGGAACGCTGGCGTTTCCGGATCAATCGCCAGATCCGCAGGTGGACCGAACAGTCCGCCCTCGTCGCCCCGCAACACAAACCGTGCAATCCGCCACGCGAGCGTCGCCTTTCCAACACCGCGCGGCCCGGTCAGCAACCATCCGTGGTGCAGCCGCTCGGAATTATATGCTTCCAGAAACGTCGCCTCGGCCTCGTTCTGTCCGAACAATTCGCTGGTATGGCGCGGGTGCGCGGCCGCATCCAGTTTGTCCGCCTCGGGAAGCGGCTCTTCACTCATGCAAACACGCTGCCGACGGTTTCATCAATACGGCCGGCGATCTCGGTCTCCGAGCCATTTGCGGAAATCAGGCGGCATCGTTTCGGATTGTCGCGGACCAGTTCCTGAAAACCGCGCCTTAACCGTTCCTGAAACGGCAGTCCCATGTCCTCAAATCTGTCTTCGCCGGAGCGGCGGGCAAGTCCGCGTTGCAGGGCATCGCCGGCCTCCATGTCCAGTACAATGGTCATGTCCGGCTCCTGCCCGATCATCATCTGGTGGAGGGCATCGACAACATCCCGCAAATCCGCCCGAGCCGCCCCCTGATACACACGGGTACTATCGGCAAATCGGTCCGTGATGACAATGGCACCGCGTTCAAGCGCCGGGGCGATCAACCGTTCCATGTGGTCACGACGGGCGGCGGTGAACAGCAGTATCTCCGTCTCCGGTGACCATCGTCCCGGATTGCCTTCCACCAGCAAACGGCGAATATCCTCCGCACCGGCGGAGCCACCGGGCTCGCGTGTCAGCACGACGTCATGGCCATCGGCTTTCAGACGCTCCGCCAGCAACCGGGCCTGAGTGGATTTACCGCAGCCATCCATACCCTCAAAGCTGATGAACCGCCCCTGAGAGCCCATGTCAGTTGATCATCTCGTTCGCCGTGTCGAGCAACCGTCCACTCAGGATACGCGCCGAAGCCGTGAATCTTGTCAGAAAGCCACCATCCTCGACGGATTCGCCGGCGACAAGCGGTATGCGCTGTTCACCGACAGTGGGCACGTTGACCACCAACTCGGCAAGTTTGTCGCCCTTTGCGATTGGCGCCGCAATCGGTCCGTTGTAGATGACCTTGGTTTCAACGTTTTCACGCTCCTCGAAAGGCACGACGACACGAATGTCTTCCGCCGCGGCCAGCGTGACAGTAGGGGCTGAGCCGATCCAGACGTCCGCGGAGGAAATTGCACTGTCCTTTTCAAAGAGGGTGCGCGTATAGAATTCCCGGAAAGCCCAGTTGACGATCCGCTCAGATTCAACCAGCCGTGCCTGCGCGCTGGCGAGGCCTGTCAGCATGAACGTTATCCTGCGGCCGTCCCGCTCCGCCGAACCGACAAGACCGTAACCGGCTTCTTCGGTATGCCCGGTCTTCAGGCCATCCGCTCCGACATCCAGGCCCAACAGCGGATTGCGGTTGTCCTGGTCAATGCCGTCCCATGTAAAACTGCGTTCCGCGAAATAGCCGTAGTACTCGGGATACTGGTCGATGAGATGTGTTGCCAGCGTCACCAGATCCTCGGCCGACATTCGATGGTCGGGGTGCGGCCAGCCGGTGGAATTGGCAAAGGTGGAATTGTTCATTCCGATTTCGCGCGCCCGGCGCGTCATCCGGTCGGCAAAAGCGGCCTCGGAACCCGCCAGCCCCTCGGCCAGCACCACGCATGCATCATTGCCGGATTGAACGATGACACCTCGGATCAGATCCTGAACGCTCACCTCGTTGCCTGCACGCAGGAACATCTTCGAGCCGCCCATCTGCCACGCTTTTTCAGAAACGCGAAATTCGTCGGTGAGCGAAAGTCTGCCACTTTGAAGGGCTTCGAACACCATAGACAGCGTCATCAGCTTGGACATCGAAGCCGGTGGCAACGACATATCGGCGTTCTTGGATAGCAGCACGGTTTGCGTATTGTGGTCGACGACCAGTGCCGCGCGGGCGGTTGTGTCCAATGCAGCAGCCTGAAATGGCGCCAAGAACAGGGCCGCAATAGCCGCAAAACGGGTAGGGAAACCCAAGCGCATCTTCCGTTCCTCCTCGATTGCCCGCCGTCAGACGGGGTAGGCGTCGGTGAAGCCCAGCTTGCGTACCTTGCCCAGGATTTCGGAGCGTTCTTTGGTTGTCTGCGCCGGACCGATCACAACACTGAAGATCGTCTTGCCAGCGTTCTGGCCGACACGCAACTCCCCACTCAGCCCCGCACCCTGCAACCTTTTGATGATATCATTGGCGCCGGCCGGGTTGCTGACTGTCGCTACCTGAACATAGGGCCGTTCAATTTCGGAGGCCGGCGGCAGCAGTTCTGCCTGCGCTGGCGCGACAGGTTCCGGCGTGGCTGTTGCAGGGGCTTCCACTGGTGTTGGCGCAGGTGTTGCCGCCGCCGTTGCGGCGGTCTCTACCGCCGCAACGGATGCATCCACTGCCTCTAGAACAGAAGTCTCCAGCGCTTCGGTTGATATGCCTTCAGCCGGGATATCGGCCGCAGCGACTGCCGTTTCGTCGTCTTCTGGCGCAGCATCTTCAAGCGGCACAACAGGCGGAGGCGGGGTTATCTCCACCGTCTCGCGGCGCAGAACGACAAGTTCCATATCGACGGGCGTTCCGGCCTGCATGCCGATCGCGGTCGCGGCATCGGAAGAAACGAGGATGCTCGGACCGGGATTGTCCACTTCCTTGCGGAACAGCCCGCCTTCGATGGACTTGCCGGTGTCGAGATTGGTGATCTTCACGCGGTCCGGTTCCACGTTCTGAGGCACGGCGACCCAGACACCGCCGAACGTGGGCCGACCATCCCAGAGCCCGGTCGAGCGCAGCGAAAAAACGTCCGGCGCCTCGACATCGCGTTCCTCGATCCGCAGCTGGCCGCGTGAGGTATTCACGGTTGCCGAAGCGGCAGCATCACCTTTGCCGCCCCCCAGTTCGTCACATCCCGAAAGGGCAAGCCCACACACGAGGACGAACCCGCACCGGGCCAATACCGAACCACCAACCATGATATCCATGAATGCCCCCTGATTGTATCCGCGCCGACCCGTCTCAATGCCTTGGGTCAATCCGGTCACGAATGCTGCTCCGCCTATATACGGTCTTGTCACCGCTTTCCTATACCGAGTTTAGTCGTTTTGCATATGAAAGGAAAGCCCACGCGGTTGCGAAATGCATTATGGACATTCGCGCTCCGGCTTGGCAAAGACAGTCGGACGGAGAAGTGGCAGAGTGGTCGAATGCGGCGGTCTTGAAAACCGTTGAAGGTGCAAGCCTTCCGTGGGTTCGAATCCCACCTTCTCCGCCAAAATCACCCAATAAAGCTTTGATAGTTAAGGGAAATTTGATTTCCGTCAGCTTTCCGCCCCCCATTTTGACCATCAATCCGCTGGCGAAGCGGCGAATTTTCCGGTTTTTTTGCGGAACATTTTTATCAGCGTAGTGCGTTTGATTAATGTCACCTAAACGATTTTTGAGTACGGCCATCTTGTGGCCACGTAGCTATTGAACCATATTGGAGAAAACCAAGGAGGGTGAATCATGGCCATTAAGTCGCATGCGTTTGGCCGTGTTACGCTTACAAAGGACGATGCAGCAAAATTTGCTCGGCAGGTAACCTATGGCCGCGCAAAGGATGTAGCAAAGACTACTGTTGAGCGTGGTTCGGCAATGAACGAAGAATTTCAGTCAGAGGGCAAAGTGACCTTCAAACTGCGTCGGCGGGCGAAGAAGTTAGTTGCCAGCTGACGACGACACAGAATATGAACTAAGAGAGCTTAGACCCGGCGACAAAGTCGGGTCTATTTCTATGGGGTGCGAGATATACATTCCCCTCAAGACATTCCTAAAAAACCATGCAAAGAAGTATCAAGAACAGTATCTCGCCAAGACATATGTGATTAGAAAAGACAATCAAGATGTTGTCATTGCCTACGTAACCTTGGTCTGCGGCGAAATTGTTCATGAGCTAGATGAGAACGAATTAGACGGCGCACAGTTCACTCACAAACAGTATCCTGCCTTAAAATTGGCGCGTCTGGCCATAGACAGACGGTATCGCGGCTGCGGATTAGGCAGAAATTTAGTCGATTTTTCAGTAGGTCGCGCACGGCACATTGCCAAAGCCGCTGGCTGTCGATTTGTTGTCGTTGACGCAAAAAAACCGTCTGTGGAGTTCTACGAGAAGTGCGGATTTCGGCTCATAGATACACCTGCAAACATCCAGCGCAATGAACCCGTCATGTTCTTCGATTTGAAGAAGACCTGACACATAGCTCCTAAGGTCTCCACTTTTCAATTGTCCGTGCCAGCCTGAGAAACTCTAAAAACTCACGCGCGTATTTGCCGTGTGTAAACGCTGGATGATTCACGCCACATGGCGCTCCGCCTCCTGCCCCGTGCATACGGCAGACGCGCCACCCTCTGACCGCTGGAGACCGGCAGGGCTTCCCCGTTCGCTTGGAATGCGCCGTGCATCTGGGCGCTTTCTGGAGGCGCTGGGCGGGGTGCATGGGGTTAGCGTCGGTTTTCACCTCTAACCCTCCCCCTTGGCGCTTACAGCGCCTACAATGGCCCGACCGCCATTCTCGACAGTCACACGCTCCACCCTGACGATCTGTTGAGCCTTCGCGCGGTACTTTTTGAGAGCTTCCATCTGGCTCATGTAGGTTCGACTCAGACGGGTCATCGAACGCTCCAGTGCCTCGCGCATCTGGGCATTTCCGGCGCTCCAGATGCGGCGGCTCAGGTCCGCCAACACAAGATGCGTCGCGCCCATCTGGGTTATCAGCATCGCCTCTGCAACGTCGCGCGGCTTCAATTCGGCCATGAGGGAAGGTATGAATGCATACCGTTCGGGCTTACCTTCGCCCAGCGCATTGACGCCAGAATGCAGTAGTCCCTCCAGCGCCTCCGGTGTCTCGATGCCGTAGAGTGCGAACATTCCTTTCTCGCACGGCAGGTTAACGCTAAGAGCGCCTTCGGCATTCTTCTCGAATGCGGGAAGGCTAACAGCCTTTTTCTCAATGTCTCTGGCAGTCATGGTAGTCCCACGCACCTACGTAATTGGGGTTCTATAATACCGCAATGCGCAGCCGGTGCCAAGCAAACTAACGCGCGACTTGCTTGCCCACTTCGGCGGAGACTGTGCTGGAAAGCTTGAAAATGAGCCCTCCGATGCCCACGTTGCAATCGATTGCAAGCACGAGAAAGGAGCATTTCCATAGGACGCTTGATATAAGTTCCTGAATGAGAAGGGCGTGTGATGCAACCGGAACTGGCACTGAGGATTCCCCTAATGTCGAGAGGACAGGGAATCGTTAGGTGACGCGAAGTGCGCCTGTCTTAGCAAGGGATTCAGGAGCAGGTCAGGGACGACACAACAGGCGACCATTGGCGTCGCAAACCACACATAAGGGTGACCGAGTTGAAGGCTGACCACGTCCGTCGCTAAAGACACTGAGCACGAAAGCCTTGAGGCCAGAAGCAGAGAAAAACGGAGTGTACCTAACCCATGGGCACTTCCAGAACGGAGTGAGGGTGCTGCTAGCGTTCGCCGCAAACCAGTGCAAAAAGCCTCACCCCTCAGTTTTCATTCAGCGGACGCTCCAGACTAACGAAACTTTTTTGACCTTTGATTGATTGCGCGTCCTCCCTGATAGGCAGGTTGACGTCCCTTTAGTCTACCTCCCCCCTCCGGGTATAGAGGGGAGTGGCTTATTACTAGTGTTCCGATCTGGGACCGAACGGCATCCGAAAATCGCCCCTGACGGGTTTCAATACGGAACCAAGCAAGGGCATTCAGTTCTGAGGCGGAACCACAGAAGGGGCGTCACGTTCCGATCTGGAACCGCGATATGTTTTTTTCGATGGCTGCCAACGCCTCCAGTCGTTGGTAGGCGTCTGACGTCTGCCGCCTTCGTTCCCCGGCTTGTAGGTGATGCGCCACTCATGAGCGCGTCTATTGTACCAGTTCCCTTCATTCACCAGAACGAGGAAGCCTTTGGCCTGGAGTTCCTTGAACGCCCGCTGAACCGTCGCCTTACCGATGCCCAGCGCCTTGCTTGCCTCCTCGAATGAAAGGCGGACAGAGCCGTTGTTGGTGCCGTGGTAGCGGGTATGCAACTCCAGAAAGAGGCGCACTGCGTTGCCGGAAAGAGAGCGCCACGCTGGCGATTTCAGAAGGGCGTAGGAGAGAGGGGCGTATTGCCCCTCCATCCCTTTGTTGCGCATCTTAGTCATCGACCGTCCCCCCGAATGCGAGCAACGCGATTGTCGCTGCTGTTGAGGGGTTGGTGACGCCGTGTCGATAGTGGACACGTCTCTGCTGTGGGTCTGGCTTCTTCGGAGGCTTGCCGCTCATTTCGTGCCTCCTTCGCTCAGGATTTGAACCGCAAGGATCTGGGTCAAGAGTCGATAACGAGCGTGTCGGCCCTTGTATGCTCCGCCGTGCTGCTCCATTTCCGTTTCAATGGTAAAGCCGCGCTTGCGCAGATTGTGGACATAGGCCGCCAAGCGCAGCGCTGGGCGCTCTAGACTGGTAATGCCCCTCCGACCAGCTTTAGTAAGTTGATAGAGTGTCCACCCCTGACGGGCCTTCAGTTGGATTGTGCGGACCTCTAGGCCGCAAAGGTATGTTACGTGAATCTTCACGTTCGTCTCCCTTGATGGGGGACTGGTGCGGTGCTAGAAGGAGATTGTTCAAGGCCCTTCGCCCGCACTCAGTCGATTGACTAGGCGGGTGTTTTTTTATCGCGCGTCGCGGTTCGCGATGGTTCGGCTGACAAGCCACTCGGCGATTTCCCGCTCAGACCAAGCCACGGATCTGACTCCTATTCGGACGGGCCTAGGGAAGTCTGGGTCGTGGTACCGGCTCTTCGGGTCAAGTTTTGCGTAGATACTAGAACGGGAAAGCCCAGTTCTGGCCTCTACCTCAGGTCGCCGTATGACGGAATATGCATGTGAGAATGTGTCTTGGGGGAGAGACATTGGTTGTCAGTCCTTCTCTTGTTGTGCGAAAGAGAAGTTGAGATGAGTCGAAATACCTTCTCAACTTCGACCGCTGCTGTGGGTGCAACCATGGTGGCGGTCATACATTTTTTCGCTTCTTATGCATGCCGCCTATCATCGAGAAGAGCCTGAGGGGGTCAACGAGTATTTTCACGCATTCGTCATATTTTGTTGTTGACGCCTGAATGACCAACAAAATCTGGTGGGCCTCCCTCTCCCAGTTAGCCTCGTTTGCGTTGAAGAAGGGTCGGGTTAAGCAATAGAGATTATCTTTGTATCTTTCCTCATGGTGAATTCACACCAGCGTGCCATTAGCCTCTCGCGCTTCTCAAAGTAGTCTGACCGCGCATAAGCAGCCTCAGCTTTGTCCTTTATGACATGGGCCAACGCAGCCTCAGAAACATCACCAGCCGTATTGGTGCGCTCCTGAGCCCAAGTCTTGAAGCTTGTTCGGAACCCGTGAACGTCCACATCGAAGCCCAGCGCCTTCACTAGCTTGGAAAGGGTCATATCTGAGAGGGGTTTGCCGGGCTTAGTGCCGGGAAAGATAAGCCCCTGCCCATCGCTCAAATTCCGCGCCTCTTGCAGCACCTCCAGCGCACGGGGCGAGAGAGGCACCCGATGCTCTCTAGCGGCCTTCATGCGCGACGCTGGGCGCGTCCAGACGGCATTCTGGAAGTCTACCTCTGACCACTCCGCCAGACGCACCTCACCAGACCGCGATGCCGTCAGCACCAGCATCTCCAGTGCCAGCTTAGTAGAGGGTCCGGCATTGGATGCCTTAAGGGTTTCCAGAAAGCCCGCCACCTCGCCATACGGCAGAGCCTTGCGATGGGCTCGCGTCTTAGGCTGCTTGGGGAGCGCCTTGGAGATTGCCTCAGCCGGGTTGTCCTGACGCCACCCCTGCGCAATCGCCCATTTCATGACCGTGCCAATGCGTTGGCGTACCCGCCGCGCCGTTTCCGGCTTCTCAAGCCAAATTGGCTGGAGCGCAGAAAGCACGTCCGCCGTTGTTACCTCAGAAATGCGGCTCTTTCCAAAATGCGGAAAGGCATAGGTCTCCAGTGTCGAAAGGAACTGAGCGCCGTGCTTTTCATTCCGCCATGAGGGAAGGTGAAGGGCGTGAACCTTCTTCGATGCCTCGGCGAACGTCAGAACCGCCTCAGCTTCCCGTCTGGCGGCAAGCGGGTCTCCCCCCGCTCTCGCCATCTTGCGGTTCTCCAGCGCCACTTCACGCGCTTCTGAGAGGCTTACAAGGGATGTGGAGCCCAACCCGATTTCTGACCGCTTACCGCGAATGACAATCCGCTGAATCCAGCGCTTCGCCCCGGACTTGTCCACCTTGAGAATGAGCCCGTGCCCGTCAGTATATTTGCCGGGTTCGACTACCGATTTAACGAACTGCGCTGAGAGCGCCTTTTCCGGGTGCTTGGCGGGTTTGGTTCTCTGCTCGGTCATATCTACGGCTCCATTCCGTCCCCCATTTCAAACTGGAATATGGGGGATGCGTTCGGAACGTGCAAGACGTAGACGCTAGAGATGTCTTTTAAAAAAAGGACATTGAAGACCGTTTTGGAAGTAAGTTCGGCGGACACCTTCTCCGCCACCTCAAGCGTGGTGGCCAAAACTCCGCCGCGACCGCGATCGGAATTTGGCGTTTCCTCTAGATACCAGGACGCAGAGAGGTTCCCCGAAGCCTCGTGGAATTGGGTGCTGCTGGACCTGCTTCCCGCCAGTGGCCCTGTACTACCTGATGTTGGTTTTTTCCAAAAGACAAAGACCGCAGTTCATCGTACCAAAAAAATCAATAACAGCTGATCCTTCTGTAGAAAAGAAATCGATAGGCTCACGAAATGTGCCGGCAGAGACTTATTCCAAAATTTGTGCTCCAATTTTGCGACAAGTTTCTATTGATATACATCCGGGACGTCATTTTTGGAATTTGTCATATTCTTCGTTCTTTTAGCGTTCAGCATCGCCGCTATCCTCGGCAACTCCCGAAATGCCGACAATTCGGGCAATGCTGACAAAATCAAACCCCGCACCGAGTCCGAGGCGCGGCACCGACCCTTCGCTGCGAGGACTTCGAAGCCGCAAAGTCGGAAAATGCTCCTGCGCGGCCGTGTCTATGTTGTTGATGGCGACACAATTACCATCCGTAGACCGCAAATCCGTCTCTTCGGAATCGACGCACCCGAGCTAAATCGCCCGTACGGAATCAAGGCCAAATGGGCGCTCGTATCGCTATGCAAGGGTCATCTGGTGGCCGCCGAAATAGTTGCGCAGGATGACTACGGACGTACCGTGGCCAAGTGCTTCCTTCCGGACGGTCGTGACCTTTCGGCAGAGATGGTGAAACTCGGTTTGGCGATAGACTGGCCAAAGTTTTCGGGTGGCCGCTACGGGGCACTGGAAGTTCCGAACGCCCGTCGCAAGCTCTGGTTGGCCGATGCGCGTCAGAAGGGCAGATTGCATGTGTGGGAGAGGTTTGAGGCGAACCAGCGGGCGCCGGCTGGAGGGCAGGGGCAGGGCAACTCAAGACATTGATCTGCCGCTCGCGAGTGGCAGGCTTTGGTATTTTCTACCACAGCTTCAGCTTCGCAAAAGGAAAATCGCCAAGGCTTTCGGGTAGTCAATCAGGAGCACCAATCGATCCGCGCTCCCGGTTCCCATGTCTTCGCCAGCCCGTCTTCGATCATTCTGCGCCCCACGGTCGAGCCGTCCGAGAGCCGCAGCACTACCAGTGGCCGACCGTACCTGTCCTCGACACCACTGTCCTCAATCTGCACCCCGGCACGCAGGTAGCCGGTCATACGCGCCTTGGCCGCCAGCCCGAGACGTTCCTCTTGCGGGCACTTCTCTCCACGGATTTCTGGCGCGTCGAAGCCGGATACATATGGTGCGCCATCCCCCATCGGGCGCAGGTTGACACCGTCACATTTGACGGTGTCACCATCAACGGCCGTCAGCGACGCGCAAATCAGCAGGGCCTTCATTCCGCGTTCCAGCCGGGTTTCGTCTGCACGTCGCCTGCTCTCATCAGGCGCAGCGCTTGCCGATGCGCACTTGTTCGACCGCCTGGATCCGCCCTTTGGTGACGGAAATTTCGGCTTCCTTGTCGTTGCCCGCCATGCTGGAGATCGGCAGACCAAGCAGGAAAACGCCGAGGGCATCGCCACTTTGGGCATCCCGCTGCGCCGCGCTGAGATTGGTCAGGTGTTGGCTCAGACGCACCTCTTCGGAGCGAAGGTCACCGCATGACGCGTGGGTGTAGGGGTTCGGCCCGATATTGGCCGCGGAAATTTCTTCGGGTGCTTTCGCGCAGGCTGCGACGAGCAGGCATCCCAGAATGATCAGCTTTTTCATTAACGTTCTCCGATGGCAATTGATTAATCGTGATTAAGAAATTCACGGCAATTGCTGCCAAACTGTGATGCAAATTTGATTTTTACGGGCGCTTGGGCTGGCGGAGCGTGCCACAATTTCGGTCAGTCAGCAGGAACGCCACGCCTGTTCCATCGGAAATGCGCGAAACTGGTGGGTTTGTCACATTAGCAACCAACGCCCTGTGGCATTCATGATATGGTTAACTGGCAGCCTTGGCGCTGCGTCTGGGTGGGGGCACCCGACCGGGGTGGATTGTATCGTGGTGAGTGATCGACTGAGTTTCGACAGTCCTGTCGTTCGTTCGCGGGCGGATTACCTGATAGGTGACGTGCCGTTGGCATTGATCGTCACGCTCCTCCTTGCCGCGTTCACCTGGCTTGTGCTTGATCCCGGCGTTGGTTTCGACGACGCCAACATCACCCAGAACTACGCCGAGAACATCGCCGGAGGCCACGGCTACGTCTATTTCGTCGGCGGTGAGCGGGTGGAGGGCTCGACATCTCCGCTATGGACGGCCTGGAACGTCATGGCCTTCGCCCTCATCGACCGTCCGGAACCCCTGATCGGCCTATCGGGTCTCATCATCACGTTCGCCATTGTTCTGACGAGCCTCAAGATTACCCGCATCCTGTTTGCCGCGGCGGATTTGCGAATGCGCTACACACCGGCCGCCGCCTTCCTGTTCCTCCTTGTGCCGACATTCGTCGGCTGGACGACGTGGAGCCTGATGGACACCGGGCTGTGGATTTTGCTCGTGGCTCTGCTCGTGCAATCTTGCCTGCGTTCGTTCGCCGGCAAGACCAATGTTCCGGCGTTGATGCTCCTGTCGGCCCTTGTCACCTGGTGTCGGCCTGAAGGTGTGGTGGTCGGCGCGGGATGCGCCATCCTGCTCTTTCTGCTGGCAGTCGGCATGCCGCAGGCGCGAAGCCGTCAACGTAGCGCTGCCCTCCTTGCTCTGGTCGCAACGGGCGCCGCCTATGGTATCATGGTTGGTCTGCGCTACGCCTATTTCGGACAGATCCATCCCAATACCTATTATGCCAAGATCTCCACCCAAACCGGGCCTCAACTCTATGACGGACTGCGCTATCTCAAATCCTACCTGACTGAACCTGTGCACCTTCTGCTGTTCGCCCTGGCCGCATGCGCACTCATCCACGTCCTGCGGACGCGCAAAGCCCCGCATGCAGAAACCATCATCCGGATTTCAGCCTTTCTAACCATGTTCTTCGCCGCTGGCGCGATGGTCTATGTAGGCCTCGGCGGTGACCATTTCGGTTCGCATCGCTTCTATCAGGTTTTTTTGCCCTTGCTGATCCCGGTTGCAACCCTCGGCATTGCCTGCCTTGTTGCCGGCAGGGAGCATCGCTTGAGGAAATTGCTTCCGATCGTCCTGATCCTTGCGGTCGCCCTGACCGGTTTGCAATGGTGGCGGTTCTCACAGGCCAAGGGCGGATATGCAGTCGAATTCGGTATCGCTTCCATGTCTCGGAAGATGGGGCGGGATTTCAACGCTCTACAGCCCGCGCCCAGCATCGGCATCTACATCGCTGGCGGTATATCGATGAGCTACGATGGCCCCATCTACGATTTACTGGGCCTCAACTGGGTCAAGATGGCTCACGCAGACAGGAACCACGCTGGCCGCTACACCAATCACGGCGGCTTCTCCAAGACGGTCTTCTTCGAAACGCTGCCCGACATCGTATCGCCCGAACGCCGCGACTGCGCGGATAAAAGCTGGACCGACAACGCATTCGCCGACAACATACTCGATGGTCTCTACAAGGATCGGAGGTTCCGCGAACTCTATGTTGTCGATTGCTGGAAGGATTATTCGTTCTTTCGCAAGCGCACCTACAGATTGCCGCAATAAACGATCCGAACTTGCGATATGATCCGGCTTGGCCTACTGGCAGATTAACACCGTTCTGCCACGAGAGGACTGCCCAATGCCTGCAGAGACCAAATCGCCACGCCTCCTGTTTTGCATCGGCGCTCAGAAGGCGGGAACGACATGGCTCTATAAGCATCTTGATCAGTATCCGCAGGTTCATTTTCACCGCGTAAAGGAGCTGCAGTTTTTCACCAACATCCGGCCGACCCGGAACGATCCGGCAAAAGAAACGACCCCGGAAGCCAACCTCGTGCGAGTGCGGACTCGCATCACCCAGGCCGAAACTCGGCTGAAAGCCAATCCCGGCCGCAAGTGGCTACCTGCTCGGATCGAGGTCGACAGGGAAATCGTCGAATACCTCAAGGAAGATCGCTCGTTTGTCGATATCGTATCGGCGACAGCAGCTCCCGGCACCGAAGTCATTGCCGACATGTCGCCGGAATATAGCCTCTTCGATGCCGCAACCTATGCCGAACTGGCAGGACTGGCGGAGGATGTGCGCTTCATTTTCCTGATGCGTGACCCGATAGAGCGTGCCTGGTCGCAGGTTCGCTTCAGTTCCCGGGTCAACAACACGGAGCCAGCGGAGATCGTCAAACGTGTCTTGGCCCGGCCAGATCACAGGTTTACCAACGAGTTCATTTCTCGTTCCCGTTACGACCTGACAATTGCCGAGCTGGAAAAGGCCGTCCCGGCGGAGCGGATCTACTACGGTTTTTACGAGACCTTCTTTCAGGAAGAGACCATCCATGAACTGACGGAGTTCATGGGCCTGCCGCAAATGGAAGCGGATGTGAACAAACGGGTCTTCGGTTCCAAGCCGGAAGTCATCGACCCGGATTTCCGCAAGCTGGCGGCCGAGAAGCTCGCTCCGGTCTATGAGGCGATGCAGGCAAAGTTTGGCGCCGCTCTTCCCGAAAGCTGGAATTCCTGAAGGAGTAACGCGGCGCAATCCGTGGCTTTCCTTTTCTGTCGCCTCATGAAATAGAGAAGCGCCAAAGCGAATACCCCGTGGGAGAGAGCGATGCAGATTCGTGAGGCACTTACTTTTGACGATGTACTTCTGGTTCCCGGCGCATCCACGGTGCTGCCCGCCACCGCAGACACGCGCACACGTGTTACCAAATCCGTACAATTGAATGTTCCGCTGATCAGTTCGGCAATGGACACAGTGACGGAAGACAAGATGGCCATCGCCATGGCTCAGGCCGGTGGTCTGGGCGTACTGCATCGCAATCTGGATATCGAGGAGCAGGCCCGCCAAGTCCGTCGAGTGAAGCGCTTCGAGTCGGGTGTCGTCTACAATCCCATCACTTTGACACCGGATCAGACTCTGGCCGACGCCAAGGCCCTTCAGGAACGCTACAAGATCACCGGCTTCCCGGTGGTTCGCGACGGCCGGGTTGTCGGTATCGTTACAAACCGGGACATGCGTTTCGCTTCCGACGATGCGACGCCGGTACATGTGATGATGACCTCCGACAATCTTGCCATGCTGCGCGAACCCGCGGACCTGTCCGAGGCCAAAAGCCTGATGCAGAGCCGCAGGATCGAGAAACTGCTGGTAGTCAACGACAGGGATGAACTGACCGGACTCCTGACGATCAAGGATATCGAGCAGGCGGTCCTGAACCCGATGGCCTGCAAGGATCGTCTCGGTCGCCTCCGGGTTGCTGCCGCAACCACTGTCGGTGACAGCGGCTTCTCCCGGTCCGAGGAGCTGATCGACGCAGGTGTCGACGTGATCATGATCGACACCGCCCATGGCCATTCAGCGTCCGTCGCCGAGGCAGTTACCCGGATCAAGAAACTCTCGAATGACGTCCAGGTCGTCGCCGGCAACGTCGCGACGGCACAAGCCACCCGCGCCCTGATTGACGCCGGCGCGGATGCGGTCAAGGTTGGCATCGGTCCCGGCTCCATTTGCACCACCCGCATCGTCGCCGGTGTCGGCGTGCCGCAACTCACCGCGATTTTTGACTGCGCGCAGGAAGCGATGAAGACCGGAGAGCCGGTAATCGCCGATGGCGGCATCAAGTTCTCCGGAGATTTTGCCAAAGCCGTCGCCGCCGGGGCCGATTGTGCGATGATCGGATCAATGCTCGCCGGGACGGACGAAGCGCCGGGCGAGGTAATCCTCTATCAGGGCCGCAGCTTCAAATCATATCGCGGCATGGGCAGCGTCGGCGCCATGGCCCGCGGCTCCGCCGACCGCTATTTCCAAAAGGAAGTTTCCAGCGAAAAACTGGTTCCCGAGGGCATCGAAGGGCAGGTGCCCTACAAGGGCGCCGCCGGAGCCGTCATCCATCAGCTGGTTGGCGGCCTCCGCGCCGCCATGGGTTATACCGGCTGCGCGACGATTGAAGAGATGCGGACAGGTTGTGAGTTCGTTCGCATTTCGAATGCGGGACTTCAGGAAAGCCACGTCCATGATGTGCAGATCACCCGCGAAAGCCCCAACTACCGCATCGGCCGCTGACAGGCGCGCATTCAACTGAAGGAGCTGGAAATGCCACTCGCACTGTCATTGCTTGCCGTTTTCGTTCAGGTCGGCCTGACGTTCTGGGCCATTGTCGCCATGGGTCGTGCCCGCCTGCAGGCCATCCGCACGCACGGAATAGCCTACGGTGACATCGAAATCGACACGACCAGTTATCCGCGCGAGGTCCGCCTTATGCAGGCGAACGCTCATAACCAGTTCGAGACGCCGATCCTTCTCTACGCCGGTGTAGCCCTCGCCGCCGCGCTGGGGGAGGTCAACTGGGGCGTGGCCATAGGCGCTATCGCCTACGCAGCCCTGCGACTTCTCCACCGCCGCGTGCACGTCACCACCAACCACTTGCCGACCCGCTTCAAGTCCTTCCTGTTGTCGCTGATCGCTCTGGCGGTGCTCTGGCTTTCCCTCGCTGTCGGTATCATGCTGTGACACCTGCCGCCCGTGTCGCCGCCGCGATCGAGGTTCTGGATGCCGTCATCGCAGGCAGTCCGGCGGAACAGGCACTCACACGCTGGGCCCGCAACAGTCGCTATGCCGGCTCCAAGGATCGCGCGGCCCTGCGCGATTTGGTGTTCGACGTGCTTCGCCAACGTCGGTCTGCTCTCTGGTGTTCCGGTCAGGTCGAGGAAAGCGGTCGTGCGCTGATGACAGGACTGCTCTGCCAGCAGCCGGAAGGGCTCACGGCTTTCGACGGTTCAAGGTACGGCCCTGTACCGCTGACATCCACAGAGACAGGCGCATTGCGGGATTTGGCAACAGCACCCGAAATTATCCACGCCGACCTCCCGGACTTACTCGTGTCGGCCTTTCGCGACGCGCTTGGCGACGATTGGCTGCGAACGGCAAAGGAATTGAGATCCCGCGCGGCCGTGCACCTGAGAGTGAATACCCTTCGCGCCAGCCGCGATGAGGCAATGTCGATGTTGGCCGATGAGGGTATCGTTACCCGACAACTTGGCAACGTTTCGACCGGCCTAGAAGTCGTTGAAAACCCTCGCCGTATCGCCCGCTCACAGGCCTATTCAAAGGGTCTGGTCGAGTTGCAGGATGCCTCAGGCCAGATCGCGACACTTGCTGCTGGTGTCAGTCCAGGCGATGCCATACTCGATTATTGCGCTGGTGGGGGTGGCAAGATCCTCGCTCTTGCCGCCGCTGCTGGAGGTACGGGCAGATTTGTTGCTCACGATGTAGATAACGCGCGAATGCGAGACCTACCGGCTCGCGCAGACCGTGCTGGAATATCCGTTGAATGCGTCAGCGGTGATGCCATTTCCGGCAGTTTCGATTGCGTCTTCGTCGATGCCCCATGCAGCGGGTCCGGGACCTGGCGCCGTGCCCCGGAGGGCAAATGGTTGCTTACGCCGGATCGATTGGCTGCCTACCCGAATTTGCAACTGGATATTCTCTCCAAGGCCGCGCGTCATCTTCGGCCCAACGGCCGGCTCACATACGCAACCTGCTCTCTCCTGCCGTCTGAGAACACAGAAGTGGTGAAGACGTTCCTTGATCGTTATCCCAATTTTACTTGCCTGAATGAAGAATTGCTCTCCGTGACTGCGCAGTGTGACGGCTTTTGCTTTGCGCACTTCGTCAAGAATTGATATGACGTAATCCGGTTTTTTCCAACCGTTGCCGGCCGCGAGATTTATAACCCGTTAACAATTTTTGGGGAGGCTGCCGGCAACTACGCCACTGCGACGAAGGAAGGATTGGCGCGTGAATGAGTTGAGAAGCCTTCACTTGCGCAGTCGCGGGCCTGCGTTCCTTGGGCTTTTGTCAGGATTGGTCGTCGCTGGAGTCTGGATGTATGCCGATGTCCGTGTCGGCGATATTCCCTTGGGCCCGCTGTCTGGTCTGATCGTCGCGGTCATCGTCTATTTTACCATCGGCAAGCTTCAGGACACCACAGAGAGCCGGGCGTTCAACCAATATTTCGACAGTTCTGACAGCGTCGTATTTCTCGTAAGCCGTCGCGGTTCGATACTTCGAACCAACAGCAAGGCCGGCAACATCAGGGGTCTTCTCGCGAACTACCTCGCAACCGGAACGGCAGAAAGTGAAACGCTTATCTACTCGCTGGGGCGGGAGGCTGCGGTGAAAGGTCAGTCGACCCGAATGATTCTCTGGAAAAGCAGTCCTGCCAGCATCCTCGTCCGCCAGCTCGGCAACGGCGCCCAGATATGGTCGATCTCCGAAATGAACACGTCCAGTGCCAACATGCCAGCAAGGGATGTCGGTGACGGCAGCGCGAAGGCCGACGTGCCCCGTCAGGAAGACGATCTGTTTCAAAAGTTACCCGTCGGCCTTGTTCGCATCAATCTCGAAGGCCGGATGACCTATCTGAACGCTGCCGCCCAAAACCTTCTGGACGAGGAAGCGGTGCCTGGCAAACGCTTTGCCGACCATGTCGAGGGGCTTGGGCGCTCGATCCCCGAACGTCTGGAAGACGCGTTTGCCGGTCGCGCCCAAAGTCGATCCGAGGTGGCCCGATGTCATCGTGACGGCAGTGAGGTCTTTTTGCAGGTCAATATGATCCGCGTTGTCGAGGACGACGATCCGTTGGTCCTCGCAGTTGTCAGCGACGCGACCGAACTCAAGACACTGGAAGCCCAGTTTGTGCAAAGCCAGAAGATGCAGGCCGTGGGCCAGCTTGCAGGCGGCATCGCACATGACTTCAACAACCTGTTGACGGCCATTCATGGTCACTGCGACCTGTTGCTGTTGCGGCATGATCACGGCGATCCGGAACATGGCGATCTCATCCAGATACGGCAGAACGCCAACCGCGCCGCGGCCCTCGTCCGCCAGTTGCTGGCATTCTCCCGCAAACAGACGTTGAGGCTGAACGTCCTCCATCTTTACGACACGATGGCGGAACTCGCTCACCTGTTGAACCGTCTTCTTGGTGAGAAGGTGCAACTCAACCTTGAAAATCTGGAGGATATCTGGGCGGTCCGCGTGGATGAGCGCCAACTGGAACAGGTCATCGTCAACCTCGTGGTCAACGCCCGCGACGCCATGGGCGAAGGCGGCGTCGTGACATTGCGCACTCGAAACCTTGAATTGGACGAAGCTCTCCGCCGTGACAGGGCCAATGTACCGGCCGGTCGCTATAGCGTCATCGAGGTGCATGACACCGGCGAGGGCATCCCGCCCAACTTGCTGAACAAGATCTTCGAACCGTTCTACACCACCAAGCGCGTGGGAGAGGGCACCGGCCTTGGCCTGTCCACAGCCTACGGCATCATCAAGCAGTCCGGCGGTTTCATCTTCGTCGACAGTGCTCTGGGGCAGGGCACGTGTTTCACCATATATCTGCCCGTCTATGACGGACCGGCCGTTGCGGAGGCAGGCGCCAACCTCCTTGCTCCGTCCGAGGAAGAGAGCGTACCGGACCTTACCGGTCGCGGCGTCGTCCTGCTGGTTGAGGACGAGGCCCCGGTCCGCTCATTCGCCGCGCGGGCGCTGCGAATGCGCGGCTACGAAGTGCTGGAGGCCGATTGCGGCGAAGCAGCGTTGGCTTTGGTGGAGGAGAATGACACCCATGTCGATCTATTCGTCTCCGACGTCGTGATGCCGGGCATCGACGGCCCCAGTTGGGTGCGCCAGGCATTGCAACTGCGCCCGGATGTCAGCACCATTTTCGTCTCCGGATACGCCGAAGATGCATTCAAGGACGGGCACGAGGAAATTCCCCGTTCCAGTTTTCTGGCAAAACCCTTTTCGCTCAATGATCTTACAGGCCGGGTCCGCGAACACATGGACCGTTACGGCCAGAATCGATTGCACTGACGCAGCGGCACACGGCGCTAGCCGGCCAAGTGCCCCACCGTCCGGTTTTCCCAGATGTCGAACTCCCCGGCCAGAGCCTCTTCCAGCCGTGCACGGGTCGCGGCGGAAAGATCCTGTCCGTCCCTGTCCGGTGAAACGTTGTGCCGTTGCAACTCCAGCTGAACGCCCAACCGTTCCTCCCAGAGGCTGACAAACCGGCCCATGTCCTCATATCGGAACAGGTGATCGATGGCGATCGGCTTGACATATCCTGGCAACATCCCGCTCTGCTTGCCGAAATTCAGGTAAGGCTTTTCTGCTCCGTCGAGATATTCCGTGATGAACTGCTCGAAGGACAGATGACCGGTATCCGCACCTTCACCTGTAATCCGCGTCTGGCTGAAGTATTTCCACCAACTCCGCAGCCAATCCGTCGGATACCGAAACAGGCAGGTCGTCTCCACATTCTTTTCGCCAATAAATTCCAGATACGGGGTAATGAACCGTCGATACTGGAACATATGCATATGTGTCACTTTGGGATGCCCGGTCATCGCGATGTGCGAATGCCAGCGCAGTGCGTTCTCAATGGAGGTCGAACCACATTTCGTCTGGGCGATAAAAGCCAGCCGGGCATCAAAATTGACGATCATCGGTCCTCGCAGATCAGGCACGGGAAGCGCCGGAACCTTCCCTCAAAGGCATTTACGTCTTCTTAAGGGACGGCGATGAAGAATGTGAACCAATAAAATTTTAGTTGCAATGTTCGCGCTTTGATCCCATGTTCATGCGGAATAAAAGGCGAACAGAGCAGTGATTGCCGAGCACAAGAACTTGTGGAATAAGAGGAACGAAAATGGCCACTCCCCTCCTGGATTTGAACGAAAGACGCGGCATGGATAAGGAAAAGGCGCTCGAATCTGCGCTCAGTCAGATCGAACGCAGCTTCGGCAAGGGCTCGATCATGCGTCTTGGCCAGGACAACCCGGTCATGGATATCGAGGCCACCTCCACCGGGTCCATCTCGTTGGACATCGCGCTTGGCATCGGTGGCCTGCCCAAGGGCCGGATAATCGAAATCTACGGCCCGGAGAGTTCCGGCAAGACGACCCTGGCCCTCCACGTGATTGCCGAGGAGCAGAAGAAGGGCGGCGTTTGCGCCTTCGTTGATGCCGAACACGCGCTCGACCCCAGTTATGCCAAGAAACTGGGCGTCAATCTCGACGATCTCTTGATTTCGCAACCCGATGCCGGCGAGCAGGCGCTGGAAATCACCGAAACGCTTGTGCGCTCCGGCGCCGTTTCGGTGGTCGTGGTGGATTCCGTTGCGGCGCTCACGCCAAAATCCGAACTTGAGGGCGACATGGGCGACCACCAGGTGGGCGCACAGGCCCGGCTGATGTCTCAGGCGATGCGCAAGCTTACCGGTGCCATCTCCCGCTCCAACTGCATGGTCATCTTCATCAACCAGATCCGCATGAAGATTGGTGTCATGTTCGGCTCACCGGAGACGACATCCGGCGGCAACGCCCTGAAGTTCTATGCTTCCGTGCGCCTTGATATCCGTCGCATCGGCTCTCTGAAGGATCGGGAAGAAGTTGTGGGCAACTCCACGCGCGTCAAGGTTGTCAAGAACAAGGTCGCGCCGCCGTTCAAGCAGGTCGAATTCGACATCATGTATGGCGAGGGCATCTCCAAACGCGGCGAACTTATTGACCTTGGCGTCAAGGCGGGCGTGGTTGAAAAATCCGGCTCCTGGTATTCTTTCGGCGATGAACGGATCGGGCAGGGGCGTGAGAATGCCAAGACCTTCCTGAAAGACAACCCCGATATCGCCCTGACGATCGAGGACAAGATCCGCGCCGCCCATGGTTTGGATTTCGCGATGTCTGGCGACGACGACGTCATCGCAGACGACTGATCTTCCGCCCGAAGCACTGCAGAACCCCGGCCTCCGCGCCGGGGTTTTTTGTTTGGTGGACACGCCCCAAACGCTGGGATAACACCTTTTTCCTGTAGCCTGCCGCAGTTTCCGAGGACAGCATGACGAGCCTGAACGATATCCGCACGACGTTCCGCGATTTCTTTGCCCGCAACGGCCACGAGATCGTCGAAAGCGCGCCGCTCGTACCTCGAAACGATCCGACGCTGATGTTCGTCAACTCCGGTATGGTGCCGTTCAAGAATGTTTTCACCGGCCTTGAATCCCGCCCCTACACCCGCGCCACATCCAACCAGAAGTGCGTGCGTGCCGGCGGCAAACACAATGATCTCGACAACGTCGGCTATACTGCCCGTCATCACACGTTCTTTGAGATGCTCGGCAACTTTTCCTTTGGCGATTATTTCAAGGAAACGGCCATCCCGCTGGCGTGGGAGTTGATTACCAGGGATCTCGCCATCCCGTCGGACAAACTCTACGTCACCGTCTACCATACCGATGATGAAGCTGCTGCCATCTGGAAGAAGATCGGCGTGCCGGAGAGCCGTATCATCCGCATCGCCACCGATGACAATTTCTGGATGATGGGCCCCACCGGCCCCTGCGGCCCCTCATCCGAAATCTTCTACGATCACGGCGAGCACATCTGGGGCGGTCCTCCCGGCAGCCCGGAGGAAGACGGAGACCGGTTCATCGAGATCTGGAACCTCGTCTTCATGCAGTACGAGCAGTTCGAGGACGGCAGCCGTCAGCCACTGCCGAAACCGTCGATCGACACCGGCATGGGGCTGGAACGTATCGGTGCCACCCTCATGGGCAGCCATGACAATTACGATACCGATGTCATGCGCGACCTGATCGAAGCTTCGGCACAGGCCACGGGCGTAGATCCTTTCGGCGATCAGAATGTGCATCACCGCGTCATCGCCGATCACTTGCGCTCGACCTCCTTCCTTATCGCTGACGGCGTGATGCCCTCGAACGATGGTCGCGGCTATGTGCTGCGCCGGATCATGCGCCGAGCCATGCGTCATGCCCATCTGCTCGGCGCAAAGGATCCGGTGATGTACCGCCTCGTGCCGACCCTCGTCCGCCAGATGGGTCAGGCTTATCCCGAACTCGGCCACGCCCAGGCATTGGTGGAAGAGACGCTGCTCTCGGAAGAAACGCGCTTCAAGGCAACGCTGGATCGCGGGCTGTCGCTGCTCGACGCTGAACTGGAGGAACTGGGCGAGGGCCAGCCGTTGCCCGGCGAAACCGCCTTCCGTCTCTATGACACCTACGGCTTTCCCCTAGACCTCACGCAGGATGCCTTGCGGGAAAGGGGACGTGAGGTCGATACCGAGGGTTTTGATGCCGCCATGGCCGAGCAGAAGGCCAAGGCCCGGGCCGCATGGTCCGGCTCCGGAGACGCCGCCGACGATGCCATCTGGTTCGCCATTGCAGAACGCACCGAGCCTACGGAATTCCTCGGTTATGACACCGAGACCGCCGAAGGCCAGATCACCGGTATTGTCACCGGTGGCGCGGAGGTCAAAAAGGTCGTTGCCGGCGCAGAGGTCGAGATCACCCTCAACCAGACACCATTCTATGCAGAAAGCGGTGGTCAGGTCGGCGACACAGGCACGTTGGTCACGGACACAGGCAAGGTTGAAGTCAGTGATTGCCGCAAGAAGGCAGGTCTGTTCGTGCATGTCGGCAAAGTCGTCGAAGGCGAAATTCATACCGGCGACGCCGCCCAACTCACTGTCGAACACGAACGCCGCAGCGCCATTCGAGCGAACCACTCGGCCACACATCTTTTGCACGAGGCGCTGCGCCGCGCTCTCGGCGATCACGTGGCTCAGCGCGGCAGCCTCAATGCGCCGGATCGTCTGCGTTTCGATTTCAGCCACACAAAGGCGTTGACACCGGCCCAGATCGCGCAGGTGGAGCAGGAGGTCAACGACTTCATCCGCCAGAACGACGCCGTTTCAACCCGCATCATGACACCCGACGACGCCCGCGCAATCGGTGCGCAGGCCCTGTTCGGAGAGAAGTACGGAGACGAAGTCCGTGTGGTTTCCATGGGGAAAATGGCTGGATCCGAAAAGGGTTTGGACAAGCAGACCTACTCGCTGGAGCTCTGCGGCGGCACTCATGTCGCCCGCACCGGCGATATTGGCCTCTTCGCCCTGACATCGGAAAGTGCCTCGTCTGCCGGCGTCCGCAGGATCGAGGCGATGACGGGTCAGGCCGCGCTCGCCGATCTGCGTCGCCGCGATCTGACACTGGCGTCTATTGAGGAGACGTTGAAGGCTCGGGGTGATGACGTTCTCACCCGCGTCTCGTCACTGCTGGAGGAGCGCAAGGCGCTTCAGAACGAACTCGGCGACCTGCGACGTCAACTTGCGATGTCCGGCGGTGGTGACAAGCCCGCCGCCGAGGCGAAGACGGTAGGGGGCGTGCCGTTTCTGGCTCAATCGCTTTCCGGCGTTTCCGGCAAGGACCTTCGTGGCCTCATAGACGAACACAAGAGCCGCCTCGGCTCCGGTGCCATCCTTCTGATCGCCGACACCGGCGGCAAGGCGGCGGTTGCCGCCGGCGTGACTGATGACCTTACCGGTCGGATCTCCGCCGTCGACATCGTCAAGACCGCTGCCGCCGAACTCGGCGGCAAGGGCGGCGGCGGACGGCCGGATATGGCCCAGGCCGGCGGCGAAAGCGCCGAAAATGCAGAGGCGGCCGTGCGGGCCGTCGAAAAACTACTGGAGGCTTGAATGGCTGCCTATTCCATCGTCCACGCCGACGTTCATGACGCCGACGCCTACGCGAAATACGCAGAATTGGCCGGCCCGGCCGTAGCTCGGTTCGGAGGCGTGTTCCTCGCCCGTGGCGGCAAGTCTGTGCAGAAAGAAGGGCAGGGGCGTTCGCGCAACGTCATCATCCAGTGGCCGGACATGGCAACGGCGGAAGAGTTCTACGCCTCTTCCGATTACGCTGCCGCCCTCGCTCTAGGCCTCCCGGCCTCGGAGCGGGAATATACAATCGTTGAAGGCCTCTGAGGAATCACTCTCATGCCTTCTGTTCGCTCTGCGAATGGCTGACGACGCAGTTGCGCCCCGCCTCCTTGGCCCGGTAGAGCGCGAGGTCAGCCGTTTTCATCAGCGTCTCCAGGTCATCCCCGCAATCCGGCACGGTGGCGACACCGCAGGATACGGTGACATCGGGCATTTCCCGTCCGGCACTGCGGATCTTCATCCGCGCCACTTCGCGCCGGAACCTGTCCGCCATGTCGAAGGCAGCTTCCGCGTCCGTGCTCGGCGCGATGATCGAAAACTCCTCGCCGCCCACCCGGCAGGCAAAGGCGTCACCGGTGAAATGTTCGCGCATCAGCGCGCCCAAGCTTTTCAGCACCGCGTCCCCGGCGTCATGCCCGTGGCTGTCATTGTATTTCTTGAAGTGATCGACATCGAGCGCGACAAGCGAAAGTGAGCCACGCCGCGCCATCGTCCGGTTGAGCTCCTTTTGCGCTGTTTCGAGAAACCAGCGCCGGTTCCACAGCCCGGTCAACTGGTCGCGAACCGATTGGTTCTGCAATTCCTGCCGCAGCCGCACGTTCGCGACCGCGAGGCTGATCTGTTCCGCGCAAATCAGGGCGAGGTCCCAGCGCGGGTCCATCAGGCGTGCCAGTTCCGCCCGAGTTATATTATGCAAGCGGATGTCCGGAAATGCCAGATGAAGCATGCCGATCGTATCGCCATGCGCCACCACCGGCAGGCAGAAGGAAGGGCAGTCGTCCCCATCTTTGTGAACGCAGGCAAAGTCTATGTCGTTATTGCCATAGGCATAGGCCCGCCCTCGTCGGAGCGACCAGCAATCATCGGGCTCGATATGATCGGTGAGGAACCCAACCCCCCAGTGGCCAGCCAATTCCAGCACGTCGCGGGAATCGGCATAGATGTACAGTTGCCCGTAGGCTTCCGGAAACAGCGTTTTCATGCATTTGCTGACAATCTTCAGTAACTCGTCCAGTGATTTCGCGGCATAGAACCATCCGCTTGTCTGGCTGAGCAATTTCCTTTCTTCCCGCGAAATCTGCTCACGGTCGGTGGCCTTCGTGTCGCTCGCCGGCGGAGGGCACGGGCGAAACGTGCCGAGGTGCAGGGGCGTGTCATCCGCGGTGGTCTTCAGCGCCATCCACCGCATTTCCAGGAATGCACCACCCAAAGGCACAGCTACCGGCTCACCGGAGAGCATATCCTCGCCAAGTCGTTCCCGGCCCAGAAGGCTGCCGATCTGGCTGGCGACAACGCCGTCCACATCCGCCTGCATCAGGCGCGCGAAAGATGGATTATTCCAGACAATCCTTTCGTCACGGTCGCACACGACCATTCCGTCCGCCGTCTGGCTGGCCACCAGCAAAGCGTAGTAATCGTTCAGAAACGGCGCCCTGCCGCTATGCTTCTGTCTCAGCCTCGCCTGACTGCCGTCGCTCGATACCATCCGATGCCCGCTTTTCGCTGCCAGGCAACTTATCGCTATCAAGCTTTAACAAACCGACAACCACCGTCCGGCTGTCAGCCGGCAAGCGCCTTGTTCAGGTTGCTGTCGATCTTGTCGAGGAATCCCTCAGTCGTCAGCCATTTCTGCTCCGGTCCGACCAGCAGCGCCAGGTCTTTGGTCATGAAGCCGCTCTCAACGGTATCGACAACCACACGTTCAAGCGTCTCGGCGAATTCCTTCAGTTTCGCGTTTCCGTCCAGCTTGGCGCGGTGTTTCAACCCGCCCGTCCATGCATAGATCGATGCAATGGAATTGGTGGAGGTCGCCTCGCCTTTCTGGTGCTGGCGGTAGTGGCGCGTCACCGTCCCGTGTGCGGCCTCGGCCTCCACGATCTTGCCGTCCGGCGTCATCAACTGGCTGGTCATCAGGCCAAGTGATCCGAAACCTTGCGCAACCGTGTCGGATTGCACGTCGCCATCGTAGTTCTTGCAGGCCCACACGAACTTGCCACTCCACTTCATGCAGGCGGCCACCATATCGTCGATCAGCCTGTGTTCATACCAGATGCCCAGTTTCTTGAACTGTTCCTCGAACTCTTCCTCATAGACCTTCTGGAAGATGTCCTTGAATCGGCCATCATAGGCTTTCAGGATGGTGTTCTTGGTCGAGAGATATACCGGCCAGCCGATATTCAGCCCGTAATTCAGCGATGCACGCGCGAAATCGTAGATCGAGTCGTCGAGGTTATACATACCCATCGCCACACCGGCGGAGGGCGCCTGGAAGACCTCGCGTTCGATCACCTCGCCAGACTTGCCGACGAACTTCAAAGTCAGCGTACCTTCCTCGGGAAACAGGAAATCGGTGGCGCGATACTGGTCGCCGAAGGCATGGCGGCCGACAACGATCGGATCAGTCCATCCGGGCACCAGCCGCGGCACGTTGCGGCACACGATCGGCGCACGGAAGATCACGCCTCCAAGGATGTTGCGGATCGTGCCATTCGGGCTGCGCCACATCTTCTTCAGGCCAAATTCTTCCACCCGCGCCTCATCCGGCGTGATCGTGGCACATTTGACGCCGACACCGTGTTTGCGGATCGCTTCGGCGGCATCAATCGTGATCTGGTCGTCCGTCCGGTCTCGTTCCTCCATCCCGAGGTCGTAGTACTCAAGATCAATGTCCAGGTATGGAAGGATCAGCTTGTCCTTGATGATCTGCCAGATGATCCGGGTCATTTCATCCCCGTCGATATCGACGACGGGGTTGTCCACCTTGATCTTCGTCATGAACACTGTCCTCTCGGTTGCGTGTTTCAGGCCCGGTATAAGCAATAGAGGTGACGGAGAGAAGACGGCATACGAATGTATGCCGGGAAATCGCCTCCGTGCCGGCCATTTGGCCTATTATTTCATCTACCAGCTTGGTTTTCGAACCGTAAACGCCGCCTGATGTCAGACGGCGTCGCGCATGACCCGCAGTGCTTCCTTGCCGTCGTAGCCCATTTCAGAGACCCGCTGTACCCAGGCTGCGTCGAACAGATCCGCCTTGCCTCGCAAATAGCCCAGAAGTTCCTCGTCAGCCTCGTTGACGACCGTTCCCAGCGCCTTGAATTTCTTTATGCCGACGTCATCGGCGATGTAGAAGGCTTTGGCCGCCAGCACGTGGCAGATCTCGCGCGACAGATCGTCGATCAGCACCTGGTCCCGCTCCGGCAGGCTTTCCCACACGTTCTCACTCATGGCAAGGAACCAAGAAGCGTTGTAGAATCCGCCCGGCACTTCGGTAATGGAGGTGATCTGTTCAGTAATCTGGAAGGCGTCCCCGCCCTCGTAGGGGAACATCACCCCGTCGATGGTGCCATTCAGAAGTGCTTCCTTCACCTGCAGAGGTGACATCGGTACGTTTTCCGCGCCGACAGAAGACATGAGCTGGGAAATATAGCCGCCCGAAGTCCGGATGCGCAGGCCCTCGAAATCCTCCGGCGCGCGCACTTCCTTGTTCCGCAGCATCAACATACCCGGACCGTGCTGGTAGACCCCGAGAAGCTTGACGCCTTCATGCTCTTCCTCCGCACCGAGGAAACCGCGGTAAACCTTGGAAAACGAATGTGAGGCCGTGTAGGCGTCACCGAGGAAAGACAACTGTCCGATCTGCGCCCGCACGAATGCGTCGTCGCCCGAATAGCCGTGCAGTGCATAGCCGATGTCAGCTTTGCCTGATTTTACCAGATCGAAGTGTGCCGGCGGAGGGCCAAGCGGCTTGTCGAGCAACTGGACTTCAACACGGCCTTCGGTCACGCGCTGCACCTCGTCGGCCCAGGTCTGGAAGAGGAATGGCACCATGATGCTTGTCGGCGGCAGCCACGAAGACATTGAAAGCACCCTCGGTTGAGCCCTCAGGATGTTCGGCGCAAAAATACCGGTGGCAGCAACAAACGTGCCGGAAGATTTGCTAACGAAGGATCGGCGGGTGATTTTCTTCCCAGACATTATTCTTGTTCCATTTTTCAGCAGTGATTACCAGAAATGAGGCGACGAGTACGCGCGCCAAACGAAGTACTGCACTCGCCGTATGAGCACATTGCGATACCTATTTGCTACCAACATGGCCTTTTGCGGGCAACTTGCAAATACCGGAATGTTTGTACTCAATAGTATGCCGGCGCATGATCGCGCCCTTTGCAATCCTCGCTATTTTCTGCAAACAGGAAGCCATACCAAATCCATACCGAAACCATACCAAATCCATACTTCGAAAAGCGCCTCACAATGTCCGGAACCAATCACAACGCCGCCGATGGCTGGCAGGGCCCCGGGCCCGTCTTCGTCCTCGTTCGCCCACAAATGGGTGAAAACATCGGTGCGGCAGCCCGCGGCATGTGGAACTTCGGTCTCGACCGTCTGCGTCTGACCAACCCGCGCGATGGCTGGCCCAACCCGCGCGCCGTGGCAATGTCTTCGGGCGCTGCGCAAGTCATTGATAACGTAAATGTTTATGAGACCACCGACGAAGCGATTGCGGATCTCAACTACATCTACGCCACCACTGCGCGCAGTCGTGATCTGACGAAGAAGGTATTTACGCCGCAGGATGCGATGGCCGATGCCCACGCCCGGATCGCCCGCGGAGAACGCGTGGGAGTTCTGTTCGGTCCAGAACGGGCAGGGCTCGAAAATGCAGACGTCGTCCCCGCCAGCGCCTTGATCTCCGTTCCCGTAAACCCTTCATTTGCCAGCCTTAATCTCGCTCAATGCGTTCTACTGATGGCCTATGAATGGTCCCGCAGTTCGCAGGCGGCACTGCCGCACCCCGACAGCAAAGCCCCCCCGGCAAAGGCCCACGAAGTCGCGATGCTGTTGCAAAAGCTGGACACACGGCTGGAAGCCGCCGGCTACTTCTGGCCGGATCAAAAAGTCGCGAGTAAACGGGAGAACCTGCGCAACCTGATATCCCGTCTGGAATTGACGGATGCCGACGTGCGCACTTTACACGGCATTTTCAACAGCTTGGCCGACGGAAGCCCTGCGAGAAAATGACATCTTGTCGAGCCAAAGGGAAGGCCCTAGCTCCTGCTCAAAAGCACAGGTGATCAGATGACCTCCGGCCGAAGCATTTTTGAAGACGTCAGTGAAAACCACGCATTCGCGTCGCCCAAGGGCCCGAAACAGGATCCGCGAAACAATCGCGGGGCCGTTGTCAAATGGCTGTTCATTCTTTTCGCCCTCGTCGTCCTTATGGTGGCAGTCGGCGGCCTGACTCGCCTCACCGACAGTGGCCTGTCAATTACCGAATGGCGCCCAGTCACCGGTGCATTCCCTCCGACAAGCGAAGCCGACTGGACATCCGAATTCGAGAAATATCAGGCCAGTCCTGAGTACCAGATCCAGAACCAGGGCATGCAACTGTCAGATTTCAAACGCATTTACTGGTGGGAGTGGGGGCATCGGCAGTTGGGCAGGGTAATTGGCCTCGTGTGGGCCGCGGGGTTCCTATTCTTCCTGCTTACCCGCAGGATTCCCAGAGGATGGACAGGCCGACTGCTGCTGCTCGGCGGCCTCGGCGGCCTTCAGGGTGCCGTCGGATGGTGGATGGTCGCCTCCGGTCTGGTCGGCGCCCGCACCGACGTGGCCTCGTATCGGCTTGCCACCCATCTCGGCCTCGCCTTCATAATCCTCGGCCTGATTTCCTGGTACATCCTCCGCCTCAGACGGACGGAGGCTGAACTGCTGCAAGCTAGACGACGCTCGGACAGGCGATTGTCGAATTCTGGGCTGCTGCTGCTTGCCGTCTGCTTTGTCCAGATCCTCCTCGGGGCACTGGTCGCAGGCATAGACGCAGGCCGCAGTTTCACCGATTGGCCGCTGATGGGCGGCAGGTTTTTCCCTGCAACCGCATGGGACCTTGAGCCCATCTGGCGGAATTTGTTTGAGAATTCCGGTTTGGTCCAGTTCATGCACCGCATGTGGGGTTACCTTTTCCTCGTCCTCGCGGTTCTGGTCTGGCGTGTTTCGCGCCGGTCAGGCCAGACAGCGATCCGGAAGGCTTACGGAGCAATCCTGCATGGCCTCGCATTTCAGGTTCTGTTTGGAATCGCAACTGTATTGATGGCGGCGCCATGGTATCTCGGCCTTTTGCATCAACTCGTCGGCGTCGCTGTGTTTGTCACGATCATTCGAGCCCGTTTCGTGGCCTCCTACCCGCCGGACCAGAAGATCGCGAGATCATAGACCTTTCAGTTTTTCGGCTTCGCCGCAAATGCATGAATGGAAGCCGAGGTTTCCTGGAGCATCATATTCTCAGCCATGATCTCCGCCGTGTATTCATAAGCGGCCGCCAAGGGTAACTCGGCTTGTGCATAAAACGCCTCTTTGCCGACAGAGATGACACTATCGGATTTGCTTGCAATCAGTGTGGCGAGTTCAAGCCCCTCGGCCGACAACCTGTCGGCAGGAACCACTCGATTGATCAAGCCGACTTCGCGGGCGCGTTCCCCGTCGATAAATTCGCCGGTAAGCAGCATCTCCATAAGGGGTTTGCGTTGCATTGTTCTGCTCATCGCCACCATAGGGGTCGAGCAAAAAAGTCCTATATTGACACCGTTTACGCCGAACTGCGTGTCTGACGCCGCAACGGCCAGGTCGCAGGTAGCGACGAGTTGACATCCAGCAGCCGCAGCAACGCCGTGGGGCAGGGCGATCACCGGTTGCGGCAATTTCATGATACGAATCATCATTTCGGCGCTCTTGTTGAACAGTTGAACGAAGAACTCACGTCCACCGTCCTCATGATCCCGACGCGCGGCGTCCAGTTCCCGAAGATCGTGACCGGCGCAAAATCCCTTTCCTGCACCGGTCAAGAGCACTGCTTTGATATCTCTACGATCACCTATCTCACCGAGGACTTTTGTAAGGCTGTCAACCATTGCCTCCGATAAGGCATTGAAATTGTCGGGAGAATTCAATGTAAGTTTGGCAATGGGAGGTGCGTAGTCACAAACAACCAATGGCTTTTCCATAACGCGAACCTTAAGCAAGAACTGACAAGTAAACCCTCTCAGAAAAACGGGAGTGGGTACAGGGGGACAAATGGACATCAAGATGACGAGCGAAGAGTTGCACCGGTTTTTGCTGGACGTGTTTCCCCAAATTGGAAGTCGTATACGGGCGACAAAGCTCTTTTCGGGCGGCATCCACACGGTGATGTTGATCGACGAGGAAAACTTGCGCCCAGGCGGGACGGTTTCCGGACCTGCCATGTTCACCTTGGCGGACTGCACCTTCTATATGGCTATCCTCGCACACATCGGTCCGGAAGCGCTGACAGTAACTACTTCCTGCTCCATCGACTTTTTCCGAAAGCCACCTGCTGATGATCTGAGAGCAGAGGGACGGCTACTGAAGTTGGGGCGAACGCTCGCCGTCGGTGATGTCATGATATTCGGAGCGGAGGACGACAGACCAGTGGCCCACGCGAACCTAACTTACTCCATCCCCCGCGCGAGGAGTTGAGGTATATTAATACCATATTTATAAACGCCTGTTTTTGATGTGTTTTTCAGTGTAATTTGCCCTTGAAGTTACCGTGAAACTCTTTAGAAGTCCGGCATCCGATCCGGACGGCGCAATTGCGCCTTCAACATTCAGGACGACAAAATGAAAACCTACACCGCCAAACCGGCAGACATCGAAAAGAAATGGATCCTGATCGACGCCGAGGGCGTCGTTCTCGGCCGCCTTGCCTCCATCATCGCCATGCGATTGCGCGGCAAGCACAAGGCGTCCTTCACGCCTCACATGGACATGGGCGACAACGTGATCGTCGTCAATGCTGACAAGGTTCAATTGACCGGCAACAAGCGGGCCGACAAGAACTACTATTGGCACACTGGCCATCCGGGTGGGATCAAATCCCGCACGGCCGGACAACTTTTGGAAGGTCGTTTTCCCGAGCGCGTGATCCAGAAAGCCGTGGAGCGTATGCTCCCCGGAGGGCCGCTGAGCCGCAAGCAGATGTCCAACCTCCGCGTTTATGCCGGAACCGAGCACAATCACGAGGCCCAGTCGCCTGAAGTTCTGGATGTAAAATCCATGAACGCCAAAAATACACGGAGCGCATGAAGATGAGCGAAGACATCAAGACACTCGATGGTCTGAAAGACGCAGTTTCCGAAGATGCAGACGTTGCAGCGGTCGTTTCCGAAGCCGTCAACCGTGAGCCGGTTCGCGATGAGCTCGGCCGCTCCTACGCAACCGGAAAACGGAAAGATGCCGTTGCCCGTGTCTGGATCAAGCCGGGCTCTGGCAAGGTTACGGTCAACGGCAAGCCGATGAACGACTATTTTGCGCGGCCCGTTTTGCAGATGGTTATCGGCCAGGCATTTTCGGTCGCTGGCGTGGCAGGCGAGTTCGATGTCATGGCAACCGTCAAGGGCGGAGGTCTCTCCGGTCAGGCTGGTGCCGTGAAGCACGGTATTTCCAAGGCCCTCACACTTTATGAGCCGTCGTTGCGCCCAGCCTTGAAGGCCGCTGGCTTCCTGACACGCGACAGCCGTGTGGTCGAGCGGAAGAAATACGGTAAACGGAAAGCTCGTCGGAGCTTCCAGTTCTCGAAGCGCTGAACCTGTATTCTCCGAAAATCGCGAAAGGGCATGCAAAGGTTGCGTGCCCTTTTTTTATGGCCGCTATTCAAACTTGTGACCGTGCCATCGTCCAATCATGCGACTGGCGCCACTCCTGTTGACCATGTTAGCAAAACGCTGGAAGCGCCCGGGAGAACGGCGCGGCAACAGGAGGTGAGAATGGATCTCGGCATGACGGACAAGGTACGGCCACTATTGGAAGCCGTGCGGAACATGGTTGAGCATGAGATCAAGCCGCTCGATGAAGAATTTCACGCGGAGGTGGGCAAGGCCGGGGACAGGTTCGTCTACACAGAAAGAATGACAGAAATACTTGAAGGCCTCAAAGCCCGTGCGAAGGAACGAGGTCTTTGGAATTTCTGGCTTACAGACAGTACGAAAGGCTATGGCCTGACTACGGTAGAGTACGCTTATCTGGCGGAGGAGATGGGTAAAACCAGACTCGGTGCCGAAGTTTTCAATTGTAATGCCCCCGATACTGGCAACATGGAAGTGCTCGAGCGCTATGGCTCCGCAGACCACAAGGAGCGGTGGCTGGGCCCTCTTCTCGAAGGCAAATTACGGTCCGCCTACCTAATGACGGAGCCAGATGTGGCCTCATCCGACGCGACCAATATCAAGCTGGAATGCAGGAAGGACGGTGGCGACTATGTCCTCAACGGCGAGAAATGGTGGGCAACCGGGGCAGGCGACCCGCGCTGCAAGCTCTACATCGTAATGGGGCGCACAGGTTCGGATGAGGAACCGAAACATAAGCGCCACTCAATGTTCCTTGTGGATGCTGACACCCCTGGACTAGAAAAGATACGTCCGATGCAGGTCTACGGTCACGACGACGCGCCGCACGGACATATGCATATCTGCTTTTCCGAAGTGCGCGTGCCGGCGGCAAACTTGCTGCTTGGCGAAGGCAGGGGGTTCGAGATCGCACAGGGGCGGCTCGGACCAGGGCGAATCCACCACTGCATGCGAGCCATCGGCCACGCCGAGGCTGCTCTCTCCCTCATGTGCAAACGGTCCCTCGCTCGGGAGGCGTTCGGCAAACCAATTGCACAACTGGGTGCGAATTTCGACATTATTGCGGAATGTCGGATGGAAATTGAGCAGGCCCGATTGCTGTGCCTGAAGGCCGCCTGGATGATGGACCAGGGCGACGCAAGAGCCGCCGCCCCTTGGATCAGTCAGATCAAAGTGGTCGCACCGCGTGTAGCATTGAAGGTGGTCGATGAGGCAGCACAGATGTTCGGAGCGCAGGGCATAAGCCAAGACACACCACTGGCTGCTTCATGGACGCATCTGCGAACCCTGCGTTTGGCAGACGGGCCGGACGCTGTCCATCGTCGTCAGGTCGCAAGGGCGGAACTGCGCCGCTACACGAACGAAAAAATGTAAGTATGGGAGAGATCATCCTCGTTCGGCACGGCCAAGCATCCTTCGGTGCAGCGGATTATGACAAGCTGTCACCGCTGGGGCACGAACAGTCAGAATGGCTGGGCAGCTATTTTGCTGACCATGATATGCGTTTCGATACCGTTTTCCGTGGCGATCTCCTCCGACATCGGGAGACTTTTGAGGGCATCGCCTCTCGCTGTCCCCTACCGGAACCCAGAGTGGATGCGAGGTTCAATGAGTTGAACTATGATCTGATACAAGACGCCTACCTTGTTGCGGAGGGTCATGCGGCCCCGCGGAACCGCGAGGAGTTTCTCCATCATTTCCCATTGATTTTTGAACACTGGGCAGAGCGGCAAGTGGATTTCGAGCACGAAACATTCAATGTTTTTGCCGAACGGGTCGAGAATGCAATGAGGGCGGCATTGGTGCCGGATCAGACCACACTGATCGTCACTTCCGGCGGCGTGATTGGAGTGGCGTTGAGAGAGCTTCTGGGGCTGACGGTGCGCAAATGTGCGGAACTAATTCTCAACATTCACAATTCCAGCATCCACCGTCTCAGATATGAATGCTCCTCACTGAGACTTGCAGAATTCAATGCCTGCCCGCACTTGGCAGCCAGAGAGCGGACTCATGCACGGACTTTCATCTGATCAGGTAGCGCGTCTTGATCGCTATCTTTCGCGCCACGTCTCCGAAATTGGAAAACCAATTTCATTGTCAAAGACAAACTCGGGCCAGAGCAACCCAACCTTCATTCTTCAAAGCTCCGCCGGGAAATATGTGCTCCGAAAAAAGCCTGATGGTCCCCTTCTGCCAGCAGCCCATGCGATCGAGCGCGAATATCGAGTTATGCACGCACTTGCGGACACATCAGTAAACGTTCCGCAAATGATTCATTTCTGTGAGGACGAGACGATCATCGGCACATCCTTTCTGATCATGGAGTGGGTTGATGGGCTGACATTGAACGATCCGCGGTGCACGGAACAGAGCCCCGAACTCACTCGTACGATCTATGCCAACATGAATGCCATGCTTGCGTCATTGCACTCGATCGATGTGGATGCCGTCGGACTCGGAGATTTCGGACGTGCAGGCAACTATTTTGCGCGGCAATTCTCACGCTGGACACAGCAATATCGGGCCACAGAAACTGAAGTAATCGCCGAGATGGAGGAACTTCGCGCTTGGTTAGCGGCAGCGACGCCACCGGAAACCGAGCGTGAAACGCTCGTCCACGGTGATTGGCGGCTGGACAATCTGCTGATCGATGCACGAAAGGGCACGGTGAACGCCGTAGTCGACTGGGAACTGTCGACGCTTGGGCACCCATTGGCTGACCTTGCATCGCAATTGATGCAGTGGGCGATGCCGACCGGTGAAGATGGTCGTGGTTTGGCTGGTGTGGACCGAGCACAACTGGGCATCCACACTGATGATGAGTATGTCGAACTTTACGCCCGCAATGCCGGACTAAGCGACACCCCCGACCTCGATTTTCCTGTGGCTTTCAGCTTCTTTCGAATGGCCGCAATTCTTCAGGGCGTGAAAAAACGGGCATTGGATGGCAACGCCTCAAATCGCGAAAAAGCCCTGCGTTTGGGCACGTACGTGCCACTTTTTGCCCGTACAGCGCTAGAAAGGCTCAACGCGGCAGTCTGAGTGTCGCTTTCAGCCCGCCCAAATCACTGCTGTCGCCCAGTTCCAGGGTGCCACCGTGTGCGTGCGCTACGTCTTGCGCGATAGAAAGACCGAGCCCGACGCCGCCGCCCTTGTTGAGATTTCGGGAGTTGTCCAGCCGCAAGAACGGCTTTTTCACTTCGTCTCGTTTGTCTTCGGGAATTCCGGGGCCGTCGTCCTCGACGATGAATTCGCAGGTCTTCGGTAGCAATCGCAGAGACAATCTTACCTCGCTTCCATAATTCAGTGAGTTGCCAACCAAGTTCTGAAGGGCGCGGCAAGTTGCGTTGTAACGAAGCATGACCGATGCGTCGGCAGGCCGGTGATCTGGCAGTCTCAGATCGATTTCCGCACCGCCGCGTCGTGACCTGTCCGCAACGTCACGGGCAAGTGCAACCGTGTCTGCAAAAATGGGCTCCTCGCCATGATCGCCCTTGGCGAAATCCAGGAACGCATCGAGCATGGCTTCCATGTCATTCACGTCCCGCATCATTGCCTTGGCCTCGGGTTCGTCTTCCATGAGTTCTAAGGAAAGTTTCATGCGTGTCAGCGGCGTGCGCAGATCGTGGCTTACGCCTGTCAGCATCTGGGTGCGCTGCTCAATCTGTCGTTCCAGACGACTGCGCATCGAAAGGAATGTTGACCCCGCGCGTCGAATCTCCTCTGCGCCCGATGGTCGGTAGGGCAGGGAACGACCCTTGCCAAAAGCTTCGGAAACATTGGCAAGGTCCAGAATAGGGCGGATCTGGTTGCGCAGAAAAAGCGTTGCGATAACGATCAGGATGACGGATGCCAAGGCCATCACCACCAGCAATTGGTGTGGGTTGGTAGCGGTAACCCGCACTCGCGGAATCAGGGCGCTTAGAACACCTTTCTCCGTTGCCAGACGCACGGAAACCATTCGTGGGTCGTCCACCAGGTCGACGGAAACTTCTCCCCCGAGCAGTGAGCGCAATTCCTCTACCAGGGCGCGTCCAGAAAGGTCGAACCACCTTCGCCGACTTTGCCCGACATCTGAAACGGTCTCTGCCAAATCCATCGGCATCGCCAGCGGTCGTGCGAGATTGATCAGGCGAAGTTGAGCAATCTCGGCCGTCGGCGACGTATTTATTACCTGTTGGGCCACCGCCATTTCCCGGGCAATCGAGCGTGACATCTGGCGAGTCACGCCTTCGAAATGCCGCTGCACAAAAACAATGGAAACCAGAACCTGGAGAATAATCAGCGGAAGGATGACGATCAGTGCCGCACGGCTGAAAAGAGAGCGCGGCATGTAGCGTTTAGGGTCAATGATCGCCATGATGCCAAAGCGTTACGCAGGCAGAAGGTAGGAGGCAAGTCAGGAATTGACGCAAAAGGAACCAGTAAGATGGGTGCGCCCCGACCTCGCCTGCATCACGGCGCCAAATCCGGGACCGATGACTGGTGACGGCACCAATACCTACATTGTCGGTAGCAAGGATGTGATCATCATCGATCCCGGCCCCAACAACGAGACCCATCTTCGACGAATACTGAATATTTTGCCATCAGATGGCACCGTCGAAAAGATCATTGTCACGCATTCACATGTTGATCACACCAGTCTGGCCAGACGCCTGTCGGACAAGACCGGCGCGCCGGTTCATGCTTGGACAGGCGAACGACAGCCAGTGCGTGGTTTTGAAGGATTTGATATTCGCACCGTCGGCGGTGGCGAAGGTGTGGATGGGCAATTCAGGCCCGATGGATCACTGACCGATTGTCAGGTTTTGAACGTGGAAGGACGACAACTGCAAGTGGTTCATACGCCAGGCCATCTGCATGATCATATCTGCCTTCGCTGGCCGGAAGCGGGCATAGCCTTTACCGGAGACCACGTCATGGCGTGGTCAACCTCGATCATATCGCCGCCGGACGGTGATATGGGCGACTATATGCGTTCGCTTGAAAAGCTCTCGAAGTTCTCTGAAGAGTATTTCCTGCCCGGTCATGGCAACGCGATTTCGAATGGTCACGCCCGGATCGACGAACTGGCGTCACATCGGCGTACGCGCGAAGCGGCTATTCTGCGCGCGTTGGTGCTTTCTCCTCAGCCGTTGAAGGCATTGACCAAGACGGTCTATGCCGACGTTCCAGCACATCTTCACGGTGCGGCCGCCAGAAATGTTCTGGCTCATCTGCTTAATCTGGTAGACTGCGGCAAGGTTCGCTTTGCGGGTGGCCAGAAAATTGACGAGCTTTTATTTCTGCCTGAAATCTGAAGAAAATTCTGCGCTTTCTGCTGGACGTCGGAATCCGCCATTGATATAGCATCCGCCAGTGCCACAGGCTCCATTCCGGCGTAGCTCAGCGGTAGAGCATCGGACTGTTAATCCGCAGGTCGTAGGTTCGAATCCTACCGCCGGAGCCACATCACTAAATGCACCTCGGAAATGCGGGATGCGCTTAGCCTCCCTGTCTGCAAATATCATGAGTCTGTTCTTCCGCTTAGTTTTGGCAAAAACCAAAATGAGGGCGAGCGTACGATAACGTAACCTTAAGAATTGCCGAGCAAATTCTCACCAAGTCATTGTCGAGGTGTGAAGTGCTTGGTCAAGAATCGATGGTGTATGCGGACTCCGACGCTAACAATGCGGAACCTCTGCCATTGCAAACCTGTCTGCTCATTGATGATTCCCGCTATGACAGGCAGATCATAAAGCGGCTGGCACGTTCTGCTGGACTGGGACTCAAGTTCCTTGAGCTTAGCAATCTGCAATCCGCCCGTGCATTGATTCAGACTGAACCAATTGATCTCGTCATTGCAGACCAAAACCTGCCGGATGGTACGGGCCTTGAGTTTGCTAGAGAAATTCTCAGCGGCAAACTCGGCATTGGCGTACCGCTTATCCTTATGACCGGCCATGGTTGCGAGAAAACGGTTGCCGATGCATTCGACGCCGGTTGCATGGGCTATATGAGCAAATGGGATCTCTCCGAAGATACCTTAAAGCGAACTGTATCCCGGTCGTTCTCTGATTTTGCAAACGGCTATCGCATTTCTGTCAGCGCCGTAAGGAGAGCCTACGGGCCGAAAACTCCACCTGCAGCAAGTTGCTCCGACCTGATATCCAACCTTCATCCCCATCAGAAGAAACTCATGCGGCAGATCAGGGGCCTGAGGGTTGATGTGCAGTCCGGCAACAGCTTGGCGACACTGGCGCAGATCGATCTCCTGGAGGAAACGCTGGCAGCGATGAACGATACATGCGCGCTGTTTCTGAAGAGAAGTGGCGCGTGAGCGAACATGCGGTCAGAAATTTGGAAGATTGGGAGGGTAGGCAGGCTACCGGCCTGGAAATCACGCAACCTTCAGATTCCGAGTGTAAACTTCAAGAGATCTCGCGCGCCCATCATGATTTGATGGCCCCGGTAAGGGCATTGAAGCATCTTCCCGACTGGATTGAAGATGATAGTAGCGAGTGCGGCACCGAATTGCCCGGCACGGTTCTCGAACATCTCGTTTCGATACGATGCCAAAGTCGAAGGTTGGAGAGCCTGATCGAAGGTTGGGTCCGTTATCAGAGGTTGGAATTTCACAAGCATTTTTTTTCCGAAGTGCAGCCAGCCAGGAGGTTAGGTGAATTGGCTGATCTGATCCTTCCGGAGGGACCATGGCACTTCGAGATCATCGGGAACTGTGAAGTCCTCCAAACCGATGCCATCCTGTTCGATGAGGTGTTTTTCGAACTCATCTCGAACGCCGTCAAGCATCATGACAGATTTGACGGATTCATCAGGATTTGCATCACTTTCTTGAAGAGCGACGTATCGATAGCCGTGTCTGACAACGGCCCCGGCATACCTGATGACCTGCTTTCGTCAGCATTTACTCCTTTTCAAACCCTTCAACCACGTGATGAGGTTGAAGGGTCCGGTCTTGGCCTCAATTTCGTGCTGCGGGCTGTGGAGAAACTAGGCGGGAAAGTCTTGGCCGGCCGCGCAATGGCGGGCAGAGGCACAATGATTACCGTCTTTCTACCCAGAAATGGACAGTCGCCACCAACATCGGGGGTATAGTACCTTTACCTTTCCTAAACGTATTGCTTAGGTGTGATTCCCAGACCGGAAATAGAGTTTCCCCGGCCGTTCACGAGTAAATCCACGGTGCACATCTCAAACTATGAAAACGATAGCTAAAACAACTGAGTTGGCCGAATTTTGTGATCGTGCCAAAGAAAAACCGTTCGTCACTGTCGATACTGAGTTCTTGCGAGAGCGCACCTATTTTGCGCAGTTGTGCCTTGTTCAACTGGCATTCGATGGAGATGGTGCCGATGATTCAGCGCTTGTCGATGTTCTTGCCGATGGACTGGATCTGCAGCCACTCTATGATCTTTTTACCGACCCCAGGGTGGTGAAAGTCTTCCATGCCGCAAGGCAGGATCTCGAAATTTTTTACGTTGATGGCGGCGTCATCCCGGCACCATTGTTCGACACGCAGATTGCAGCGATGGTCTGCGGTTTTGGCGAGCAGGTAGGCTATGAAACGCTCGTACGCACTATTTGCAAAACAGGCTTGGACAAGTCCTCTCGTTTCACCGACTGGAGCAGGCGGCCGCTTTCCACGAAGCAGATGGAGTATGCTGTCGCGGATGTCACGCATCTCCGCGACATCTATCGTTTTCTTTCTGCAAAGCTGGCAGAAACAGAGCGGCATGCCTGGGTGTCGGAGGAAGTTGACGTCCTCATGTCGCCAGAGACCTATGTCACCGAACCCAGTGAGGCTTGGCGGCGTATCAAGACGCGTTCAAACGCACCGCGATTTCTTGGTGCAGTGCAAAAATTGGCTGAGTACCGAGAACGAGAGGCTATTCGGCGCAATGTACCACGCGGGCGAATTTTCAAGGATGATGTGATCGTCGAACTAGCGGCAACCCGACCGAAAAGCCTCGACGATCTTGGTAAAAGCCGCCTTCTCAACCGCGACAGTCGAAAAGGGGACACTGCGGACGCCATCCTCTCCGCTATCAGACAGGCCGCTGAAATGCCTGCAGAAGAGCTGCCCAAGGCACCCGAACCTCGAAAGCGAAAGCCGGGAGGCGAGGGGCTGGCCGATTTGCTGCGTGTGTTGCTGAAAGCGCGGGCGGAAGAAACCGGCGTTGCGCAAAAGCTGATCGCCTCAGCCGCGGATCTTGAAGAAATAGCGGCATCTGTCGATGCAAATGTCCCCGCATTCAAGGGGTGGCGCAGGACGGTTTTCGGTGCTGATGCACTGCGCCTGTGCCAAGGCGAAATTGCCCTTTCATCCAACGGTGCGAGCGTGACCATCGTCGAACTGTGAGCGTCAGCGCCCGATGCTGACACCGCCTGTCTGACTGACTATCCGAAAACCGCTAACTCCGGCGATTGCCTTGTCCGGCACAAAGGCTGCCGCTGTAAGTTGACGCGTTCGCACCGGCCCTGTCGGACTGTCTTCAACAGGCGGAAACACCCGAAACTGGTATGTAACGATCCCGTCTTCATCGGGCGCGCCGCGCCGTTCCGGTATCAGAACTGCGCCATAATAGCCTTGGGTAGGCGCCGTAGCGGTTGCCCGCAGTATCATGCCACGCAAAGCCGCTTCCGGTCGTACTTCAACGGGCGCGGGTACCAGTATAGAGCCTTCCGGCACGATCGTGCGACCTTCCGCAGACACCACGACGGGATCAGGATTTCCGCCACGACTGAACGGGTTGGAGCCTAAGGAGCCCAAGGGATTTGAACCCGATCCGTTGCCACATGCGGCAAGCGCCAGCAAGATACTACCAGTAATGACCGCACGCATCATTCAACTCCCTGACAACCTGTAAGACTTTGATAAAGAAGACAGTCGACAAACAAAACCCCATCTGGACCTTCCTGAGAGAAGCGCATATGTCAAGCAGACGCTGAAAGGCATGGAGAAAATGGCCGACACAAGTTTTGAGGACATAGCTTCCGATTTCGAATTCCTCGATGAGTGGGAGGACCGATACCGTTATGTCATCGAGCTGGGCAAATCCTTGCCTCCCATGCCGGAAGATCGGAAGGTGGAGGGCACGAAGGTGAACGGATGTGCCAGTCAGGTCTGGATCGTGCCAGAGATTGAGGGGCAGGGCCGTGACGCAATCCTTCGATTTTCAGGTGACAGTGATGCAATGATCGTAAAGGGACTCATTGCAATTCTCTTGACGATCTTCGACGACAAAAGCGCCAAGGCGATCCTCGCGGAAAGACCGTTGGAAGCGTTTGAACGCTTGGGCCTGACTGGCCATCTCTCGGCGCAAAGGTCCAATGGCCTACACGCGATGATCAAGCGGATCCGCAGTATTGCCACGGCAGTGGAAGGACAGACGGCATGAATATTTTCGCCGAACTACTGGAAGCCAGGGATTGGTTGATGGCGGATGGTGCTACGGGCACCAACCTTTTTGATATGGGACTGGAAGCGGGGGAAGCGCCGGAACTGTGGAACGTGACCGCACCGGAAAAAGTTCGGGCCGTGAACGAGGCAGCAATTGCTGCCGGCTCGGACATCGTCCTTACCAACAGTTTCGGGGGTACGAGTGCGCGCCTGAAGTTGCACGATGCGCAGGATCGGGTGAAGGAACTGAATGAGAAGGCAGCGAAGATTGCGCGTCAAGCGGCAGATGCCGCTGACAGGCCCGTGATCGTTGCCGGCTCTGTTGGACCGACGGGTGAACTCTTGTTTCCTGTCGGAACTCTGACCGAAGAGGAGGCAACAGAACTCTTTGCCGATCAGATTGAAGGATTGCTTTCCGGCGGCGTCGACGTGATCTGGCTGGAGACAATTTCATCCGCCGAAGAATACCGCGCCGCTGCAGCCGCGGCAGCCCGTCACAATGCGCCGTGGTGCGGTACGATGAGCTTTGACACTGCTGGTCGCACGATGATGGGCGTCACCGCGGCCGACATGGTGGCGCTGGTAGAGGCAATGCCCAACCGACCGCTGGCCTTTGGTGCCAACTGTGGAACCGGGGCATCGGACCTGTTGCGCACTGTTCTTGGCTTTACGAAGGCCGGGGCAGAGATTCCCATCATCGCGAAGGGCAACGCCGGCATTCCAAAGTTTGTCGATGGACATGTGCATTACGACGGCACCCCGGAACTGATGGGGGATTATGCGACGCTCGCGCGAGATTGCGGCGTCAGTATTATTGGCGGTTGCTGTGGCACCCGTGGTGTGCACCTTGCTGAAATGAAACGTCGGCTGCTTTCACATGTGCCGGGTGTTGTACCGGAACTGGCAACCATAGAGGCAAAACTTGGGCCGTTTTCATCCGGAGACGACGGCTCCGGCGACGCTCCGGTTCCAGTACGGCAACGCCGTCGGCGCAGAGGCTAGGTCGGTAACGTCGCGTTGCAGGTCGCTGGCATATCAGACGGTTTGGTGGCTAGGATTCACTTTGACCGAAACTCTTATCTAATGCGGGATTATCAGAAATGGCCAATGATGACGATCTGATCCTCGACGACCTTCCGGATGATGAGCTTGTCCTCCAGATGCACGACGATCTTTATGACGGCCTACGCGAAGAAATCGAGGAAGCCGTCAATATCCTGCTGAAGCGTGAATGGACGCCTTACGACATTCTTACTAAGGCACTTGTCGAAGGCATGCGGATCGTGGGCATCGATTTCCGTGATGGTATCCTGTTCGTTCCTGAAGTCCTACTGGCCGCGAATGCCATGAAGGGCGGAATGGCCATTCTGAAACCTTTGTTGGTGGAGACCGGCGCGCCGCGTCTCGGCAAGATGGTGATCGGTACTGTAAAGGGTGATATCCACGATATCGGCAAAAATCTCGTTTCGATGATGATGGAAGGTGCAGGTTTCGAGGTCCGGGACCTTGGCATAAACAATCCGGTCGAGAGCTACCTGGATGCCATTGAGGAAGAAAAGCCCGACATCCTCGGCATGTCGGCATTGCTGACCACCACGATGCCTTACATGAAGGTCGTCATAGACACTATGATCGAGAAAGGCATGCGCGATGATTACATCGTTCTAGTCGGAGGAGCGCCATTGAACGAGGAGTTCGGCAAAGCAATCGGAGCGGATGCCTATTGCCGTGATGCAGCGGTTGCTGTGGAAACTGCGAAGGAACTGGTCGCACGCAAACACAACCAGGCCGCCGCAGGCTGATTAGCCTCCGACAGTCGCCCGCTTCCGCATTCCCTTGAAACGCTGGCCCATGCTGGCGAGAAAGAGGATGTAACGGGACAACCAGCCGAGCCACCATGGATGATCGCCACGAAAGACATCCAGCAACAAAACAATTCGCGGGTTTTCGGAACGGTTGATCGCTTCATGCATAAAGGTGTCGTCCCAAAGCAGGTCATCGCCCTCCTTCAGGTGATAGGTTTCGCCGTCGATCACCAGTTCCGCGGCAGTAACGCCGTTTTCCAGTTCTTCCACGAGATATGCCAGATGATAACGCCACACCCCTTTGAACGGCCCGCGGTGAGGGCGGAGGTGTTTGCCCGGTGGGAAAACGCTGATCGTCGCTGAAACCACATCGGGGTGCTGCTTCAGGAAATCTTCCATCAGCGGCATTTGTTTCTGGTTTTCAGGATAGTCGTAGCCGTAAGCCCGCAAAGTGACCATTTTCCAAGGGATGTGGTCATGTTCAAAAAAGGTCTTTTGATGCGGCATAATCTCATGGTTGGCCGGCAATTCGCGGCCGGTAGTTATGGCCAGCGCTTCACGCCGAAATTCGGGGTATCGATCAGTGAGAACCTTTGCTGCGGGGAAATGCTCCGCCACGTCAACGACCGCTGGCGTCTTGAAGGCCGCTTCATAGGGCATACGAATAGCTTCCCGCCAGAAACGGTAGCCCCATGGCCCCCACTTGATGGCCTTGCGGACTTTCTGTTGAATGTCCATGCTCACCTCACATCCCTTTTGGCCAAAGCTCTAGCCGAGTTTTTGCCTTTGTTAAAGCCAACTTGGAGTGCTTGCAGCAAATGAGTGTTCATGTCGAAAAAGCCTCTGAGGACAAAGTTCTTCTGCTTGCATGCGGTGCGTTGGCCCGGGAAATTCAGGCGCTGATCCGCGCGAATGGCTGGCAGCATATGGTCCTGCACTGTCTGCCTGCGCAGTTGCATCTGACCCCGGAAAAGATACCGGATGCGGTCGAAGCCGCTGTAAATTCGAAGCGGGCTGAGTTCGCGACAATTTTGGTGGTCTACGCCGATTGCGGCACCGGTGGATTGCTGGAAGCCAGATGTCGGAAACTCGGCGTGGAAATGATTGCCGGTCCGCATTGTTACAGTTTTTTCGACGGAAACGAGGCTTTCGCTAACGCCCAAGAAAGCGAGTTTACGGCGTTCTTCCTCACGGATTTCCTTGTAAGGCAGTTCGATGCCTTTGTATGGCGACCAATGGGTCTCGACAGGCATCCGGAACTTCGGGACATGCTTTTTGGTAACTACACGACCCTTATCTACCTCGCGCAGACCGACGACCCCGAACTAGATGCCAAGGCAGAGGTCGCAGCGCGGCGGCTTGGACTTGCCTACGAGCGGCGCTTCACCGGTTACGGCGATCTTGCGCGTGCCCTTGCTGCCATTGCCTAAAGGTATTCGGCACGCACCAAACCATACTTGGCCATTTTCTCGTTCAACGTACGTCGCGGGAGTGCGAGTTCCGACATCACCGACGAGACCGCCCCGCGGTTGCGCCGCAGAGCGTTATCGATCAGCATTTTTTCAAACGCTTCGACATGTTCCCTTAGGGGCTTCTCAACTGTAATTTCCGGCAGGATCGCAGGGGCGTCATCATCCTGAAGCAGGTTGCTGATACCTTCCTCACCTCGGCGCTTCTGCAGGACAGCCCGCTCGGCCACATTCATCAACTGTCGAATGTTGCCGGGCCAACGAGAGTGAATCAGTTGGGCAGCCTCTTCCGCCGAGAGTTCCGGTGCCTCGCAACCATAATCCTCGGCAAAACGTGAGCAAAAGCGGTTGAACAGCATCAGGATGTCCTCCCCGCGCTCGCGCAAGGGCGGCGTGGTAATTTGCAAGGCTGTCAACCGGAAGAACAGATCCTCACGCATGCCCTCTGGGACATCTGCAGTTGAGTTCACCTGTGTCGAGACAGAAATGAGACGCAGGTTGCGGGGGGCCACCGTGGTATCGGCACCGTTGGCCCGTTCGAGTTCGGAGGCCAGGCGTGCCTGCAGCGCCGGATTGATCACCTCGAAGTTTTCAAGACACAACGTGCCTTCGTTGCTACGCTCGATTGCCGGAAGTTCACCCACCCGGTCGGACGGTCCGAACAGGAGCTTCTCAAGATCCTCCTCGTTATGGGCAGAGCAGTTGACATAGATGAAAGCCTTGCCTTTTCGCGGACCGCAGGCGTGCAGAGCATGTGCAATCAGACTCTTGCCGGTACCTGTTTCGCCAGAAATGAGAACGTGACCGTCCGCTTGCGCAATATCGAGAATGTTTTCTCGCAGCCGCTCGATGACCTGTGAACTGCCGGCGAGTTTGCGCAGCAGCATCGTTCCGTCGCTCATTTCACGCCGCAGGTTCCGGTTGTCGATTGCTAGCCTGCGCGTAGATGCCGCGCGCTTTACCAAATCGGAAAGTCTTTCCGGATCAAACGGCTTTTCGATGAAGTCGTAGGCACCGATCCGCATCGCCTCCACAGCCAGGGCCACATCGCCGTGGCCGGTAATCATTATTACGGGAAGCGCGGGATCGAGGCTCTGGAGCCTGCGCAAAAGGGCCATCCCATCCATGCCAGGCATCCGGATATCGCTGATGATCACACCGGGATAGTCGGCCCTGACCACCTTCAGCAAATCTTCGGCCGAGCCATACGTTTCCGTCTGGCAACCCGACAAGCTGAGCCACTGTGCGATCGAGTTCCGCATATCGGCTTCATCATCAACAATTGATACAAGTGTTTTCTCGGACATCAGCTCTACTCCGCGGCTTTGGTCGCTATACTGGATCTACTGGGCATCTGCAGTTCGAAGATTGCCCCTTTGGGTTCGGCGTTGCGGGCGGTCAGGCGGCCTCCGAGTTCACTGGCGATGCCGGCAGAAATCGCAAGGCCGAGGCCGACCCCCTCACCGGGGCGTTTGGTGGTGTAGAACGGCTCAAAAAGCGCGTCTGGGTCCTCCAGACCGGTTCCGTTGTCCCGGACTGTCAAACGGGTCATATGCCCCTTTGTTACGAGGATTTCGATCCAGGGTTCCGGCTCGCCATCCACCGCCTCAATTGCATTCCGCAACAGGTTGACGATGATTTGGTCCAACCGCACCGGATCGGCACTAACCATCACCGGATGCGGGGGGAGTATTTTCTTAATCTCGACCCGAGAGCCGCGCAACTGCGGTGACATCATTGCAAGGCTTCCATCGACGGCATCTCGCAAGTCTACCTCGATGGGCTCGTCGGATCCTTTGCGAGCGAAGGACTTCAATTGCCGGGTAATCGCACCCATGCGCTCGATCAAATCGTCGATCCGGTGAAAGCTGGAGATGGTTTCATCGGCCCGGTCCTGTTTCAGAAGCAGCCGAGCACCGGCAAGGTACGTCTTCATTGCGGCGAGTGGCTGGTTAAGTTCATGGCTGACTGCAGCTGACATCTGGCCAAGAGCCGCCAGTTTCGACGCCTGTTCCAGGCTCTGCTCCGCCACTTCGAGATTGCGCTCGACACGCTGCCTTTCTTCGATCTCCTCAGACAAACGTGCATTCAAACGGCGCAACTGCTCCGATTCCGCGGCGATCTTTCGGGATTGTCGTTTGAGGCGAGTATTCCCGAGATAGAGGCCAGCCGCCATCAGGAGGGCAAGTGCCATAATCTCGAGTGCGAGAATGCCATTCACGCGCGAGCGAACGGAGTCGATTCGGGCAAAGTACGTCAGACGCCAGCCACGAAACCCTGTCTTGATCTCGCTGCGAAGTAGCAAGTTGTCATTCAGAAAGATGTAAGGATTTTCTTCCGCAGAGTTCCGGGGGGTATGAAAGGCGGTAAATACGGTGTTGCCAGTTGGCGCTGCTGCCAGCACGCTGCTGAGCGTGTTGCTCCGCCAGAACGGGTAAGACGCAAGTACGATATTGTCTTCACTATCCGTCACGACGACGGTGTCACCGCGCCGCTTCCAGCTTTCCTCCAACTGGCTCAGATCAACCCGGACGACAATTATGCCGAGCGGCGCTTGCTGGTCCTGGATTCGTCGCGAATATTGAAAATTTAGCAGTCGATCGTTGTCGGCACTTTGCGTGACAGTAAAGCCGGTACCAGCCTCTCGCAGCGATGTCACATAGTAGGGTTGGTCAGCTAGGGATTTTCCGATCTGCCGCCTGTCGCTCGATGCCACCACTCGACCGTCAAGATCAAGTAGGTCGATCGAAGACGCGGAAATTTCCGCTGTAAATTCAATAAGGCGCCGTGATGTATTCGTGTAATCCTGTGAGCGGAGCGCCGATATGAACACCGGGTCCCGGGCAAGTACGAGAGGCAACAGCGCCTGCCGCTCCAGCATACTGATCATGTTCCCGGAATACAGCGCTGCCGTGAGCTGGCTCTGTTTGCTCAACGTATCGGTGAAGCGTTGCGTCAGGAACGAATTGCTGAAGATGATGGTCGCAGCGCCGGCAATGAAAAGAACGATGACAAGCAGACGCACTCGCCAGGGCGACCCGGCGGCTTTCTTCTTGATCAGACGTTGTTTGCGACCGTCATTCTGCATCGCGACACGCTAGGCTTTTGACCGGAGACGCTCAAGCCTTCGGGATTGGCATCGGCGTCAAACCGCCGTTGCCATACCATGAAGGAGGCCCTCAAAGAGCTTCTTCCCGCCTGTCAGTCCGTGAACCGGCTCCACTGCCCGTTCCGGATGCGGCATCATACCAAGACACCGGCGATTTTCAGAGAGAATTCCAGCGATGTCATTGAGCGACCCGTTGGGATTCTCCGCATAACGGAAAGCTATCCTGTCTTCTTTTGCAAGGAGAGCCAACGTGTCGTCGGGCGCAATGTAGTTACCGTCATGGTGGGCCACAGGCAGCATGATTTCCTGGCCACGTGAATAACCTTGAGTGAAGAAACTCTGCGTGGTTTCGACCAACAGAGGCACCGGTTTGCAAATGAACTTCAGGGAACGGTTACGCATCAACGCTCCCGGCAGAATCTTCGCTTCGATCATCACTTGGAAGCCGTTGCAGACCCCCAGCACGTAACCACCGCGAAGCGCGAAATCGGCGACGGCCTGCATAATCGGCGCACGAGCCGCAATGGCACCACAGCGAAGAAAATCCCCAAAGGAAAATCCGCCGGGAATTGCCACTACATCAAGATTGTCCGGCAATTTGGTTTCCTTGTGCCAGACCATCTGCGCCGGGCGACCGCCGGCATTGCTCAGGGCGACCGCCATGTCCCGATCGCAATTTGACCCTGGAAAGACGATGACGGCCGACCGCATCAGGCGACCATCTCGATGGAGTAGCTTTCAATGACAGTGTTGGCGAGCAACTGTTCGCACATCGCCGTGACCTTCTGTTCGGCCTCGGACTCCGATGTATCATCAAGGTCAAGTTCTATCAGCTTTCCTTGCCGAACTCCGTTAACACCATCAAATCCCAGTGTTCCCAACGCGTGCTTGATTGCCTGACCCTGCGGATCAAGAACACCCTGGCGCAAGGTGACCGTTACACGTGCCTTCATCTCCGCGCTTCCCTCTTATTGAACCAGCTTCGGTCCTGAAACCTTGTTACCGTTACGCGGCATCACACCCAGACGGGTGGCCACTTCGGTATAGGCGTCGGTCAGGCTTCCGATGTCGTGGCGGAAAACATCCTTGTCCAGTTTCTGGTTCGTCTCGATGTCCCATAAACGGCAACTGTCGGGGCTGATCTCGTCGGCCACGATCAGTCGCTGGAAATCGCCCTCGAAAACTCGGCCAATCTCGATCTTGAAATCCACCAGCCGGATACCGACACCATACATTACGCCCGACACGAAATCGTTGACCCGTAAAGCCAGCGCCACCATGTCATCGACATCCTGCTGACTGGCCCAGCCAAATGCAATCACATGCTCTTCGGTCACAAGCGGATCACCGAGCGCGTCATCTTTGAGGTAGAATTCGATGATCGGTCGGGGCAGGGCGGTGCCCTCGTCAATTCCAAGCCGTTTGGCCATGGAGCCGGCAGCAAAGTTGCGTACAACCACCTCCAGCGGAATGATCTCCACCATCCGAACCAACTGTTCACGCATGTTCAGACGGCGGATGAAGTGCGTCGGCACGCCGATCGCGTTCAAACCGGACATGAAATGTTCCGACAGGCGGTTGTTCAGAACGCCCTTACCCTCAATGACCGCATGTTTCTGAGCGTTGAAGGCGGTCGCATCGTCCTTGAAATATTGGATAAGCGTATCTGGCTCCGGTCCTTCATAAAGGATTTTTGCCTTACCTTCGTAAATCATGCGGCGACGTGCCATGCGATCCTCCGATCACGCTGTTCAGGCCTTGTCCTATAAGGAAAGGCAGGTACGGGAGCAAGGGCGGATGGTACGCCTCCGCCTCTCGCTACAAAAGCTGGATTGGCGACCTGAGCGTAGAAAAAGCGGAAATTTCGACGCAACTCCCGAAATGCCGCAACAACCGGCCTAGCCGGGCAACTGCCAAGTGATTATATCCGATTGGAACAACCAACGAACGGGAGATAACATGTCAGGCTTCGACGATCGGGAAAGAGCTTTCGAAAGCAAGTATGCACATGATGCAGAGATGCAATTCAAAGCCGAGGCGCGCCGCAACAAGCTTCTGGGACTTTGGGCTGCCGAACTGCTTGGCAAGACAGGGGCGGATGCAGATGACTATGCTCGAGAGGTCATCAAATCGGACTTTCAGGAAGCAGGCGACGAGGACGTGTATCGCAAGCTGAGCGGCGATCTTGGCGACAAGGCATCGGAAAAGGAAATCCGTACCATGATGGTTTCGCTACTCGCTGAAGCCAAGGCACAGCTCGTATCTGAATCCTGAATTCACCGCCGATTGATCATGACCACAAGGCCCGCCGCTTGCGGCGGGTTTTTTGTTGGTGTTGAGTTAACCAGAGTTAAAATTAGATAGTCTCGAACAGACTGTTTTCACGTGTGAAATATGCATAAATCAATCCAAAGCACCAAAAGCTAGCAGTTCGAATTTACCATTTGAGAAGCATTGCCCCCTAACCCGATCCCCGGGTGACACAAGATGGGTAAGTGCTGTGAGTGAAGTTTCGATTGGACGCTGGTTGACTAATGCGCAGTGGTCTTTGACCGCCAGACGCTTGCCAAATTTTGTGCGTTTTCTACCGCGTGGTCTGCTGCTCGCCGCTATCGCCGCGTTCATCTATACCGCGCTTGCAGAAGACCTTCGCGAACTAGATTGGAACGCTGTCCGCCTTGCCGTGGAAGCCGTTCCGTCCTCCTACGTGCTTGCGGCCTTGGCTCTCACAGCGATGAGCTATCTGGCCATGGCAAGATATGACGTCGTCGCCGTGCGGACCCTCGCCCTTAAGATTCCTGAACCCACCACGTGGCGTGCAGGATTTGTTGCCACATCTTTGGGCCAGACGATGGGCTTTGGTGTCATCATTGGCAGCGCCGTTCGCTGGCGCTTCTATCGCCACGAAGGTTATTCTGCTGCCACAGCAGGAATGATCACCGCCGTCGTTTCGGCCGCATTTTTCTTCACGTTGCTGATGGTCACCTCCGCGAGCTTACTGTTCGGCGGTACCGACTTCACCGAAATGACCGGGTTGACGGACACCAATATAAAGTTTCTCTGCGCGGGAGTGTTCTCTGTTGGGTTGCTGGTTTTTGCACTCAGCTATCTTCAACCGACACTCCGTATCGCGGGACGTCGGGTAGCATTGCCGCGTTTCCAACCGCTGGTTCGTCTCACTGTCCTCGCACTGCTAGACGTCATTCCGGCGGCCGCGGCGCTCTGGATTCTGCTTCCGGCAGATGTGTCTCCTGATTTCTGGCATCTTCTACCGATATACGCCGTCGCTCTGGCCCTTGCCCTGATCTCCAACACTCCGGGTGGGCTGGGCGTGCTGGAGTTTGCCTGCCTTGTCGCGTGGCCGGATGTCCCCGCAGAAAATATTATCGCCGCATTGATCCTGTATCGCGTTATCTTCTACGGAATTCCCTTCGTTTTCGGTTTGGCTTTTCTTGCCGATCACGAGACAAGCGTGAGCGTGCGGCCGGATCGTCTGCGGGCAACCCGTCAAATGACTGTTATCGATTTGTTGGCAGAGAGCGTCCGTGCCGATGCCAACCTTTATCATCAGGGCGATAAACAGGTATTCCGTTCCACGTGTGGCACTGCTGCAATTCTCTATCGCGATAGCGGCAATGCCCGCGTAGCCCTGTCCGATCCTTTTGGCGAGGCCGCAGCATGGCCGAGAGTGATTCAGGAGTTCCTGCATGGTGCCCGAAGCGAAATGCGCATGCCCGCGGCCTACAAGCTATCTGCGGGGGCCGCACAGAAGTTTCGCCGGGCAGGCTGCCGCATACATGTCACAGGCCAGGAAGCCGTTGTCGATCCCGGCACATTTTCGCTTGATGGTTCACGAATGCGCGAATTACGCCGCAAGGTTCGTCAGGCAGAGAAGGCCGGTGTGACAGTGGAGTTCTGCCCTGCCGGTGGAGCCCCCTTTGATGAACTATCGCACATCAATGCTATGTGGCAGGCAGCCAAGCAAGCACCAGTGAAGGGTTTTTCTCTGGGCCGCTTTGCACCTGACTATATCGAAAATTTCCCGTTGGTCATCGCACGAGACGAGGGACGCGTCATAGGCTTTTTATCCCTGTGGCAGTCCGGCGACGGCAAGGAGTGGTCGATTGATCTGATGCAGACGGGGCGGGGGGCCCCAAGCGGCACAATGCAGCAGATGATCGTGTTTGCGATCAATCACGCGAAGGAACATGGGGCATACCGGTTTTCGCTGTGTTCCGTTCAATTCGCAAACAACCAACCACCCAACTCCTTAGCCGAACGTATCATTGCTATCTGCTGGCGACAACTTTCTGATCGCAACGGCCTCAAGGGGCTGTGGCGATTCAAAGAAATGTTCCGCCCCGAATGGGAACCGCTGCACTTGGCCGTTCCACATTCCGGCGTGCCGGTAACCGCCGCTTTGGAGATATACCGATTGGTGAACGATCCCGCTTACGATTTGCCAAACACACGCTGAAAAATCGCGTCGACATTCTTCGTGTGGTAGCCGAGGTCAAATTTTTCGTCGATTTCCGCTTCAGTCATCACGGCCATCACCTCCGTGTCGGTCTTCAGTTCTTCCATGAAGTCGGCCCCATGTTCCCAAACCTTCATAGCGTTCCGCTGGACCAACCGGTAGGCATCCTCTCGACTTACGCCTTTCTGGGTCAACGCCAGCAACACTCGCTGGGAGTGCACCAGCCCTTTAAACTGATCGAGATTGCGCATCATGTTGTCGGGATAGACAACAAGCTTTGCGATGACCGAGGTCAATCGTGCCAAAGCGAAATCCAATGTCACAGTGGCATCCGGACCAATATTGCGTTCCACGGATGAGTGGGAAATGTCCCGCTCATGCCACAGCGCCACATTCTCCATTGCCGGAACGACAGCCATGCGCACCAGTCTTGCCAGCCCTGTCAGGTTTTCCGTCAGCACGGGATTGCGTTTGTGCGGCATGGCCGAAGAGCCTTTCTGGCCAGGTGAGAAGTATTCCTCGACCTCCAGAACTTCCGTTCGCTGAAGGTGTCGTATCTCAACTGCGATACGCTCTATCGAAGAGGCAATGACGCCCAGAACGGCGAAAAACATCGCGTGCCGGTCACGCGGAATCACTTGTGTGGATACGGGTTCCGGTTTCAGCCCAAGTTTGGCGGCGACATGCACTTCAACGGCGGGGTCAATGTTGGCAAAAGTGCCAACGGCACCGGAGATCGCACAGGTAGCGATCTCCTCTCGAGCCGCCAGCAATCGATTGCGGTTGCGATCCATCTCTGCGTAGGCCTGCGCCATCTTCAGCCCGAAGGTCACTGGCTCGGCGTGGATGCCGTGGCTGCGGCCGATGCAGACGGTTTCCTTGTGCTCGAATGCACGTGTCTTCAACGCCTCCAGCAAAGCGTCCATGTCGGCAAGCAACAGATCAGCGGCCCGTACCAACTGGACATTGAAGCATGTGTCCAGCACGTCCGAAGATGTCATGCCCTGATGGACGAAACGGGCTTCCTCCGGCCCAATGATTTCTCCCAGATGCGTGAGAAAGGCGATGACATCATGCTTGGTCACAGCCTCGATTTCGTCGATCCGCGCCACGTCGAACGTGGCATCCTTCGCCTTCCAGACAGCCTCCGCGCTTTCTTTCGGGATCACGCCCAGTTCCGCCTGGGCGTCGCAGGCATGCGCCTCGATTTCATACCAGATGCGGAATTTCGTCTCGGGCGACCAAATCGAAACCATCTCGGGGCGTGAATAACGGGGGATCATGCGGCATCCTTCGGGCTGGAACAGGTTTGCCCCGGTCTGATAAGCGAGCGACATGAAGGTTACAAGCATCACGGACCTCCACGGGTCATGGCGGTTGCGCCGACGCGTTCGCGACGCATTCGCTGGTCAACACGCGACTTTCGAAGGTAGCGCCACGTTTACTAGAGCTGGCGCCAACTGGCTCTACCGGGAAACGGGCACTCTCAGCCATTCGGGCGGACAGTTCCAGGCAAGCCGGCAATACCTCTTCGACGCTCGTCCGAACGGCGTAGCGGTCAGTTTCGACGATGGTCGGCCCTTCCATGAGTTCTCTTGGGTGGCACCCATCGCACGCCATGACTGTTCTCCCGACCGCTACCACGTTGCCTATCGTTTCAGCGACTGGCCGCGCTGGAGCGTCGGATATTGCGTCTGTGGCCCACGAAAGAGCTACACGATATCGAGTGAGTATTGTCGACCTTGAAGGGCACTGCGTTTCGTGTCAGAAAATTGGTAACAGAATTTTTCGGGGAAGCAGAAATGACATACGCCAAGGACATGGTTCTACAAGAAGCCTTCGGACCTTCCGAGGGCGCGATGCTCTGGGTCAAACGAGTAACGCTGCTCGTGGCTGGTGTCATCATTCTCGCCACCACAGCCAAGATCACCGTGCCAGTGTATCCCTCGCCGGTACCTATCTCTCTGGCGACACTATCGGTTCTCAGCCTAGGCGCTGCCTATGGCCCGCGCCTCGGCTTGGCAACGATCCTGAGCTATCTTGCCATCGGTGCCCTTGGTTTCAACGTCTTCGCCAGTTCTACAGCGGAATTCAACGGCCTGGAGTACATAATGGCCGGTTCTGGCGGCTACCTTATCGGCTACGCTGTTGCCACGCTCGCGCTTGGCCTTGCGGCACGCGCCGGCTGGGATCGTTCGGTGCTTCGCATGGCTGGAGCGATGCTGATTGGCAACGTTATCGTCTACCTGATCGGAGTGCCGTGGCTTCACGGATTTATCGCCACTGAAGGTCTGTTCGATCAGACAGCCTATTCTTCCCATTGGGCGCAGACGATGGCTTGGGGTGTGACACCTTATCTGATCGGTGATGCGATCAAGCTCGGCATCGCCGCACTGATCTTCCCGATGGTGTGGAAGCTTGTCGGTTCTGCCCGCACCTGAACGCTGACGGTCCTCGTCTCGACGGTGACTGCCTGAACTGCGAAGGGCTCCTCTCAGACCATAACGGTCGCGAGGAGCCTTTTTGCTTCGTCGGATGCCGGTGACAGTAATGCGGGGTTCTCTCCTGGATAAAATCGGGCTCTCAGCGCAGTTGGCATCGGGTTCGGACTGAAGCTGACAACACGTGGTCCGGTCTGGCTTGTTTCAGCGGACCAACTCTCGAACAGCGATGTCTGCGCGGCTTTCGTTGCCCCGTAGGAGCCCGAAAATTTGCCCACGGCATTATCGTCGCGGCAGTAGACCGCCGTCCCACCTTTTGCGACCAGCAGTGGGGTGACCATTCGGATCAGTCGCGATGCAGCGGTAACATTGGCTGCAACTGCCTTGTCCAGATCCTTGGGTGCAATTGAGGCCGCCGATGAAAGCGGGCTGTCCTGTATTGCAGTGTGAACCCAAAAGTCGCAGCCGCCCCAGCGCTCGTGAATGGCCAGGCACATTCTTTGCACACCTCCATCGTCAGTAATGTCCAGCGGAACCAAAGTGGAAGAACCACCTGCGGAATCGACCGAGTCGGCCAGATCCTCCAACCCGCCGACAGTGCGGGCAACGGCGATGATATGAGCGCCACCTCGAGCCAGTTCCATCGCGGTGGCGTAACCAAGCCCTCGTGACGCGCCCGTGACAAGCGCGATTCTGCCTTGCAGTTCAGTCATGGTTCAGGCCGATTTCCGCATCTGGAAGCCGCGTTCGATCATATCGGACGGCCGGACGGGGTATTCACCAGAAAAGCAAGCATCGCAATATTGCGGGTCGAGAACGTTACGCCCGTTATCCTCACCACACGCCCGGTAGAGACCGTCCAGAGATACAAATTTCAGACTTGCTACTCCGAGATGAACCCGCATTTCTTCTTCGCTCATCGTCGAAGCCAACAACTGCTCTCGTGCCGGCGTGTCGACGCCATAAAAACAGGGCCACATTGTCGGCGGTGATGCTATCCGGAAGTGAACTTCCTTCGCACCTGCGTCGAGGATCATCTCCTTGATTTTCCGGCTTGTGGTGCCCCTGACGACGCTGTCATCGACTAGGATCACACGTTTGTCCTTGATGATCGCGCGATTGACGTTGAGCTTCAGGCGCACGCCCATGTTGCGGATGTGCTCCGTCGGTTCGATGAATGTGCGGCCCATGTAGGAGTTGCGAATGATGCCCATTGCATAGGGGATGCCCGACTCCTGGCTGAAGCCGATTGCCGCGGGTGTTCCACTGTCTGGGACCGGACACACGAGATCCGCATCCACCGGGGCTTCGCGCGCCAATTCCATACCGATCTGTCGACGCGTCTCGTACACTGAACGGCCCGATATAACGCTGTCGGGTCGTGAGAAATAGACATGTTCGAAGATACAGAAGCGGGACTGGGTCTTTTCGAACGGATAAAAACTCTCGATCCCGTCAGGCGTGATGATAACCATCTCTCCCGGTTCGATCTCACGCATGAATTCGGCCCCGATAATGTCGAAGGCGCACGTTTCGGACGCCAGGGCATAGCCATCGCCGATCTTCGCCAGCATCAACGGGCGCACGCCGCGTGGATCGCGAACGCCGATCAGCTTGGAACGGGTCATGGCAACAAGTGAGAAAGCGCCTTCAACCCGGCGGAGGGCGTCCTTGATCCGCTCCGGAATGTTGCTCTGGATCGACCTTGCCATGAGGTGGATGATGCATTCGGTGTCGGAAGACGACTGGAAGATGGATCCACGCTCGATCAGTTCCGCCTTCAACTGCTCCGCATTGGTCAGGTTGCCATTATGGGCAATCGCGCACCCACCCATGGCAAACTCGGCGAAGAGCGGCTGAACATCGCGGATGGCGGTATTGCCCTTGCTTCCGGACGTCGAGTAGCGAACGTGCCCAATAGAGAGCGCACCGGGCAGGGTTTCCATCAGGCTAGCTTTGGTGAAATTGTCCCGAACATAGCCGAAGCGGCGGGCGGACTGGAAACCTGCCTCCGGGTCATATGAAACTATGCCGCCAGCCTCCTGACCGCGATGCTGGAGCGCGTGAAGACCGAGCGCAACAAAGTTGGCGGCTTCCGCGACACCGGTGATCCCGAAGATTCCGCATTCCTCCTTCAACTTGTCATCGTCGAAGGGATCACTCAGAAACCTGGGTGTTTCGGTCATGGCTTAGAATCCTGATCAGGGCGCGAATGGGGAGGAGGGCTCACCCCCCATATAAGGAAGTGAGCGGGCAGTGTCACGCGCTTGTCACCGATCAATTGCCGGTCGTGTCTTCACCATCGGCGGGAATTTCAGCAGGAGTTTCCGCTTCGACAGGCTGCTGCGGCGGTTCGCAATCGCCAGTGAGCTGGGCATAGCGATCATTGATCCAGCCGCGAGCATCCTCCGGTAGCTGGTTGGCAATATTAGCCTGCGCATCGGCAAGAATTTCGCGTGTCTTGCTGTTTTCAATCATTGGCACTTCGCCGCTGCCGGCAATGAACTGATCATAGAGAATAAGAACCAGGATGATGAGAAGGGCGCCGCGTGCAAGGCCAAACAAGAAGCCGAGCCCCTGATCGAGTGGGCCGATGGCCGAATTTTGAATTGCACCGGAAATCAAGGGCGTAAAGATCGATACGACGATCAAGGCGCCGACAAAAACGATACCGAATGCCGCCATTGTCGCGAGAACGCAGGACGTCTCGATGATCTGGTCGAGATACGGGATCTCGTAGACAAGGGGTACGACGTCGGGAGCGAAAATAAAGGCAACGACGGCCGCCGCTACCCACCCGATGATCGACAGGACCTCGCGCACGAATCCGCGAGAATAGGCCAGCAACGCCGACACCACGAGCACGAACAGGGCGCCGCCATCAATTACCGTAAAACCTTCCATCGACCTCGCTCCAAGTCACTTTTCACGTCTCTATGGCACCAAATACGGACTGAATAAAGGCATTTAAGTCCATAAACGTATGCAGTTGCAGAGAATTCTGCTCCAAGGTTTTCAAGCCCTGTGGCCCGAAAGCCGCAGAAAAGCCAAGCTTTGCCGCCTCACGCAGGCGTGCATCTGCCTGTGTGACGGGACGGAGGGCGCCGGAGAGGCTGATCTCGCCGAAAACCACGGTATCGGGGGCGATGGCATGATCCTGGCGGGAAGACAGGATGGCGGCAGCAACGGCCAGATCCGCGGCAGGTTCCGAAATGCGCAGGCCACCGGCGATGTTCAGGTAGACATCCATTGCGCCAAACCCGAGGCCGGCGCGGGCCTCCAGCACTGCGAGGATCATTGACAGGCGGGCGCTGTCCCAGCCGACGACCGTGCGGCGGGGGGAGGCGAGGGAAGAAGGTGCGACAAGCGCTTGAATTTCCATCAGTAATGGGCGCGTCCCTTCGATGCCAGCGAAAACCACCGAACCGGGGGCCGGATGATCCCGTTCGGACAGGAAGAGGGCTGAGGGATTGGCAACTTCCTTCAGGCCGCTGCCGGTCATCTCGAAGACACCGATCTCGTCGGCCGGGCCAAAGCGATTCTTGACCGCGCGGAGTATGCGGAAATGGTGGCCACGCTCACCTTCAAAATAGAGCACGGTGTCGACCATATGCTCGACAACGCGGGGGCCGGCGATCTGACCCTCCTTGGTGACGTGGCCGACGAGCACCACTGAAATGCCCTTGCGCTTGGCGAAGCTGGTGAGTTCGTGCGCACAGGCGCGGACTTGGCTGACGGAGCCGGGTGCACTTTCCACGTGATCGGACCACATGGTTTGAATGGAATCGATAATCGCGACGGTCGGCCGCTCATTGTCCAGTGTTGTCAGTATGTTGCGCAGGTTGGTCTCGGCCGCCAGAAGCAGTGGAGCGTCGGCAAGGCCAAGTCTTTGGCCGCGCATTCGCACCTGTGCCGCCGCTTCCTCTCCAGTGACGTAGAGCGCCTTAGCGCCCCTGCGGGCAAAGGCGGCGGCGGCCTGTAACAGCAAAGTGGACTTGCCGATCCCGGGATCGCCGCCGACAAGAATGGCGGAGGAAGGGACGAGGCCGCCACCGAGGACGCGATCCAGTTCTTCGAGGCCTGAGTGGGTGCGTTGGAGGGGGGCGTCCTGCGTGGAGAGGTTCGACAGGGGGATGGAACGCCCCTTGGCCGGCCCGAGGCTCTTGCCCTTCGGGCCAGTGGACACCGTTTCCTCGGTGATGGTGTTCCATGCCCCGCAGGCGTCGCAGCGGCCCGACCATTTGGAATGCACGGCACCGCAGGCATTACAGACGAATTGGGAATTCTTTGCCATTTCAGTCCTTTAGCCGCTGAACGGTAGCGATGCAACGAGGGCGGCACCGAAGAGGATGTGGAACACAGGCAGCAATCGGTTCCAACCTGCTTCACTCCAGAAGGCCCAGAGAGCGGCAGCGATCAGCAGGCCGCCAAGGATGCGGGAGGGGGTTTGCCAGAGGAACTGGAGAGCGGCCATCGCGAGGAGCGTGAGGAGGAAACAGGCGGCGTGAGCCTGACGCAACGCACCGGTTTCCCGATAGATTTGTGTTGCAGACCAAAGGGTTGCGGCGAAAACGCCTGCGCCTACCACGATGCCGGCAAGGAGGAGGAACGGGTTCATCTTGGTTTACTGAGATAAGCTATCAGCATGGACAACAGGACCAATGCGGTGAAGACATAGAGACCCCAAGCGGTTTCTACCCGGCCGACGCCAACGCCTTTGACGATGACGATATAGAGGGCGATGAGGAAGACATCGGCCATTGCCAGTTTGCCGGTAACCTCGATCAGTGGCATGGCGCGTCGCTTCAAGAGGTTAAACTGAACCATTGATAACATTGCCGTTTTCATGATCGGGGCAACCATTGCGAACAGGGCTGTCAAGAGGGCCAGCGCCTTGTCTTCCTCCCACAGGACTTGGATGCCCGTGACGATGGAGATGGAGTCGAGGTCGAAATAGGGCAGCAAACCGGCCTTGGTGAGCGGCAGAAACCAGCTGACCGGAAAGGCGATCAGAAGGGCGAGGTTGGCGAGCTTGAGGGTGAGCTGCATGGGCTCTCTGCGAATATGGATTTGGTATGGGTTTGGTATGGGTTTGGTATGGGTGGTTGCAACGGAAAACCGCATTTCAGAGGTGGATCGGAATGTTGCCCGACCTTTTTGATCATCTGATCAAAATTTGTTGGCCGGTGGCGTGACGATGCGCACGGGCGGCCAGAACCGCGGGGTTGCCCGATTGCCGGAGCCGGGCCAGACTTCCCGTGAGTGAGCGAAGCCAGAGGGGGATGGCCGATGCACATGACCGGGGCGGTTTGGGCCGCAATGACCGTGACGCTGGGACTGCTGCTGCCGGGCAGCGGTTGGGCCGAGAGTTTCTGTCCGCACGACGATGAATATGACACGATCTACGGGTTCCTGCCCGGTCTTGGTGAGGGTGATCCGGACCGGGTTTTCAGCATGGACATCAACTGCAAGACGAAGACCTTGCGGACGGAAGCGGGCAAGGCGGGTTTTTCCGGCGATGCGCCGTTCGAATTTTCCTTTCCGAGCGACGGCGGACGTAGCTGGCAGGTGCGGCTGGATCTGATGAAGATCGGGCATTTGCGCCTGACGCAAGCGGAGGTGGATCTGCTGGAGGGAGACCGCGTGGTGGCGGAGGGGACGTTCGACGGCACGATGTTCTACGATGCGCGTTATCCGCAGTGCAGGTTCGGCAACGGCGAAAGCACGATGGTGAGTGGGGGCGTTTACGTCCGCTACGACAAAAAGGATGCCACCCGGCTGGTGGGGCTGGTGACCGAAAGGCGCTGGCAGAATGGCTGGGGAGACTATGTGGAGGGCCCCGAAGGCCTGCTGAACTGTAACTCGGATTGCGGCGCGCTGCTGGATGTCGGGCCGGGAATGGAGTTGGCAGCAGTGCAGGAGATCAATGCGCTTGGCGGCAGTATATGTGCCGGCTGGGATGCCGTCGGCGCCGGGACGGGGCCGATGTTGGTGGGCGAGTTTCCGTTGGGTACGTTCCTTGACCCGGCAAATCCGGACTCGCGCGCCCTGGCGCAGCGGCTGGACAGGATGCTGCGGCAGCAGGTGTTCGCCGACACAGTGCGGATGAGCGGGCTGCGGATTGAGGGGCCGGGGCATATCTTTGCGCTGTCGGTGCTGGGGTACGGTCCGGACATGGGCATCACGCTGGGCAAGGGCTTCTGGTATCAGGCTGACATTACCCTGAGCATCGGGCTGCAAATGGGATTCAACGCCAACCTGTTCGAAACGATCACGATCACGCTGAATGACGTGGTGGAAATCAGGGGGCCGGAGAGCATGGACGAGATACCTGAAGGGTTGATCCGTTCCGGCAGTGTGATGCGGATGTACGAGGACGGTGCGACGGCAATCAGTTGGGGCGACGCATCGCGGGATCTGATCAACAGCGGGCCATTCGGGCCGGCACTGACCGAGGACGGCAGCCGGATGCTGGACTGGCAACGGTTGCTGGCCACCCGGATCGCACAGGCAGCGGGAGCGGAATGATGCGCAAGCAGGTGGTACGCGATGCGGTGGCGATGATCCTGATCTTCGGGCACCTGATCGCGATGGGGCTGATCTTCACCCGGATGCACGCCTATCTGGGAACAGCGGCGGAGAAGCTGGAACTGGCACTGATCCTGTCGCCACTGACCGGGCTGTTCGCACTGGCGGCGCTGCGCCATGTACTGGATTCGGAGAGCCGGCGGAAAAGCCGGGCGAAGAGCAATGGTGCCTTCGCGGCGATTGTACTGCTGGTGCCCGCCTGTTTCGTCGGCTTCATCATCTACACGTTGCTGGCCTATCCGTTCGGCGTGGCCGAGGATCTGGCAAGCCTGCGGATGACGCTGGCGGCGACGGAGGTGGCGCTTGGGGCGATGATGGGGTTGATCGCGGAAAGGCTGTTCGGCGTAGATCTGGCGGAACTGCGCAAGGATATCGCGAAAGAGTAGGGCGTCACGCGCCAGTAACGGCGCGTGACGCTATCAACAGGCTTCAGCCGGCCAGAACGGCGACGTCGTTGTCCGTCAGTGTCGGACGTGCAGCCTTGGGATGCGATTCGGCGTTTTCCAGTTCCGGGAAGAGCACGAGAACTTCATCGCGCGTCGCTTCGGAAGCAGTGCCGAGACCAAGGGCCGCGGGGTGGAAGCTCTCGGACCATGCGCCATCGGCGGAGATGATCTCATGTTTGTCGAAGAGGATGTGGAAGTACTCGACTTCCGCGATCTCGCCATCGACCATGATGGAGCTGTCGTTGATCAGGCTGCGGGCGGTGGCCAGCATTTCGGGCTCTCCGAACAGGGCTTCAGCGCGCCAGCCGGATACGAGCATCCGGTGCTGCGGCGAAACGCGGGTTTCGGCATTGTCGCCAAGCGCACCGGCGGCGATGCGGACGGGACGCAGATCCGGGAACTGGGCAAGCGTTTCCTTGCTGACGCGGGACGACCCGATCCAGCGGATGGGCTGGGCGCCGTTGTCGCGTGTGAGGACCATGTCACCGGCTTCGAGTGCCTCGATGGCGACGGGGCCTTTCGGCGTCGCGACCATCGCACCGCGGGTGAAGCAGACGTTGGTGACGCTGCCCATGGAACCGCTGATCTTCATCGTGAAGAGTGTGGAGCCATACTGATCGAGAACATCGAAATAGTAGTTGCCGATGCCTTCGCTGATCATGTTGGTGTAGGTGTTCACCATCGACCAGCCCTCGGGCAGGGAGACGTTGAACGTGTCTACGGCGCCGCCATCGAAGAAATCACCCACGATGGAGTAATTCTCGGGCTCTGCCGGCTCGAGCGCTGCTGCGCCTTCGGTGATGGTGAGGAAGATGTCATCGGAGGTGTTGTCGATGAACGTCGTGAAATAGTCCTGCGAACCAGAACCATCAATCGTCATATATCTGTTGGGCATTCGCTACGCTCTCACTCGGTAAAGGCACTACGGTGCACTGGTTAGGCTTACATTTCGGGATTCGTATCCCGCAATTGCGGCAAAAGTTCAACCGCATTTACAGAAAATTGTTAATTTTCAGGCTCTTTTGCTTAATTTGAATGCAGAGAGTGGAATGTGGCCCCGCCCGATGGAGCGAGCGGGGCCTGGTGGTTTCCCGTTAAACGCGAACCTGTTACTTGGGGTCACACTTCGCCCGGGATACCCACCTGATTGGATTCGCCCAGGCTGTCGGGATTCGGCCGTGTATAAGAGCCGGAACTTCCCGTCCCGCCGGCGTGAGCCGACGCACGAAGATTCATTCCCCCCCGGGACATCTTCGTGACCTGAACAAATCCGGGCGACTGAAGTCGTGTGCCCGACGGATGAAGCGCAGCGGTGTCAGCAGTAATCGCGGGAGATACGCCTGCAAGCAGGGAAACGGCGATCGTCAGAAGGGGGATCTTCATGCTGGCTCCGGTGTCTTCAGGGGCACGGCAACTGCCGCCCATGGACCATACACGCAGCGGCTGTGCGGGAAGTTTCACCCGATGCCAAAAAATAGTTAATTTTTTTAACCTTTGATTTTAAGGGGTTTCACGCCTGTGCGAGGTGAAGTATTCAATAGATGCGATCGAGTGGGGGCGTTTGCCAAACGGTCGGGAAGGCCGCGACCACTGCGGCGCAAGGGCCTGACCCCGCGGAGAACGGACGGATCTACTATCGTGAACAACCCTGACAGGATCTCTGAACTGATCGCGCGGATCGCCCTGCATGACAGAGCGGCGTTTTCCGAGCTTTATGATGCGACATCTGCGAAACTATTCGGTGTGTGCCTCCGTATCTTGAAGGAACGCTCACTCGCCGAGGATGCGATGCAGGATACATTCGTCAAAGTCTGGAAGAACGCCGACCGCTACCAGGTCAACGGCCTGTCGCCGATGACGTGGCTGATCACGATCGCGCGCAATACCGCAATCGACCGGTTGCGGCGGACGAAACCGGATGCCGACCTGTCGGATTATGCCGAGGTGCTTCCGGCGCCGGGCGTGACGCCGGAAGGCGCGGCGATTGCCGCATCCGATGCCAAGCGCCTGAACGGCTGTCTTGGCGAGCTGGAGGAGCAGCGGGCGGAGGCGGTGAAGGCCGTCTACCTGAATGGCTGGAGCTATGCCGAACTTGCGAGTTCGTTCGACATGCCGGTCAACACGGTGCGGACGTGGCTGCGGCGCGGCCTGATCAGTTTGCGGGAGTGCATGAGTAGGTGAGTATCGAGGACGAAATCGAAGGCGACGAGGCACTGGCGGCGGAGTATGCGCTTGGCTTGCTCGACGGCGACGAGCTGATCGAGGCGGAGCGGCGCTATCGCGCCATGCCCGGCTTTCGCGCCGACGTGGCCGAATGGCAGGAACGCCTGGCGGTGCTGGCCGAGGAGGTCGCGCCGGAAGCGGTGGCGGCATCCGTCAAGCGCCGGCTGGAAGAGCGCCTGTTCGGCGCGCCTGCGTCAAGTGGCGGGTTCCTGAGCCGGCTCTGGCTCTGGCAGGGTGCAACCGCGGGACTGGCTGCTGTTGTGGCCGGGTTGCTGCTGCTGCAACCAGCGGAAACGCCGAGATACCTGAGCGAGATCGCCTCTGCCGACGGGGAGTTGCGGGTGCTGGTGACGTATGACGCCGCCTCGGGCAATATCACGGTGCGCCTGCGTGAAGGCGAGCCGGTGCCGGGCAGGGCTTTGCAGTTGTGGGCCGCCGAGGGGCAGGGTGCGCCCGTCTCCGTCGGCGTGTTGCCGGAGGGCGAGGCCTTTGTCTTTGACCTGCCGTCGACACTGAACGTGCGCGACGAGGGCTTCCACTTCGCCATCTCCGACGAGCCGCCGGGCGGTTCCCCGACCGGGCTGCCTACAGGCGACGTGCTGGCACAGGGCGAGCCGGAACAGATCTGACCTTTCAACGGCCGTTGCCCAGCCGGTTTGCGTGACCGGCTGGGCCACGCGGGCGTTATTCCGTTCGCACGATTTGCCGCGCCATGGCCGCGACGATATCCGTTTGTGTGACGATCCCTACGACCTGACCGGATTTCAGGACGGGGATGGCGTCGACGGTGCCATCCGCCATCAGGGAAATGAAGGCGGCGATCGGCGTTTGGGTTGTCGCTCTTGGCCCGGCGACACTCATGATGTCGCCTGCGCGGATCGGTTTTTCACGATGGCGGTCCAGCAGGCGCTTGAAGGCTGACAGGAATCCGCGTTCCAGCCGCAGGGCGTCGTTTCTCGCCTCGCTGATCAGGTGGATCTGGAAAATGACGCCGAGGAACTTTGCATCGGGCCCGACAACGGGCAGCGATTTGAACCTGTGGTTTCTGAACAGGTCTGCGACCTCGGCCAAGCGGGTGTCGGGGCGGACCGTGATCAGATCGCGGGACATGAAATCCTCGGCGACCATTGGCCCCATGCCGTGAGAGGCCGCCTGCAATTCGGCCGCGCCGATCAACCGGGCGAGATCCTCGACGCCAAGGTTGAACGCTTGCCGGTAGCGTTCCAGCAATTCGGTCAATTCGCCTTCGGACAGACCAAGGCGTTCAACGGGTTTGCGATCCTCGCGCCCCGATTGTCCGGCCGCTTCGAACTGGCGAAAAGGGTAAGTGCGTTGCGTCAGCCTTGCGTAGACCATCGCCAGCGCGACGAGCATTGCGGTGCCCGTCGCAACCGGCGTCAGCGCGAACCAGAAACCCAGATGGTCGACGGCTTCGGGGCTCATGGCAGCGGTCATGGCAACGGCGCCCGCAGGGGGATGGACGGCACGGCAGAGTATCATCGCCATGATGGAGAGGCCCACGGCCAGCGGGATCCGCAGAACGGGATCGGCGATGACAATGGACAGGGCAATGCCGATTACCGCCGCCACGGTATTGCCGACGATTGCAGACCACGGTTGTGCAAGAGGGCTGTTGGGCACGGCAAACAACAGGACCGCGCTGGCACCGAAAGGGGCGACGAGATACAGGCCGGTGTTGACGTCGATTTCGGGCGACAGCAGGAAGACGCCGCTGACGCCCAGCCCAGTGAGAGCGCCAACGCCAGCCCGGAATGCTTCGCTCAGCGAAACGCGGGGGACAGCGGGCCCGAATGATCTGATGAAATGCAAGACTTGTCCCCCTTCATTCGTTGCGCAGGATTTCAGCACGGGAGGACAAGTTCAATACGAAGTCCGGAGACCGCTTCTGCGCGGACACTCGCAGCCTGTCTGAGCCGGTGATTGAACATCGCACGACGGCAGTGCATCGCGCCAGTCAGCGCACCGCTTCGATCGGGCCTTCGGCGCGGCCGTGAAGGAACTGGTCGAGGTAGGGATCGCCGGAGGTTTCAAGCTGGCTGATCGGGCCGGACCACTGCACGACACCTTCGTGAATCATCGCGACCTTGTCGGCGATGGCGCGGACGGAGCTCATATCGTGGGTGATGGTCATGGCCGTGGCGCCCATCTCCACCACGATTTCGCGGATAAGCTCGTTGATGACGCCAGACATGATCGGGTCGAGCCCCGTTGTCGGTTCGTCGAAAAAGATGATGTCGGGTTCGGCGGCGATGGCGCGGGCGAGGCCGACGCGCTTTTGCATGCCGCCCGAAAGCTCCGCAGGAAAGAGATCGGCGACATCGGGTTTCAGGCCGACGCGGCGCAGTTTCTCGATGGCGATCTCCCGTGCCTCCGCCTTCGGCTTTTTCAGTGAACCGCGCAGCAACCGGAAGGCGACGTTCTGCCAGACTGTAAGGCTGTCAAACAGCGCACCGCCCTGAAACAGCATGCCGAACTGGGCAAGGAACGCGTCGCGGTCGCGACCCTGCGGTTTGCCGTCGATCAGGATCTCGCCGCTGTCGGGCGTGATGATGCCGAGCACGGATTTGATCGTCACCGATTTGCCGGTGCCCGACCCGCCGATGATGACCATGCTCTCGCCCTTGTCGACGGCGAGATCGACGCCTTGCAGCACCTTTTTCGGCCCGAAGGCCTTGTGGACGTTCTTCAGTTCGATCTTGGGAGTCGTCATGAGGCGAAGAAGATCTCCGTAAGCAGATAGTTGGAGGCGAAGATCAGGATAGCGGCGGAGACGACGGCGTTGGTCGTCGCCTGGCCGACGCCCTGGGCGCCACGGCCGGAATTGTAACCGTGATAGCAGCCCATCATCGCAACGATGAAGCCGAAGAAGGCAGCCTTGACGAGGCCGGAGACGATGTCACCCGTCTCCAGAAACTCCCACGTGTTCTGGATGTAGGCGGCGGCGTTGAGGTTCAGCCGCGAGGTGCCGACGAGAAAGCCGCCCATGATGCCAATGATGTCGCCGACCAGTACCAGCACCGGCAGGGTGAGCGTGGCGGCGAGGACGCGGGGAACGACGAGGTATTTCATCGGGTTGGTGGAGAGGGTCGTCAGCGCGTCGATTTGTTCCGTCACCCTCATGGTGCCGAGTTCGGCGGCCACGGAGGACGAGACGCGGGCGGCGACCATCAGCCCGCCGAGCACGGGGCCGAGTTCGCGGACCATGCCGATGGCGACGATCGAGGGCACGACCGAAACGGCGTTGAAGCGCGAGCCGCCCTCATAGATCTGCAGGGCAAGGGCGGCGCCGGTGAACAGCGCGGTGAGGCCGACCACGGGCAGCGAGAAGTAACCGATGCGCATGATCTGCTGGCCGAGTTCCAGCGGATAGAACGGCGGGCGGACGAGGTGGGACAGCGTTTCGGCCACGAAGAGCACCAGCCGGCCGATGGCAGTGCAGAGTGCCAGTACGGACCGCCCGATGGAGGCCAGAAAGTCTTGAAATACGTTTGCGATCGGCATGGGAGTTCCTTGTTCAACCGCCCTTGTAGACGCGATTGTAGCGGGTTCCAAGACTTGTCAGGATTTCATAGCCGATCGTGCCGGCGGCCTCGGCGAGGGTGTCGATGCGCTGCTGCGGGCCAAGGATCGAAAGGCTCTCGGGCCGGTCCGCCGTATCGGTAATATCGACGGTGATGACATCCATCGACACGCGGCCGACAAGCGGGCAGGCGGTGGTGCCGTGGAAGAGGCAGGCACGGTTGCCCATGGCGCGGATCAGGCCGTCTGCGTAGCCGGCTGAGACGGTTGCGATGCGGCTGGGGCGGGTGGCGCGCCAGGTGGCACCATAGCCGACCGTCTCTCCTGCCGCGATGGTGCGTGTCTGGATGACCGGCAGATCGAGGGCAACGACCGGTCGCGCCGCGGTGAACGGATATCCGCCATAGAGGCCGATGCCGGGGCGGGTGAGATCGCAATGAAACTCCGCGCCGAGCAGGGTGCCGCCAGTGGCGGCGAGAGAGGCGCGGCCCTCCGGCGCGAAGGCGGCGCGCTGGCGGGCGTTTTCGGGGTGATGGGGCGTGTCGGCACAGGCGAGGTGAGAGATGGTGAGCACGGGTGCGAGGCCTGGCGGCACGGCACCGGGCTCGATGCCGAGACGGTTCATGCCGGAGTTGAGTTGCAGCCCGTAGGCACGGCCGGGAAGGGCCTGGCGATGCCGCTTCACCTGTCGGACGGAGTTGAGCAGCGGGATGAGGTCGTGGGCCGCGAGCAGCGGAGCATCGCCCGGCATGTGGCCGGAAAAGATATGGATGGACGGGCCCGCGCCGAGGATCCGCCGCAGTTCGGCACCTTCCTCCGCCAGCGCCACGAAGAAGCTGCGGGCACCTGCGGCTGCCAGCGCGGGGGCGACACGGGCGATGCCGAGGCCGTAGGCATCCGCCTTGACGACCGCGCCGGTTTCGACGGACGCTGCCGAGAGCGCATCGAGCGCGCGCCAGTTGGCGGCGATGGCATCGAGATCAATCGTGAGGGTGGCACGGGCCATGGGCTGCTCTTGCTTTTCCGGATTTATGCGGGTGGGCGGAGAGAATGGCAACCGGGGCGCGTGCAATCAAGCAGCGGGCGCGGCGGCGAAACCGGAAGGTCTGTTCAACAGGACGCCACGACCCGGGCTGCGCCAGTGGGAACGGGGAAGGATGGACGCGATGCGGGACACCGGCGCGGACCGCCGTGCGAGACGGCGGCCACTTGCGCTTCAGCGGCTGGTTTCGGTCATCCGGCGGCGGACGTAAGCGTCGACGTGGCCGATCATTTCCTCCATGCCGGGGTCGAAGAAGTGGCCGGCGCCCTCGATCACCTCGTGGGTGATGGTGATGCCCTTCTGCTGCTTCAGCTTGTCCGACAGGGAGACGATATCCGCTGGCGGGACCACCCGGTCACCCGAGCCGTTGATGATCAGGCCGGAGGAGGGGCAGGGGGCGAGGAAGGAAAAGTCGTACATGTTGGCCGGCGGGGCGACGGAGATGAAGCCCTGGATTTCCGGCCGCCGCATCAGGAGCTGCATGCCGATCCATGCGCCGAAGGAGAAGCCGGCGACCCAGCAGCCCTTGGCATTGGGGTTCAGGGCCTGCAGGTAATCGAGCGCTGAGGCGGCATCGGACAGTTCGCCGACACCCTGATCATACTCGCCCTGGCTGCGGCCGACGCCGCGGAAGTTGAAGCGCAGGACGGTAAAGCCCATTTCATGAAAGGCGTAGTGAAGGTTGTAGACGACCTTGTTGTTCATCGTGCCGCCGAACTGCGGATGCGGATGCAGGATGATTGCGACGGGGGCATCCTTGTTCTTCTGCGGGTGGTATCGGCCTTCCAGTCGGCCTTCGGGGCCGGGGAAAATCACTTCGGGCATCTTTGGCCTCTCGCTGCGGCACGCCGGGGCTTCCTTGACGGAATCGCTCGGGTAACCTAGAACCATTCTAATTTCCGGGACGTATCACCCCTGAACGTCCGGGTTAGGTAAGACGTGTGGCGCGATGCGTCAACTGGATAAGGGTGGCGGGGCGGACATGAAACTGAGCACAAAGGGCCGTTACGCCATGATCGCGCTGACCGATCTGGCCAGGGAAGGCAGCGGCAGGCTGGTGGCCCTGTCGGAGATCTCCGAGCGGCAGGACATTTCGCTGGCCTATCTCGAACAGTTGTTCGTCAAGCTTCGCCGCGCCGAGATCGTGGAGAGCGTGCGCGGGCCCGGCGGCGGCTACCGGCTTGCACGCGCGCCCGAAAAGATCCGCATCTCCGAGGTGCTGGGCGCGGTCGACGAGACGATGGACGCGCTGAGCCGGGGCGCGGGCGCCTCGGGCGCCATCAACGCCACCGAAGCGACGGTGCTGACCGACAAGCTGTGGGAGCAGCTTTCGGCGCATGTCTACGTGTTCCTGCACCAGACCCGGCTGGCCGATATCGTCGGCGACGCGATGGCGCCGTGCCCGGCGGTGCCGGCCTTTGTGGAGCTGGTCGATGAATAGACCGGCGGCGGTGCATGTGTTGGACGCCGGATGCCTCCGGCGGGGATATTTGGGGAAAGATGAGGGACGGGGTCCGGCCAGGGATGGCGGACGCCCGTCTGGCGTGACGCGCGAAGGGGGGCAGGGTTGAGCCGGGTCTATCTCGACTGGAACGCGACGGCGCCGCTGCGGCCAGAGGCGCGGGCGGCGATGATCGCGGCGATGGATGTTCTCGGCAATCCTTCGAGTGTGCATGCCGAGGGGCGTGCGGCCAAGGGGTTGATCGAGACGGCCCGCGGGCAGGTGGCGGATCTGGTGGGCTGTGAGGCTTCCGAGATCGTGTTCACCAGCGGGGCGACGGAGGCGGCGGCGATGGCGCAGCCGGATCTCGCGACGGTATCGACCTCGGCCGTGGAGCATGACTGCGTTTTCGTCTGGAACAACTCCCTCGGCGGGGCGTGTGTAATCGATGTCGGGCCGGATGGCGCCATCCGTCCCACGATCTCCAGCCCCGGCAAGCCTTCGCAGAGCTTCGCCGATGGCATGTGGGACGACATGGTCGCCGTGCAGTCGGCAAACAGCGAGACGGGGGTCGTCCACGATCTGGTGCCCGTGATTGCGGCCATTCGGGAAACCAAGCGGGGCACGACGGTGCTGATGGATATCGTGCAGGAACTGGGCAAGATGCCGAGCCGCTATCCGGCATTGTTGCCGGAGTTCGCGCTGGTGTCGGGGCACAAGTTCGGCGCGGCAAAGGGGGTTGGTGCGCTGGTCGTTGGCGCGGGGCGCGAGATCGGCCAGAGGCTTCGTGGCGGCGGGCAGGAGATGGGCCGCCGCTCGGGCACCGAGAACGTGATCGGCATCGCGGGCTTCGGGGCGGCGGCGGAGGCGGCGCGGCGCGATCTGGCGGATGGCGTCTGGGAGCGGGTGGCGGCGCTCAGGAATATTCTGGAAGAGGCTCTGGAAGCCGCGGCGGAAGACCTTATTATCTTTGGCAGGGGCGTGCCGCGCCTGGCCAACACATCGTGTTTCGCGATCCCGGGATGGAAGGGCGAGACGCAGGTGATGCAGATGGACCTGGCGGGTTATGCCGTCTCGGCGGGCTCGGCCTGTTCCAGCGGCAAGGTGAAGGAAAGCCGGGTCTTGCGGGCGATGGGGTTCGACGGCGAGGTGGCGTCTTCGGCCATTCGCGTCTCGCTGGGGCCCGCGACGACGAAAGAAGAAATACTCGGGTTCGTGCAGGCATGGACGACCGCCTACCGCCGCTTCAAGGCGCGGGCGGCCTGACCTGAGCGAACCGATCGCGGGCCCGGCCCGCAAGAGAACAACGGGGCGAAAATGCCCGAGAGGAGACTGACATGGCGGCTTTGGACGCGCAGACGAATGTACAGGTGAAAGAGGGTGTCGACCAGGAAACGGTGGATGCCGTCAAATCCGTTGGCGAGCGCTACAAGTATGGCTGGTCCTCCGACATCGAGATGGATTACGCCCCGAAAGGGCTGAACGAGGATATCGTCCGGCTGATCTCGGACAAGAACGGCGAACCGGAGTGGATGACGGAGTGGCGGCTGCAGGCCTATCAGCGCTGGTTGCAGATGGAAGAGCCGACATGGGCGATGGTGCACTACCCCAAGATCGACTTTCAGGATCAGTACTATTACGCCAAGCCGGTGAGCATGCGCGAAAAGCCGAAAAGCCTCGACGAGGTGGACCCGGAGCTTCTGGCGACCTACGCGAAGCTCGGCATTCCCCTCAAGGAGCAGATGATCCTTGCGGGTGTGGAAGGCGCGGATGAAGCGCCTGCCGAGGGCCGCAAGGTTGCCGTCGATGCCGTGTTCGACAGTGTTTCAGTGGGCACGACCTTCAAGGACGAGCTTGCCAGGGCGGGGGTGATCTTCTGCTCGATTTCCGAGGCCATTCAGGAACACCCTGAACTGGTGAAGAAATACCTCGGCTCCGTCGTGCCGCAGAGCGACAATTTCTACGCGACGCTGAACTCGGCCGTGTTCTCGGACGGCTCCTTCGTCTACGTGCCGCCGGGCGTGCGCTGCCCGATGGAGCTTTCGACCTATTTCCGCATCAACGCGGAAAACACCGGCCAGTTCGAGCGGACGCTGATCATCGCCGACAAGGGCTCTTATGTGTCCTACCTTGAAGGCTGCACGGCGCCGATGCGCGACGAGAACCAGCTTCATGCCGCGGTGGTGGAGATCGTGATTCTGGAAGATGCGGAGGTGAAGTATTCCACCGTGCAGAACTGGTATCCGGGCGACGAGAACGGCAAGGGCGGGATCTACAACTTTGTCACCAAGCGGGCCGATTGCCGCGAGGACCGCGCGAAGGTGATGTGGACGCAGGTGGAAACCGGCTCCGCCGTGACGTGGAAATACCCCTCCTGCATCCTGCGGGGCGATGACAGCCAGGGCGAGTTCTACTCCATCGCCATCGCCAACAACATGCAGCAGGCCGATACGGGCACGAAGATGGTGCATCTGGGCAAGCGCACGAAAAGCCGGATCGTCTCCAAGGGGATTTCCGCGGGCCGCGCGCAGAACACCTATCGCGGGCTGGTGTCGATGCACCCCAAGGCCAAGGAGAGCCGGAACTACACGCAGTGTGACAGCCTGCTGATCGGCGACAAATGCGGGGCGCACACGGTGCCCTATATCGAGTGCCGCAACAATTCGAGTCGCGTTGAGCATGAGGCGACGACATCGAAGGTGGATGACGACCAGCTCTTCTATTGCCGCCAGCGCGGCATGGATGAGGAGGAGGCCGTGGCGCTGGTGGTCAACGGGTTCTGCAAGGAAGTGCTGCAGGCGTTGCCGATGGAGTTTGCGATGGAAGCACAGAAGCTGGTTGCGATCTCGCTGGAAGGTAGTGTGGGGTGACTGATTGGGCCGAGCATCAGGCCGCTGAGGTCCTGCGCGAGCGGTACGACGCTGCGCCGGAACGGGACAAGATGCTCGCCATTCATCTATTCGGGATCGAGTTTGCGGACCGTCTGGACGGCCTGTCGATCAACAAGATTTCCGAGTTGGCGCTCGACCGTCAACTCGGACCGCAAATTCGGGCAGGCATGAAGCTCGCCAAGTATGTGAGGCTCAAATGACAGGAGCGCCAGAATGCTGTTCTGGTTGTCTTTGGAGGGACTAACGTTTTCGTGGAGCGCAACAGCAATCTGACCGAGACCGAAATGACTCGTCTTGCGCCACAGCGGAGCGCGTGGACGGGGCGACGGGAGGCATTGTGGCTTGGGGTCGTGCTGTATGTGCTCGGCTTCGTTCTGATCGGGTACATGAACCCTGTGCTGCTGTCCTCGATGCTGGTGCAGATTGGCCTGATGCTGCCCGGCGTGGTGCTGTTTTTGCTGTTGCCGTGGCTGGTAAGGCGGCGCTTCGGGCCGGCGGACGGGGAGGGCGGCGATGAGCGGTAACGCCTCCGAGGAAGGGCTGCTGATGCAGCTTGGCAACCCCAGCCATTTCGATCCGGCACGTTTCGGCGTGATGTTCGGGTTGGTGGTGGCAAGCATCCTCTGCTGGCTGCTGCTGGCGGCACTGCCCGGTGTCAACCCGCTTTGGCTCGTCGTGTTGTGGCTGGTGCTGGTGTGCACCCTGGCGGCATGGATGACACGGCGGTTGCAGGCGCGGCTGGAGCGGCGCGAGGCGATGCGGGCGGCGGAGATGCGCGAGATCGAGGCGCGGGAACGAGCCCGCCAGATGGAAGAGGCAAAGGCCGATGGCCGGTTCTCGGGTTTCGGTCGGGGACGGGGCGGCGAATGACGGGAGACGCAACATGATCGTGACGACGACACCATCGGTGGAGGGGCACCGGATTTCGGCCTATCACGGGATAGTGGCGGGCGAGGCGATCGTCGGCGCGAACGTCTTGCGCGATCTGTTTGCCCTGATCAGATTTCTCTTTGGCGGTCGTTCGCGCGCCTATGAGCGGGAGGTTCGTAAAGCCCGCCAGATCGCGCTGGATGAGATGGAGACACGCGCTGTTTCCAAGACTGCCAACGCGATTGTCGGGGTCGATTTCGACTACGACGTGATCAACACTATGATGATGGTTTCCGCCTCGGGAACCGCCGTGGCCGTGGAGGGTCTGTGATGCCGTTTCTGGGTGCTTCAATCATTGCTGGACTGCTGTTCTTCATCCTCAACTTCCTGTCCAGCCTGCTGCTGGACGGGCCGAACCAGACAACTTTTGGCGCGTTGCTGGAGGCGCTGATCAAGACGGCCGTCTTCTCCACCCTGTTTCACTACCTGCACAATTGGGTTGCGAAGCTGTTCGGCTGGTACAGACTGGACAACCCGGAGGCCAAACACCGGTTCGACAAGACGCCGGCGCTGGACCAGGCGCGCGAAACCGCGATGCCCGCCGCGCCGCGCGGTGAGGAGGTCTGACCCTTGGAGCGGATCGAGCGCAGGGGCAGTGGCATTCCCGGTTTGATCGGCAAGCTGTTCATGCTGATGCTGGGCGTGGTTGTCGGCGTTTTCGCCGGAGCGGTACTGCTGGACCGGCCGGAGGTGGCTGCCGCCGGATGGCAGGCAATCAGCGAGGAGTTCCAGCGGTTGCGCCACGGCCAGTATGCCTTTCCGCGCATGGTTTCGGGGTTGCTTCTGTTGTTGCTGGTCTTCGCCTCCGTCTACATCCTGCTGCGGAGCACGGCACTGATCGGCATCGTTCTGGGGGCGCTGGCATGGGTGCCTTTCGGGCAGCAGATGCTGGCGCAGGCCCCTGAATTGCGGGAGAGTTTCCCTGACCTTGAACCCAACCTAGCAAGGCTGGTAGGGGAGCGGGACGAATTACGACAGTTGCGCGACATGGGGCTTGCGCTGCTGCCCCTGCCTGAAGGTATAGCCGCGCCCGCGGATGTGGCGGCAACCGGCACGGCGGGCTTGGGTACGGACGAGAACATGGCGGCACGCATGCCGCAGATCACGAATGAAGGAACGGAATAAGATGTTGGAAATCAAGAACCTGCACGTGAAGCTGGAAGAAGAGGACAAGGTGATCCTCAAGGGTGTCGACCTGACGGTCGAGGCCGGCAAGGTGCATGCGATCATGGGCCCCAACGGCTCTGGTAAATCGACGCTTTCCTACGTGCTGTCGGGCAAGGGCGGCTACGAGGTGACGGATGGCACGGCGACGCTGGGCGGTGAGGATCTGCTGGAACTGGAACCGGAGGAACGCGCGGCGCTCGGCCTGTTCCTCGCGTTCCAGTACCCGGTGGAGATCCCCGGTGTCGGCAACATGACCTTCCTGCGCACGGCGCTGAACGGCCAGCGCAAGGCCCGCGGCGAGGCGGAACTGAACGCGGCCGAGTTCCTGAAACTGGTGCGCGAGACGGCCAAGAGCCTGAAGATCAGCGACGACATGCTGAAGCGGCCGGTGAACGTCGGCTTCTCCGGCGGCGAGAAGAAGCGCAACGAGATTCTGCAGATGGCGATGCTGCAGCCCAAGATGTGCATCATGGACGAAACGGACAGCGGCCTGGACGTGGATGCGATGAAACTGGTGGCCGATGGCGTGAATGCGCTGCGTGACGCCGGGCGCGGTTTCCTGGTGATCACCCACTACCAGCGGCTGCTGGACCATATTAAACCCGATGTCGTGCATATCATGGCCGATGGCCGGATCGTCAAATCCGGCGGGCCGGAACTGGCGCTGGAAGTCGAGCAGAACGGTTACACGGACATCCTGGCGGAGGTGGCCTGATGGCTTTGCCGCAAGCAAAAACCGATGGGGCCGAAGACCTGCTGGCTCGTCACGCGGCCCCGCTGGCCGGGGCGAAATGGGCTGACGAGGCGCGCAGCGCCGCGGCGGCGCGGCTGCGCAACATGGGCGCACCGGTGCGCCGCGATGAGTACTGGAAGTTCACCAACCCGGTGCTGCTGACCGATGCCAACAAGCCCGAGACACCTGTGCTCGACACGCAGGAGTCGCCGGTGTTCGAGGATGTCGATGCCCTGCGGCTCACGTTCGTCGATGGTGTCTTCGACCCTGAACAATCCGATGTGATGGCGCTGGACGGTGTCGAGATCGAGCCGCTGGGCGAGGCGCTGGCGACGGATATTCACTGGGCGAAGGAGGTGTTCGGCGTGCTGGAGACCCGTGGCCAGACCCCTGTGCCACGTCCGCTGGCGGCGCTGAACACTGCCGTGGCGGCAGCGGGTGTGGCGATCCGGGTGTCCGGTCAGGCGACGCGCCCGGTCTCCATTCGTTATGTTCACGCCAACCCGCATTCCGATGCCGTTGTTCATCACGCGATCAAGGTGGAGCAGGGGGCAGCGTTCACGCTGCTGGAATCCGGAGCCGGTGCGGCGCGGTTCAACGGCTGCATCGAGGCCGAGGTTGCCGATGGCGCGGCTTTCCACCATGTGCGTTCGCAGGGGCGGGACCACGAGCGCAAGGTTGTGACGCATCTGTTTGCGCGGCTGGGCACGCAAAGCACGCTGAAATCCTTCACCCTGTCGGTCAACGGCGTGATGACGCGGAACGAGGCCGTGGTGGAATTCACCGGCGATGACGCGGCCGCGCATGTTGCCGGGGCCGCGGCCGGCGATGGCGCGTTCCACCATGATGACACGGTGTTCGTCACGCACGACGCCGTGAACTGCGAGAGCCGGCAGGTGTTCAAGAAAGTGCTCCGCAACGGGGCCGTGGGCGTATTTCAGGGCAAGATCCTGGTGAAGGCGGATGCCCAGAAGACCGATGGCTACCAGATCAGCCAAGGGCTGATGCTGGACGACGACAGCCAGTTCCTGGCCAAGCCGGAACTGGAGATCTATGCCGATGATGTCGCCTGTTCGCACGGCTCCACCGTCGGGTCTGTCGATGAGGATGCGCTGTTTTACCTGACGTCGCGCGGTGTGCCGCGGGAAGCGGCGGAAGGCATGCTGGTGCTGGCCTTCCTCGACGAGTCGATTCAGGAGATTGAGGATGAGGCACTCGGCAACATGATCCGCAAACGGCTTGCCGACTGGATCGAGCGCCACCGGACCGCTTGAGTGCAGACCATCGTCGAGGCCTATCGCGATGTGCCGGGTGATTTCGCCCGGCGCAGCGCGCATCCGCCGGGCGAACCGCGGTTGCTGGTCTATGCCTTCGTTGCGGGACTGGCCGGATTTGTCTCCGGTTTGCCCGGAACACTGGCGGAGGCGCGTGCCGGTATTGCGGAGACGGGTGAGGGCGAGGTTTCGGCCTACCTGATTGCCGCGTTTTTTGGCGCTGTTTTCATTTTCCCGTTGTTTCTCTACGGGTTGGCGGCACTTGTTCGGGTGATTTCCCGGATGTTCGGCGGTACGGGCACCGGCCCGGGCACCCGGCACGCGGTTTTCTGGGGGGTACTGCTGGCGCTGCCACTCGGCATTCTCGGAGCGCTGGCCGGGCCGTGGCTGGCTGGTGTGCACCTGTGGCTGCTGAACGGAATACTCTACCTCGGCTTCCTGTGGCTGCTGTCCGGAACCGTTCTGGTTGCCGAGAACTTCAGGCATCGCGCGAAAGTAATCTTCGCGTTTCTTGTGCCTTCTCTCTTCTTTCTGGCGCTGGCCGTGTTATCCTGAACTTCGGGGGATATCACAGCAATTTAATTCTTTGGCCACAATTGCGACCCATTCTTGCGGGCAGTTTGCGTGGGCAATAATCAGTAAAAGAGTAATAAACGAAGTTGAGGCGTGGACGCGGCGAGCAGCATTCGGCCGACGCCACAGGCCGAGCGAAGGAGCGACTGGGATGTCCGATTTGGTGATGGATGGGGGTGAGCGCCGCCTGACCGCGCTGGAGGAACTTGAGCTTGAACTGGCGGAACAGGCCGAGAACCGGATTGGCCTCGGGCCGCGCATCTGGTCCAGCTTCCGCGACATGCGGGCGGCGACGCGCCGCCTGATCGAGGAACAGCCGAGCGAGCAACGCCTGCTGTTCTTCGTGCTGCTGTCCGACATCATCTTCTTCCTCGCCAGTGCCATGCAGACGGTGGTGGCACCGCCGGAAGCGATGAAAGAGGAAATTCCGCTGGGCATCGGGCTGGTTCTGATCGGGGCACTGCTGTTGCGAACGACCTGCATGTATGTCTTCTCGTTCTTCCTGAACATTGCCAGCAAGGCTTTCGGCGGGCAGGGCACGTGGCGCGACACCCGCATCGGCGTCTTCTGGGGAGCGCTGGTTGCCGCGCCTGTCGGCTTCCTGATGGCACTGCTGACGGTGGGCATGGAGTGGCTGAAGCCTTCCTTCCCTGTGTTTGGCAACCAATGGGTGACGATGCTGCCGTACTGGATCGGGGTGATCCCGTTCATGTGGATCGTCAGCCAGGGCCTGGCGGAAGCGCAGCGCTTCAAGTCCAATGTCATTTCCTTTATCGTCCTCACCATTCTTGGGATCGCGGGCCTGACGGCCGCGTTCCTAATGGCGTAACCGGCCGCAGGCGCGGCCCCACGGGGGCGTACGAGGACGATGATTGATTGGAAGGGGCTGTTGAAGGACAGCCTTTTGAAGCCGCGCGAGGCCGGACGGGCGGTGCTTGGCTGGCCGTTTGCAACCGGCACCTACATGCAACTAGCCGCGCTGACGGCGGCGGTGTCCACCATCGTCTCGACACTGACCTTTCAGCCGGCGGATGATCTGCCGCGCACGATCATCACCGTGCTGCTGGGCCAGCCGTTGCTGCTGGCGCTTTTGCAGTTTGGCGGCGCGGTGCTTCTGGCGGTGCTGATGACGGCCGGCGGACGGATGTTCGGGGGGCGGGGCGATTTTCGGGGTGCAATCGCGCTGGTCGCCTGGTTCAACATCGTCTCGATCGCAATCCAGTTGTTCTTCTCCGTCACTTCGATCCTGCTGCCACCGCTGGCGATGCTGGTGGGAATTTTCCTGATCATCTGGTTCTTTTGGGCGCTGACGGCCTTCACCGCCGAACTGCACGGCTTCGTGAACGGCTGGCGGGTGTTTGGCGGGATATTTGCGGGGCTCTTTGCCTTGTCTTTCCTGCTCAATTTGGTGTTTGTGATGGCGGGACTGCCACCAGCGGGGACTGTGAACTGATGTATGATGTCGAAGAGGTGCGAAGGGACTTTCCGATCCTGTCGCGCGAGGTGCACGGACGGCCGCTGGTCTATCTGGACAATGGCGCTTCGGCGCAGAAACCGCAGGCGGTAATCGACGCGGTAACCCGTGCCTATTCCGAAGAATATGCCAATGTTCACAGGGGCTTGCACTTCCTTTCCAACCTCGCGACCGAGAAATACGAGGCGGTACGGGAAATCATTCGCGGTTTTCTCAATGCGCCGTCGACCGATGAAATTCTCTTCACCACCGGGACCACCGAGGCGTTCAACCTGATCTCCTACGGCTGGGCGGCGCCGCGGCTGGAGGCGGGAGACGAGATCATCCTGTCGGTCATGGAGCATCACGCGAACATCGTGCCATGGCACTTTCTGCGGGAACGGCAGGGCGTGGTGCTGAAATGGGTTGAGACCGCCGCTGATGGCTCGCTTGACCCGCAGGCGGTGATCGACGCGATAACGCCGAGAACGAAATTGATCACGCTGACGCACATGTCCAACGTGCTGGGCACCGTAGTCGACATCAAAACGATTTGCGCCGAGGCGGCAGAGCGGGGCATTCCGGTGGCGGTCGATGGCAGCCAGGCGGCGGTTCACATGCCTGTCGATCTTCAGGATCTCGGTTGCGATTTCTACGCGATCACCGGCCACAAGCTTTATGGCCCCTCTGCCTCCGGCGCGGTCTACATCCGGCGTGAGCGGATGGCGGAGATGCGACCCTTCATGGGGGGCGGCGACATGATCCGGGAGGTGGGCCGCGACGCCGTCAGCTACAACGACCCGCCGCACAAGTTCGAGGCCGGCACGCCGGGCATCGTCCAGCAGATCGGGCTGGGGGCGGCGCTGGAGTACATGCAGGGGCTGGGGATGCAGGCGATTGCCGCCCACGAAGCCGACCTGCGCGACTATGCCGTCGCACGGCTTGGCAGCCTCAACTGGCTGAACGTGCAGGGCAAGACGCAGGACAAGGGGGCGATCTTCTCGTTTACCATGCAGGGCGCGGCCCATGCCCACGACATCTCCACGGTCGTCGACCGCAAGGGCGTGGCTGTCCGGGCCGGCCATCACTGCGCGCAGCCACTGATGGAACATCTCGGTGTCACCGCGACCTGTCGCGCCAGTTTCGGGCTCTACAACACGCGCGCGGAAGTCGATGTGCTGGTCGAGGCGCTGGAACTTTGCCACGAGTTGTTCGACTGATATCCGCAAAAGGCAAAGACCGGGGCTGCATCCGCGTGCCTGACTTCGGGAACGGCGCGGGGTGACGGGCCTGGAGGCCGTGCCAAACCGTTCGGCGCCGGCGTCCCTGCCTTAAAGCCGGGCGAGCAGCATGGTCAGGGCATGGTCCACCGACGCCCGGCGCACCGCCGCCCGACCGATGGCGCCGAATTGGCATGTCTCTGCCACGACCTGCTGGGCGGTTGCCAGGCCGAAGCAGACCATGCCTTCCGGCTTGTGGTCAGAGCCGCCGGGGCCGGCGATGCCGGTGATCGAAACCGCGATCTCCGCTTCGGAACGGGCGAGGGCGCCGCTGGCCATTTCGCGGGCCGTTTCCTCCGACACTGCGCCGTGCGACGAGAGCGTGTCTTCGCGGACGCCCAGCATTTGCATTTTCGCAGCGTTCGAATAGGTGACAAAACCGCGGTCAACCACATCGGACGAGCCGGGAATGTCGGTGAGGGCGGCCATCAGGCCACCTCCGGTGCAGCTTTCGGCGGCGACGATCCGCCAGCCGCGCGTACGCGCTGCAGCGAGAACGGCCTCCGCGCTCACGTGCCCATCAGCCCGTGGGAAATACCGGCAGCGATGGCGACGCAGACAGCGGCCATCAGGCCGGCGATGACGTCGTCGAGCATGACGCCGAGCGGCGTGTGCATGCCGTCGGCCCAACTGACCGGCCAGGGCTTCCAGATGTCGAACAGGCGGAAGAGCAGGAAGGCGCCCACCCAGCCCGGCCAGGGAAAGACATGCGGGGCGACGGACGCGAACCAGAGACCGGCGGAAAGGGGCCAGAGGGCGATGAACTGGCCCGCAACCTCGTCGATGACGATGGAACCCGGATCATGCTCCGCCGCGCCGGCGGTGACGGCGCGGGTGGCGACGAGGCCTACCCAGAAAACCGCCAGAGTGGCGGCGACGACAAGGGGGAAGCCGCCGAGCCAGTGCAGTCCCCAGGCAACAGGGATGGCAGCGAGCGACCCGAAGGTTCCGGGCGCGACCGGGATGAGGCCGACATAGGCGAAGGTGGCGATGGCGCGCATCATGGCTGCACCAGCGTGGCGGTGGCGGTGGCGGCGATGCCTTCCTCGCGGCCGGTAAAGCCGAGGCGTTCGGAGGTTGTGGCCTTGACCGAGATGCGCCCCTCCTCAAGGGCCAGAATTTCGGCCAGCCGCCGGCGCATGGCGGTGGCGTGCGGGCCGATCTTCGGCTGCTCGCAGATGATCGTGCAATCGATATGGCTGATGCGGAAGCCACGGGCGGCTGTGCGTTCGGCGGCCTTGGCGAGGAAGATGTCGGAGGCGGCACCTTTCCACTGCGGGTCAGATGGTGGGAACCACTGGCCGATGTCGCCTTCGGCGAGCGCCCCGAAGATGGCATCGGTGATCGCGTGCATCGCCACGTCGGCATCGGAATGGCCCTTGAGGCCACGGCCATGGGGAACGGTGACGCCGTTGAGGGTGACGGCGTCGCCCGGCCCGAAGGCGTGAACGTCATAGCCGATGCCGGTGCGAACATCCATGCGCGTGCTCCTTTTGGCCGCCAGCAGGGTTTCGGCGCGGGCGAAATCCTCCGGCAGGGTGATCTTGAAGTTATTGCCGTCGCCAAGGGCGATGGCAACCGGCAGGCCGGCGGCGCGGGCGAGGGTAACATCGTCCGGGGCGCCGGGCGCGGCATTGCGGTGCAGATCGAGAATGGTGGCGAAGTCGAAACCCTGCGGCGTCTGTGCCCGCCACAGATCCTGCCGGTCGACCGCCACTGCCGCCATGTCACCCTCGGACCGCCAGAGGGCATCGACGATGGGCAGGGCCGGCAGCACCGCCGGGGCATCGGCCAGAGCCACCAGCACGCGGGCAGCCAGATCGGGCGACAGGAACGGACGGGCGGCATCGTGAATCAGCACTTGCGTCGGCGCGGACGGGTGAGCCAGAGCCTCCAGCCCGGCGCAAACGGAAGCCTGCCGGTCCTTGCCGCCGGGAACGGCAGGGGCGATACGCCGGTCGGCCAGCGCCTGCGTCGCTTTGTCGTAACGGGGCTGGTCGTCAGGGTGGATAACCACCTGAACCCTGTCTATACCCGGAATGGCGAGCACGGCCTCCAGCGTGCGGGCCAGCACCGGTTTGCCGCCGATGTCCATGTATTGTTTGGGAATTTCACCACCAGCGCGGGTTCCACGCCCGGCGGCGACGATGAGGGCGGCGATGGTCATGCGGGGCCTGTGTCTGCTTCGCGACGTCTATGGCAGGAATTAACCGGAATTTAAAGAAATTTGCCCCTGTGCCTCGTTTTGGGTATTGCTGGGATACCTGCCCAGATATTAAGCATGTAATCCATGAGCCCTGTTGATTTATTCCGCACGCCCCCGGTGATGCTTGCCCCGCTGGCAGGTATCACCGATTTGCCATTCCGCACTCTCGTGCAGGGGTTCGGCGCCAGCCTTGTGGTCTCGGAGATGGTTGCCAGCCAGGAAATGGTTCAGGCCAAGCCCTCGACGCGTGCGCGGGCAGAGCTGGCCTTCGGTGAGGGACGTACTTCGGTGCAGATCGCCGGGCGCGAAGCCTACTGGATGGCGGAATGCGCCAAGCTGTGCGCCGGGCAGGGGGCCGCCATCATCGACATCAACATGGGTTGCCCGGCGAAGAAGGTCACGAACGGCTACTCCGGTTCGGCGCTTATGCGCCAGCCGGATCACGCGCTGCGGCTGATCGAGGCGGTGGTCGCGGCTGTGGATGTGCCGGTGACGCTGAAAACCCGGCTGGGCTGGGACGACGATTGCCTGAACGCGCCTGAGATCGCGGCACGGGCCGAGGCGGCCGGGATCGCGATGATCACGATCCATGGTCGCACCCGGTGCCAGTTCTACAAAGGCCGGGCGGACTGGGCGGCGATCGGTGCCGTCAAGGAAGCGGTACGCATACCGGTGGTGGCCAATGGCGACATCACCGACACGGAGACGGCGCGCGAGGCGCTGCGGCTTTCCGGTGCCGATGGCGTAATGGTCGGGCGCGGGGCGCAGGGGCGTCCGTGGGCACTGGCGGAGATCCTTGCGGGGCTGGGCGGCGGCCGGGCAGCGGTGCGCCCGCAGGGTGGGGACCTGCTGGACATGATCCTCGGCCATTACGAGGCGATGCTGACTTTCTACGGCACGGAACTTGGGTGCAGGAACGCGCGCAAGCATCTGGGCTGGTATCTCGACGAACTGGACTGCCCGAAGGCCCTGCGCACCGTCGTTCTGACCGCGCCGGGCCCGCGGGAAACAATTGCGGCCCTGCAGAAGGTGCCGCTGATGTGTGTGAGGAGTGCGGCATGAGTGCGTTGACGCTGGAACAAATATGGGGGGCGATACCGTACCCGGCCTTCGTGGTCGACGGGGACGATACGGTGATCGCCTGCAATTCGGAGGCGGAGGCGTTCTGCGCGATGTCGCATCGCCAGATCCTCGGCAAGCCCCTGGGTAAATATGTGGGCGATGAAAGCCCGGTGATGGAGGGGTTGTCGCAGGCGCGGCGCGGATCCGTCTCGGTGGTGCTCTACAATCTGGAGATCGGCTGGGGTGATCGGCCTGTGCAGACCTTCACTCTGCGGGTGAGCCAGTTGCAGGACGAGTTCGGGCGCCTGCTGCTGTTGCTGCACCCGCGGGGCATGGCGGACCAGATGGACCGCTCGCTTTCGAACCGATCGGCGGCCCGGTCCGTTACAGGCATGGCGGCGATGTTGGCGCATGAGATCAAGAATCCGCTGGCGGGCATATCGGGGGCGGCGCAGTTGCTTTCCATGTCCGTGGGCGAAGACGATCAGGAACTGACGGATTTGATCCAGCAGGAAACTGCCCGAATCTCGACATTGGTGGAGCGGGTGGAGCAGTTCGGAGAGTTGCGGCCCCTGAACCGGGAAGAGGTGAACATCCATGATGTGCTGGACAGGGCCAAGCGGGCGGCGCAGGCCGGTTTCGCCCGGCATGTCCGGTTTCGTGAGCAATACGACCCATCCTTGCCGCCGACGATCGGTGATTCCGACCAGTTGATGCAGGTGTTCCAGAACCTTCTGAAGAACGCCGCCGAGGCGGTGCCGGAGGTCGGTGGGCTGATCACGCTGCGCACTGGCTACCAGCCGGGGGTGAAACTGTCGCTTCCCAATGGCCGCAGTGAGAAACTGCCGCTGGTCGTCAGCGTCATCGACAACGGCACCGGCATCCCCGAGAACCTGATCCGTGACGTGTTCGACCCGTTTGTCAGCTCCAAGTCGCACGGGTCGGGGCTGGGCCTGTCCCTTGTTTCCAAGGTTCTGACGGACCACGGCGGCGTCATTGAATGCGAGAGCGTTCCGGGGCGGACGGAGTTCCGGGTGCGGCTGCCGATTCAGTCGGCATCGTCGGAAAACAAATCAAAAGAAATACTTGAGCAGCGGAGCGCCTGATGGAAGGTACAGTAATTGTTGCGGATGATGACCGCACGATCCGGACGGTTTTGAGCCAGGCACTGACGCGGGCGGGAGCGCGGGTGCGCTCCACCGGCACGGTTTCAACGCTGTGGCGATGGATCGAGGAAGGCGAAGGCGACTGCGTCGTCACCGACGTGATGATGCCCGACGGCGATGCGCTGGATATTTTGCCGGCGATCAAGCGCAAGCGGCCGGACCTGCCGGTGATCGTGATGAGCGCGCAGAACACGGTGATGACGGCCATTCGTGCCACGGAAGTCGGCGCCTACGAATATGTGCCGAAACCGTTCGACCTGCGGGAAGTGCTGAGCCAGGTGAACAAGGCCCTGAACCGCCAGCGCCGCCTGTACCAGCCGCAGGAAGAGGAGGCCGCCGCCGCCGCACGGGCGGAGGACAGCCAGAAACTGCCGCTGATCGGGCGCAGCCCGGCGATGCAGGAAGTCTACCGCATCATGGCGCGGCTGATGATCACCGACCTGGGGGTGATGATCGCGGGCGAAAGCGGCACCGGCAAGGAACTGGTGGCGCGGGCCCTGCACAATTTCGGCCAGCGCAAGGGCGGGCAGTTCGTGGCGATCAACATGGCGTCGATCCCGCCGGACATGATCGAGACGGAACTGTTCGGCACGGCCGCGACGCCGGGGCCGGACGGGGCGGGCAAGTTCGAGCAGGCGGGGGGCGGCACGCTGTTTCTCGACGAGGTCGGCGACATGCCGCTGGATGCACAGACGCGGCTGTTGCGGGTGCTGCAGGACGGCAAGTTCACGCGCGTCGGGGGCCGGGAAACGCTGACGGCGGATGCCCGGATCATCGCGGCGACGCATCAGGACCTGCGGGCGCTGGTGAACGAGGGCAAGTTTCGGGAAGACCTGTTCTACCGGCTGAACATCGTGCCCGTGCGTTTGCCGCCGCTGCGCGACCGGCTCGACGACATTCCCGATCTCGCCCGGCATTTCCTGCGCCAGGCGGAGGCGGAAGGGCTGCCGCGGCACCTGATCTCCAAGGAGGCGCTGGAAATCCTGCGCAAGGAACAATGGCCCGGCAACGTGCGGGAACTTGAAAACCTGATGCGGAGGCTGGCGGTGTTGTGCCCGGACGAGATCATCTCCGCCACGGTGGTGGAGCAGGAGATCAAGGCGCGGCCCAGTTCGTCCGGTGCGCCTCAGCCCGATCAGGGGCAGCGACTGGGGCAGGCGATCGAGGTGCATCTGAAACGCTACTTCGACCTGCATGGCGACAGCCTGCCGCCATCGGGCCTGTACGAGCGAATCCTGAAGGAGGTGGAACTGCCGCTGATCGCGCTGTCGCTGTCGGCGACGCGGGGCAATCAGGTGAAAACCGCCGACCTGCTCGGGATCAACCGGAATACGTTGCGAAAAAAGATCCAGGAGCTCGACATTTCTGTAACACGTGGCAAAAAAATGATGTAAACTCGCCACAGTGATAAAAATAACAGGCGTGTTTCGAGCGTGCAACAATCGGCGGTTCAGCTCTGGTCCTCCGTTGGGCGGGGACTGAGAGAAAAACGGGTGCAGTCCGCACTCGCGCTTGTCTTCGTGGCTCTTGGTCCGGTTCTGGCGATCTGGACGGCCTTCGAAGTCAATTCGCGCGAGGGTGCAAGCAATGCATCGCTGCGGGTCGTACTGCTGGCGGATTTCGTCTATGTCGCCGTTATCGCGGGGCTGATCCTGCGCTCGATCTCGGCGCAAATCATCGCGCGCCGAAGACAATCCGCCGGATCGCAAATGCATCTGCGGCTAACCGGCATGTTCGCAATCATCGCCCTTATCCCGACCGTCCTTGTGGCGGTCTTTGCCACCTTGACGGTGAATTTCGGGCTGGAGGGCTGGTTTTCCGACCGGGTGCGCAACGTGGTCGGCAACAGCCTGGAGGCGGCGCAGGCCTATGAAGCGGAGCACCGGTTCAACCTGACGTCGGATGCCCGCATCCTCGCCGAATTCCTCGACGCACAGAAGGACCGCTTTCCACTGATCTCCGCCGGGCAGCTGCGCGACCTGTTGAACCGGGGACAGGTGCAGATGCAGCGGGAACTGCCGGAAGCCTATATCATCGATGGCGAGGCCAAGCTGCGGGCGCGGGGCGAACGCAGCTACCTTTTCGACTATGAGGCACCAAGTGTCGAGGAGATCGGCGAGGCGCGGGCCGGGCGGGCGGTGATCATCGAGGACTGGGACAACAACGAGTTCCGGGCACTGATCCAGTTACGCAATTTCGCGGACCGTTTTCTTTACGTGACACGCGATGTCGATGGCGAAATCCTGAGCCTGCTGGACCAGACCAAGGAGACGGTGGGGCTGTACGAGCAGTTGGAGCGGGAGCGTGGGCGGCTGTTGTTCGAGTTCGCGCTGGTCTACCTCGGCTTTGCGCTGATCGTCATACTGGCGGCAATCTGGTTCGGTTTGTGGTTCGCGGAGCGGTTGTCCCGGCCGCTGGCACAGCTTGTCGGAGCAGCGGAACGGGTGGCGAAGGGCGATCTCGACTTCAAGGTGGCCGAGGCGCCGGGCGATGATGAGTTTGCGACTTTATCACGCGGATTCAATACGATGACGCGCGAAGTTAAATCGCAACGTGATGCGCTGATAGAGGCGCATGAGGAAACCGAGCGGCGGCGGCGTCTGTTCGATTCCATCCTGTCGAGCGTTACCGCCGGGGTGATCGGCCTCGATGCCGAAGGACGGATCGAGATGATGAACCGGGCCGGTGCCGATTTGCTGAGCCTCGACAACCTGTTGCCGAGCGAAGTTCACATCGAGCAGGCGGTGCCGGAGTTCGGGGCGCTGTTTTCGCGGCTGGAGAGCAGCATACAGGGCGTCAGTCAGGGCGAGGTGCGGATCATCCGCAGCGGCCGTGAGGAAACGCTGCTGGTGCGAATGGCGCAACGGGCCGGGGCCTCTGGTGCGCTGGAGGGCTACGTTGTGACCTTCGACGACGTTTCGGACCTCGTGCAGGCGCAGCGCACGGCGGCGTGGGGTGACGTGGCCCGAAGGATCGCGCACGAGATCAAGAACCCGCTCACGCCAATCCAGCTTTCGGCGGAGCGGCTGCGGCGGAAGTTCACGCCGCTGGTCGGTGAAGAGGATGCGGCCGCGCTGGCGCAATATTCCGACGTGATCATCCGGCAGACGGGTGACCTGCGGCGGATCGTCGACGAATTTTCCAAGTTCGCGCGGATGCCGGCGCCGGAGAGAAGGGCATCGGACATCCTGCGCCTGATCCGCGACACGGTTCACCTGCAGGAGAGTGGCCGCCCGGACATTCGCTATTCGCTGGACCTGCCGGAGACGACGGTGCTGGCGATGATCGACGAGACAATGATAGGGCAGGCACTTACCAACCTGATGAAGAACGCCGCCGAGGCCACCGACGAAACCAAGGACCGCGATGGCTATCAGGGCGAAATCCGGGTGATCGTCAGCCATGTCGAAGGGGCGTTGCTGATCCAGATACAGGACAACGGCATTGGCCTGCCGCAGGAAAGCCGCCAGCGGCTGTTCGAACCCTACGTGACCAATCGCGAGAAGGGCACAGGGCTGGGACTGTCCATCGTCAAGAAGATCATCGAGGAACACGCCGGAAAGCTGGAACTGATGGATGCACCGCCGTTCGAGGACGGCGGGCATCAGGGCGCCGAAGCCCGCATCCTGCTGCCGGTCAGTGAAACGGGGTACCTGACGGAACCCGAAGAAAACCGAGCTACGGCATAAAAAAAAGAGGGTAGATATGGGCGACATTCTGATAGTGGACGATGAGAGGGACATCCGCGAACTGGTGGGTGACATTCTGCGCGACGAGGGCCATGCCGTGCGGCTGGCGGGCGACAGCGACACCGCGATGGCCGAGATCAACGGCGAGGCGCCGGACCTGATCATCCTCGATATCTGGCTGAAGGACAGCAAGCTCGACGGCATCGACATCCTGAAACTGGTGAAGCGCAACAACCCAGCTATCCCGGTGGTCATCATCTCCGGCCACGGCAATATCGAGATCGCGGTGGCTGCGGTGAAGCAGGGTGCCTACGACTTCATCGAAAAGCCGTTCAATATCGACCAGCTTATGGTGGTGATCACGCGCGCGCTGGAAACCTCGCGGTTGCGGCGGGAAAACGCCAGCCTGCGGGTGCGGGAGGTGACCAACCACGAGATGATCGGCTCTTCCGCCGCGTTCAAGGCGATGAAATCGCAACTGGAAAAGGTGGCGCGCGGCAACGGCCGGGTGATGCTGACGGGGCCGGCGGGCAGCGGCAAGGAAGTGGCTGCACGCTACCTGCACAGCGAGAGCGACCGTGCCAGCGGCCCGTTCGTCACCGTCTCGGCCGCGTCGATAGAGCCGGACCGGATGGAGGAGGTGCTGTTCGGCCGTTACTCGGCGGAGCGCGGGCAGGAACCGGGGCTGTTCGAGCAGGCGCATGGCGGCATCCTGTTCTTCGATGAGGTGGCGGATATGCCACTGGGCACCCAGTCGAAAATCCTGCGGGTGCTGGTGGAGCAGAGCTTCCAGCGGGCCGGCGGCTCCGACACCGTGCGGGTGGATGTGCGCGTCCTGTCGGCCACCAACCGCGACCTGAAGACCGAAATCGACGCCGGCACCTTCCGCGAGGAATTGTATCACCGGCTGAACGTGGTGCCGATAGCCGTGCCGCCGCTGGATTCGCGGCGCGAGGACATTCCGGAGTTGGCCGAACATTTCATAAAGGATCTCAATGGCGTGCAGGGCCTGCCGCTGCGGATGCTGAGCAGGGATGCGGAGGCGCATCTGCAGACGATGAACTGGCCAGGCAATATCCGTCAGCTCAAGAACACGCTGGAACGGTGCCTGATCCTCGGCCCGGACAGTGGCCAGGTCGAAGCGTCCGAGTTCCCCTCCGAGATCATGGCGCCGACACCGGAAACGGTGGTTTCACTGATCTCCGCCACCTATGCCGGGATGCCGCTGCGCGAGGCGCGGGAGATGTTCGAGCGCGAGTATCTGATCGCCCAGATCAACCGGTTCGGCGGCAACATTTCCAGGACGGCGACTTTCGTGGGCATGGAACGTTCGGCCTTGCACCGGAAGCTGAAATCCCTGAACGTCATCACCACGGCGCGCGGTGGTGCGCGGGTGGCGGAACCCACGGAGCTTGACGAGAGCGCATGAAGGTCATCATTTGCGGCGCGGGTCAGGTGGGCGGCCAGCTCGCCCGGCATCTTTCGTCCGAAGGCAACGACGTAACGGTGCTGGATCAGAACGGTGAGCTGATCCGCCGCATCACCGATTCACTTGACGTGAGCGGGATCACCGGCTTTGCCTCCCATCCCGATGTGCTGGACAGGGCAGGGGCGCGTGATGCCGACATGATCATCGCCGCCACCCAGTCCGATGAGGTGAACATGGTCACCTGCCAGGTGGCGCACTCGGTGTTCAACATTCCGCGCAAGGTGGCGCGGTTGCGGGCCCGGTCCTACCTCGACGCCATCTACTCGGACCTCTACCGCCGTGATCACCTGCCGATCGACGTGGTGATCTCGCCGGAGAAGGAAGTGGCGGATGCGGCGCTGCAACGGCTGGCGGCGCCGGCGGCGTTCGACACCGAAAATTTTCTCGACGGCGATGCGCAACTGGTGGGCCTCGCCATCGACGAGGACTGCGCCGTGATCAACACGCCGCTGAGGCAGCTGACGGAGTTGTTTTCGACCCTGAAGGCTGTGGTGGTCGGCATCCGGCGGGAGAGCCGGCTGTTCGCGCCGGAACCGGGTGACCAGATCTATCCCGGCGACCAGGTGTATGTCTTCGCCGCTACCCCGGATGTGCACCGGACAATGGAGATTTTCGGCAAGGTCAACCGCAAGTCGGCGCGGGTGATCATCATCGGCGGCGGCAATGTCGGACTTTCCGTCGCGCAGCAACTTGAAGCCCGCAAGGACAAGACGCGGGTGAAGCTGATCGAATTGAACCGCGCGGTGGCGGAACACGCGGCCGACAACCTTGAACGGACGATCGTGCTTCATGGCGACGGGCTGGACCGCAACCTGCTGGAAGAGGCCAACCTCTCCAAGGCCGATGCGGTTCTGGCACTGACCGATGACGACAAGACCAACCTGCTGACCTGCGCACGCGCGAAGTCCGAAGGGGCGCCGCTGGTGATTGCGCTGGTCAACGACCCCGCCCTGTCTTCGCTGATGGAACCGTTGGGGATCGACGCCTTTATCAACCCGCGGGCAACGACCGTCTCCTCGATCCTGCGCCATATCCGCCACGGCCGCATACAGGCGGTGTATTCCATCGGTGATGCCGAGGCGGAGGTGCTGGAGGCGCAGGTACTGGGGACATCGGCGGTGGCGGGCAAGCGGCTGCGCGATATCGAATGGCCGGAGGGCGCGCTTGTCGGCGTGATCCGCAAGCGCGGACAGATCGTGCTGCCGCGCGGCGACACCAAGATCGAGGAAGGCGATGTCGTCACCGTCTTTTCCCTGCGACAGGACGTGGCGGCGGTGGAGGATCTCTTTCAGGTCTCCATCAACTTCTTCTGAGCCGCGCGATGCTCCGCTTCATCCGCCACCAACCTCCCTTCATCCTGCTGATGCTGGCTTCGGCGCTGCTGATGATGGCGCCGGCGATGCATGCGGCGCGGCTTGGCGACTGGCTGATCGCGCGGACGTTTCTCTATCACGGCATGTTCGTCGTCATCCTTGCCGTGATGCTGGCCATCGGCCTTGAGGGCAGGGCAAGCATCGGCACCCAACGCGCGGAGCGACCGGGAAGCGGTAGCAGCGGGGACGGCACGGTGCCGAAATCGCTGCGCGAGAACCAGTTGGTTTCGCTGCTGCTGGCCTATCTGATCCTGCCGGCGGTGCTGGCGCTGCCATTCACGCATGTGGTGCCCTCTATCACCTGGGTGCAGGGCTATTTCGAGATGTTGTCGAGCCTGACGACGACCGGGGCGACGGTTTTCGACCCGGCGTGGGATCTGGCGGAACCGCTGCACCTGTGGCGGGGGATCGTCGGCTGGCTGGGCGGGTTCATGTTCCTCGTTGCCGCGCTTGCCATCCTTGAGCCGCTGAAGCTGGGGGGGTTCGAGTTGCAGGCCACCATCGGGGCGTCGGCGGCGCCGAACCGCAAGGTGCGGTCCGGTTCATTGCAATCCAACGAGCGGATCCTGCGCTATGCACAACTGGTGATCGTGCCATATGCGGTGCTGACGGCGGCGTTGACGCTGGGGCTGGTGCTGGCGGGCGACCGCAGCCTCGTGGCGGTCATGCATGCAATGGGCACGCTGGCCACATCCGGGATCACGCCGCTTCAGAGTTACGCACATGCCGGCAGTGGCCATCCCGGCGAGGTGCTGGTGTTCATCTTCTTCTTCGCGGCCGTCACCCAGAAGAGCATGACGCGACTGTTCCGCCGCGACATTCTGGCGGTAGGCGGGCTGGATCCGGAGGTGAAACTGGCGCTCGTTTGCATTTCCCTGGTTACCGGGCTGTTGTTCCTGCGCCATTTCCTTGGAGCCGTGGATGTCGAGGACCAGCAGAACTGGCAGAGCGCGATGCGGGCGATCTGGGGAACGGGCTTCGGCGTGCTCTCGTTCCTGACGACCACCGGCTACGAGAGCCAGGATTGGGAGGCGGCCCGCAACTGGTCTGGCCTCAGCACGCCCGGATTCGTTTTGCTGGGTCTGTGTGTGATGGGCGGGGGCATCGCCACCACGGCTGGCGGGGTGAAACTGTTGCGGGTCTATGCGCTTTACAAACATGGTGCGCGTGAGATGGGGCGGCTGATCCACCCAAATTCGGTGGGCGGCTCCGGCATAACGGCGCGTCGTATCAGGCGCGAGGGCGCGGCGATTGCATGGCTGTTCCTGATGCTGTTCCTGATCGGCATTGCTTTCACGCTGTTGGCGCTGACGGCAGCCGGGCAGGACTTCGAGGCGGCGATGGCTCTGTCGATCGCGATGCTGACCAACACCGGCCCCGCCTCCTTCGTGCTGACAGATACTGTCATTTTCGCACAGATGAGCGATGTCACCTATGCGATCCTCTCGGCGGCAATGATTTTCGGACGGCTGGAGGCGCTGGTGGTGATTGCGCTGTTCAATCCCAACTTCTGGCGGGCCTGATCAGCTTCTTTTTCGCACATGCACACAAAAAATGATGGCGCCATCTGGAAATTGCGTCACGATGGCCCCATAACACTATCATAAGAAAGATAACGCAGGCTCTGCCCGCACATAAAACTTAAGGCTGATAGAATGGCTGCCGATAAACAAAACCTCCAGGATGCTTTCCTCAACAATGTCCGCAAGGCAAAAATTCCGGTGACGATCTTCCTCGTCAACGGTGTGAAATTGCAGGGCGTTATCACGTGGTTTGACAACTTTTGTGTGCTCCTGCGCCGCGACGGTCAATCCCAGCTTGTCTACAAACACGCGATTTCGACGATCATGCCGTCGCAGCCCGTGAACCTGTATGACGGCGAGGACAGCGCTTAATTGCGAACTCTCGTACTGCATCCGGACCTGAACCGAAGCGATACGCGGAGGTCTCCCGAGCTTGCGCTGGAAGAGGCCGTGGGCCTGACGGAGGCCCTGGCCGATCTCGAAGTGATCCGGCAGATGGTGGTACCCGTGCCCAAGGCGCGGGCCGGGACATTGTTCGGCACCGGCAAGGTCGATGAGATCAAGGCGATTTGCGAGGCGGAGGAGATCGATCTCGTCGTCGTCGACGGGCCGGTTTCGCCGGTGCAGCAGCGTAACCTCGAACGGGCATGGGACATAAAGCTGCTAGACCGCACGGGCCTGATTCTCGAAATTTTCGGCGAACGGGCGCAGACGCGAGAAGGTGTGCTGCAGGTGGACCTGGCGCATCTGAGCTATCAGAAAACGCGCCTCGTCCGCAGCTGGACCCACCTGGAGCGGCAACGCGGCGGGCTGTCGTTCGTTGGCGGCCCTGGCGAGACGCAGATCGAGGCGGACAGGCGGATGCTGTCCGAGCAGATCACCCGCATTCGCCGCCAGCTTGCGAAAGTGGTGAAGACGCGCAAGCTGCACCGAGAGGCACGCAAGAAGATACCCTATCCGATCGTGGCGCTGGTGGGCTACACCAACGCCGGAAAATCCAGTATTTTCAACCGGATGACTGGTGCCTCGGTGATGGCCAAGGACATGCTGTTCGCCACGCTCGATCCGACGATGCGGGCGATCACCCTGCCCACGGGCAAGCAGGTGATCCTGTCGGACACGGTGGGCTTCATATCCGACCTGCCAACGCAGCTTGTCGCCGCGTTTCGCGCGACGCTGGAGGAAGTACTCGACGCCGATCTGATCCTGCACGTGCGCGATATCTCACATCCGGAGACTGCGGAGCAAGCGGCAGACGTGGCCGAGATCCTCGAAAGTCTCGGGATCGACGAGGCGCAACAGGAAAACATGGTCGAAGTGCTCAACAAGGTTGACCTGTTGTCGCCTGAACGGGCGGACGCGCTGGAACGCAACGCCGAGCGCGACCCGCGCCGGATTGCGCTGTCGGCGCTGACGGGGCAGGGCATGGAAACGCTGTTCGAGGTGATCGAGGCCCGCACCAGCGAGCCGGTGGAGAACCTGACGCTCGATCTCGGTTTCGAAGAGGGCCGCGACCGGGCGTGGCTGTTCTCTCACAACCTGGTGACGGATGAGCAACAGGACGAGGACGGCTATCACCTGCAGGTGAGCTGGACTGCGAAGGATCGTGCACGGTTTGAACAGATACGCTCAAGCCATTGATATAATGTCCTCAATTCGCCCTTTTCGGGTAAGACTTTCACTTTCCACCTGATGCCACGACCGCATCTTGGAGCGGAACCAGGTGCGCTGGCGCTTGGCGTATTGCCGCGTCGCGGTTCTTGCGCGGGCCAGCGCGTCATCCAGCGTCAGCTCGCCGCGCAAGGCGGCAGTGAATTCCGCCGCACCAAGGGCACGGCTGGCCGGAAGAGACGGTTGCCAGCGGGGCAGGATCGCGCGGCATTCTTCCAGTGCGCCTTCCTCCAGCATCATACCCAGACGCCTGTCGATGCGCTGGCCGAGCCAATCTGGATCGGAGACAAGCGAAAGGGTCAACGCCGCGTCCTCGGCCACCAGTGGCGGACCGGTTTCGGCCTGCCATGCCGACAGCGCCCGGCCCGTGGCGCGGTGAACTTCCCATGCGCGTTGCAAGCGGGCCGGGTTCTGCGTGTCCATGCGGGCAAATAGGTCAGGGTCGTGCTGCGCGAGGTAGTGGCGAAAAACATCCAGACCTTCGGCGGCCAGCAACGCATCGCCTTCGGCCCGCACCGGTGCGGGTGTCGCTGGTATCTCGGCCAGTCCCTGAGTGAGAGCCTGAAAATAGAGGCCGGTGCCACCGACGAATATCAGGGGACGGTCGGAGGCAAGCAATCTTTCCACCTCCCGCAGCCAATTGCCGACGGAATAGGGCTGCGCGTAGCCGACGTGACCGTAGAGACGGTGAGGCGCCCGCGCCAGATCTTCCGCCGGGGGGCGGGCCGTCAGCACCTGCCAGCAATCATAGACCTGAAGTGCGTCGGTGTTGACGATGATGCCATTCAACGCCTCGGCCATGCGCAGGGCCAGCGCGGATTTACCGGAGGCCGTGGGGCCGGCGATCAGGATCGGACGGGGCAGGGCGGATGTCATCCCTCGGCGTTTAGCAACTGCGCGGCTGTCGGCAAAGTGGCGACACGCATTGTTTCTGCATTCTTTTGTGTTCCACTCCGGCACTGCGTCCGTATAACCAGTGAACACCGCGCGGGACAGGGGAGTAGTTCATGAAAACACAGGTCGCGATCATCGGCGGCGGGCCATCAGGACTGCTGCTTTCCCAACTGCTGCACCGGGCCGGGGTCGATACCGTGGTGCTGGAACGCAAGACCAAGGACTATGTGCTGGGCCGCATCCGGGCAGGGGTGCTGGAGCAGGGGTTCGTTTCGCTGATGAAGGAGGCTGGCTGCGCGGACCGGATGGAGCGCGACGGATTTCCGCACGAGGGCACGCAGATTGCCTTTGGGGAGACGGCCTTCCGGGTCGATTTCGCGGCGCTCACGGGCACGCCGGTGATGGTCTACGGCCAGACGGAGGTGACGCGCGACCTTTATGCGGCGCGGGAACAGATGGATGGCAAGATCGAATACGAGGTCGAGAACGTCACCATCCACGATGCTGACGGCGATGCGCCCTGTGTGACCTATGCCGTGCATGGGCAGGAGCGGCGGCTGGATTGTGATTTCCTCGCCGGTTGCGACGGTTTTCACGGGGTCAGCCGCAAATCCATTCCGGAAGACGTGCGGCGGGAATATGAGAAGGTCTATCCCTACGGCTGGCTGGGCGTCTTGAGCGAAACACCGCCGGTCGACCACGAGTTGCTGTATTCCAACTCGGAGCGCGGCTTCGCCCTGTGTTCGATGCGCAACGAGAACCTGTCGCGCTATTACCTGCAATGCTCGCTGGACGAGAAGGTCGAGGACTGGTCGGACGCCGCGTTCTGGGAGGAGTTGAAGCGACGGATCCCGCAGCAGTTCGCCGACAAGCTCGTCACCGGGCCGTCGATCGAGAAGAGCATCGCACCGCTGCGCTCCTTCGTTACCGAACCGATGCGTTGGGGACGGTTGTTCCTGTGCGGCGATGCCGCGCATATCGTTCCGCCGACAGGGGCCAAGGGCCTGAACTCGGCGGCCTCTGACGTGCATTACCTGTATCACGCGCTGAAGGATTTCTATGCCAGTGGCGACGAGCGCGGCATAGATGGTTATTCGGCGAAGGCGCTGGCGCGGGTCTGGAAGGTGGAGCGGTTCAGCTGGTGGTTCTCGTCACTGATGCATCGAACCGCGGACCAGTCCGCGTTCGACCATCGGATGCAGATGGCCGAACTCGAATTTCTGGCGTCCAGCGAGGCCGCGCAGCGGGCAATGGCCGAAAACTACGTCGGCCTGCCATACTGAGGCGACTACTGCGCGGCGACAGGCCGGGACAGCGCACGGATGACGCCCCGCAGTTCCGCCAGCCCGCGCAGACGCCCGATCAGCGGATAGCCGGGGTGGGTATCCCTGGTAGCGTCAGACAGCAGCTCGTGGCCGTGGTCCGGGCGGAACGGAATTGCGTGGTCCGCACGGCCTTCGGCCCGGCGGCGGGCTTCTTCGTCCAGCAAGGCGGCGACGAGATCGACCATGTCGGTATCGCCATCGAGATGTGCCGCTTCCTCGAAGGAGCCATCGGCATCCTTGGCCACGTTGCGCAGATGGGCAAAGTGGATGCGATCGGCGAAGCGGCGGGCGATGGCCGCCACATCGTTGGCGGGGTTGGCACCGAGCGATCCCGAGCAAAGCGTCAGGCCGTTGGCGGGGCTGTCGACGGCATCGAGTATCCAGCCAATGTCGTCCGCATCGGAGACGATGCGCGGCAGGCCGAGAATATCGCGGGGCGGATCGTCGGGGTGGACGCAGAGGCGGATATTCAGATCTTCAGCCGCCGGCACGACCTCCTGCAAAAATTGCCGGTAGCTGGCGCGCAAGTCCGAACGACCCAGACCTTCGTAGCCTGCAAGCGCCGTCTTCAGGCCTTCGACGGTGTAGCGGGCATAGGCGCCCGGCAGGCCGGCCATGATTGATGTCAGCAGACCATCGCGGTCCGCTTCGCTCGATTGCTGGAACCAGATCGCGGCCGCCTGACGCACTTCTGCCGGGTAATCGGCCTCGGCCGCTTCACGGCCAAGCATGAACAGTTCGAATGCCGCCATGCGCGGCGCGGAAAACCGCAGGCAGGTGCCGCCGCCCTTGACCGGGCTTTGCAGGTCGGTGCGTGTCCAGTCCAGCAGCGGCATGAAATTGTAGCAGATGGTGTGAACACCTTCGGCGGCGAGATTGGCCATCGACTGGCGATAGTTGGCGAACAGCGTTGCCAGGTTGCCGCTGCCGCGTTTGATGTCTTCGTGGATCGGCAGACTTTCGACCACGTTCCAGGTGAAACCGGCCGTGTGGATTGCAGAGTTGTGAGCAGCGATTGCCTGCCTGCTCCAGATTTCACCATAAGGGATTTCGTGGAGGGCGGTGACGATGCCGCTGGCACCTGTCTGGGCTATCTCGGGCAGGGAAATCTTGTCGAATGCGCCGTACCAGCGCCAACTCTCGATCACGGTGTCACCTCGGCGGCGGCTGCGCGGGCGCCCTTCTGCACCAGGGTTTCATAGGACCGTGTAAGCGACGGTTGCAACGCTTCGGCCATTTCGGCGCTGAAGATTTCGCGTACTGACAGCAGCGCCGCGACCTTCTCTGCCGGGGTGGCAGCGGCACTGGACAGGCTGTGCAGGCGGTCTGCGAGCGGATCACGGACGTCGATGGTTCCACCCTTCTCATCGGTGCCGCCGACATAGCGCATCCAGCCGGCGACGGCGAGCGTCAGGCCCGGAGCTTCGCGGCCGGCGGCATGGGCTTCAGCGAGCGTGCCGAGGATGCGCTGCGGCAGTTTCTGGCTGCCGTCCATCGCGATCTGCCATGTCAGGTGGCGGATCGCCGGGTTGGCATAGCGCTGAAACAGCGCGTCGGCATAGGCATTCAGGTCCTCGCCCGGCGGTGGGGTGAGGACCGGGATGATTTCCGCGGCCCAGAGATGCTTGACGAAATCGGCAAACACCGGATCGGCGGCGGTGTCGGCGATCGTCTCGTGGCCGGCGAGGTAACCGAGGTAGGCAAGGGATGAATGGGTGCCGTTCAGCATCCGCAGTTTCATATGCTCAAAGGCCGTGACATCCGCGACCATCTGCACGCCGACGGCCGCGAGATCGGGGCGATTGTCATCGACGAATTCATCCTCGACCACCCACTGGCGGAACGGCTCATGCATCACCGGAGCCTGATCGTTCGTACCGGTGAGTTCCGCCAGCGCCGCGATATCCTCGGGCTTGGTGGCGGGCACGATCCTGTCGACCATGGTGGAGGGGAAACGGGCTTCGGCGGCAATCCAGTCACCCAGTGCCGGGTCAATCTGCCGTGCAAGTTCGAGCACGACACCACGCAGGACGCGACCGTTGTTCGGCAGGTTGTCGCAGGTCATCACCGTGAACGGGCGCAGGCCGGCGGCGCGACGAAGTTCCAGCGCTCGGACGATGTAGCCGGGCGCAGAAACGGGCAGGGCGGCAGACAGGTCGTGGCGGATATCGGGATGCTCGAGGTTGAGCGAACCGGAACTCGGGTTGTGGCAATAGCCCTTTTCCGTGACCGTCAGGGTGACGATCCGAGTGCCCTCGGCGGCCATCACGTCCAGCACCGCTTGGGGATCCTCGGGGGCGACCAGCACTTCGACCACGGAATCGATCACACGGGGGGTGCGGCCCTCCGGCCCGAGTTCAAGCGCGGTGTAGGCGCAATTCTGCGGCGCCAGCCTGTCCCGTGTTCCCGGGCTTTTCAGACTGACGCCGACGATGCCCCAGTCTCCGCCCTGTGCCGCCATGATCTCGTCGAGATAGACGGCACCGTGGGCGCGGAAGAACGCGCCGAGGCCGAGATGGACAATGCCCGTCGCCGCGCGGGGTGCGGTGCGGGACAGGCGGGGGAGTTCAGCGGGCAAGCCAGCCTCCATCAACGTTGAGGACGGCGCCGTGAATGTAATTGGCAGCAGGTGAGGACAGGAACACTGCCGTCTCGGCGATGTCGTCGGCCTTGCCCCAGCGACCCGCCGGAATGCGTTCGAGGATGGCCTTGTTGCGGTCGGGGTCGTTGCGCAGCGCCTCGGTGTTGTTGGTGGCAATGTAGCCGGGGGCGATGGCGTTGACGTTGATGCCCTGTGCCGCCCATTCATTGGCGAAAATCTTCGTCAGACCGGCAACGCCGTGTTTCGATGCGGTGTAGGACGGCACGCGAATGCCGCCCTGGAACGACAGCAGCGACGCGATATTGACGATCTTGCCGGTGCCGCGCGGCAGCGCGGCCTTGGCGAAGGCCTGGCAGGTGAAGAACACCGCCTTGAGGTTCACGTCCATCACCGCGTCCCAATCGGCTTCGGAAAAATCGACGCTGTCCTCGCGGCGGATGATGCCGGCGTTATTGACCAGAATATCGACTTTTTCGGCGGCGAAAACGTCTTTCGCCGCCATCGGATCGGAGAAATCGAGCGTCAGTTCGCGCCCGTTTTCCAACCCGGCCACAGTCTCGGCACAGGAAGACCGCCCGGCGCAGATTACCTCCGCCCCTGCACGCCCCATGGCGAGCGCGATCGCCTGTCCGATGCCGGTATTCGCGCCGGTCACCAACGCCGTCTGACCTGCGAGCGAGAAGGGGTTCACCGCAAATCCTCCATCGCCACCATGTCCATATCGGTGAAATCGACGTTGTCGCCGGCCATGGCCCAGCAGAACGTGTAGGAGCCGGTGCCCGCCCCGCAATGGATCGACCAGGGCGGCGAAATCACGGCCTCTTCGTTGCCCATGACGATGTGCCGCGTCTCGGACGGCTCGCCCATGAAGTGGAAGACGCGCTGGCCTTCATCGACGTCGAAATAGAGGTAGGCCTCCATCCGGCGGTCGTGCAGGTGCGCGGGCATCGTGTTCCACAGCGAACCCGGCTGGAACTGGGTATAGCCCATCAGCAACTGGCAGCTTTTGCAGACTTCCGGGTGCAACACCTGAATGATCACCCGCTCGTTCGCCTGATCGCGCGAACCAAGTTCGACGCGGCGCGCGTCCGCTTCGCGGATATGCGTGGTGGGATAGGTCTGGTGGGCCGGAGCGGAGAGGAGGTAGAAGCGGCCCGGGCCGGAGAATTCGACCGCACCGCCGCCCATGCCGATGTAGAGCACCTCGCCCTTGGCAAGCTCATAAGACGTGCCGTCCACCTTGGCCGTGCCGGTCTCGCCGATGTTCAGGATCGCCATTTCGCGGCGCTCGAGAAAGGTCTTCGTGCCGGTCTCTGGCATTTCGCTCAGTGTCAGGGTGCCATTGCCGGGGACGGCGGAGCCGAGGATCAGGCGGTCGTAATGGCTGTAGACCAGCCGGATCTCGCCCTCGGCAAACAGATCGCCGACATGGAAATGCTTGCGCAGATCGTCAGTGCCCAGCGTCTTGGCGGTGGCCGGGTCGATGGCGTAACGGGTTTCGGATTTCAACATGTCAGGTCCTCTCAGAGAAAGTCGTCACGGCGCGGCGTGAAGCAGTCGATCAGTTTGCCCGGCTCCAGGCAGCGGCAGCCGTGGATGGCATCGGACGGGATGACGAAACTGTCACCCGGCCCGACCTCGCGCTCCTCGCCGGCGACGGTGAAGACGAAGCGCCCGGCCTCCACGTATGTGGACTGCACGTGGACGTGGTTGTGCAGCTTGCCCTCGGCGCCGGCCTCGAAGGTGAAGGCCACGACCATCAGTTCGGGGCTGTCGGCCAGCACCTGGCGGGTGACGCCGGGGTCGGCGGGTACGGCGGGGAATGTTGTCATGGTGTTACCTCAGCGAAACAGGGATGGCAGCCAGAGTGAAAGGGCCGGGACATAGGTGACGAGCATCAGGGTGGCGAAGGCGGCGCCGTAGAACGGCCAGATCGAGCGCACCGCTTCCCATATGGGAATGCGGCCGACGGCACAGCCGACGAACAGCACGGCGCCCACCGGCGGCGTGCAGAGACCGATGCCGAGGTTGAGGATCAGGATGACGCCGAAATGAACCGGATCGACGCCGAAGGCCTGCGCCACCGGCAGGAAGATCGGCGTGGTGATGACGATCAGCGGCGACATGTCCATGAAGGTGCCGAGGATCAGCAGCACGACATTCAGCAGCAGGAGGATGACAATCGGGTTATCCGACACACCCTGCAAGAGCGCCACCATCGAGGCCGGAACCTTGGTGTAGGCCAGAAGCCAGCCGAAGGCGGCAGCGCAGCCGATGACCATCAGCACCATCGCCGTGGTGCGCACGGCCGCAAAAGTCGCCTCCACGAAATCGTGCCATGAAAGCGAGCGATAGACGAGGAAGGTGACGAGCAGCGCGTAGACGACAGCGATGTTGGACGATTCCGAGGCGGTGAAGATGCCGGAGCGGACGCCGCCGAAGATGATGGCGACAAGGATGATGCCCGGCACCGCGCTGACGAACAGGGCGCCCATGGCCTGAAGGCCGGGGAACTTCTCGGTCGGGTAACCACGCTTCTTGGCCACGAACCACGCGGCGACCATCAGTGAGACGGCGAGCAGGAAACCGGGGATGATGCCGGCGGTGAACAGATCGGCGATGGAGATGCGCCCGCCCGCGGAGATCGAGTAGATGATCATGTTATGGGAGGGTGGCAGCATCAGCGCGATGATCGACGAGACGACAGTGATGTTGACGGCGTAGTCCACACCGTAGCCGCGCTCTTTCATCTGCGGCACCATCAGGCCGCCGACGGCGGAGGCATCGGCGGCAGCGGATCCGGAGACGCCGCCGAACATGACGGATGCAAGGATGTTGACCTGCCCGAGGCCGCCGCGCATGTGCCCGACCATCGCCCCGGCGAGGGCCACGAGTCTGCGGGCGATATCGCCCCTGACCATCAGGTCACCGGCGTAGATGAAGAAAGGGATCGCCATCAGCGCGAACACCGACACGCCGGAGTTCAGGCGCTGGAACACCACCACCGGCGGCAGGCCGAGGTAGAGGATGGTGGCGAAGCTGGAGACGCCGAGGCAGAAGGCCACCGGCGTTCCGATCAGCAGCAGGAAGACAAAGGTTCCGAAGAGGACGTAGAGTTCCATTTCAATCCTCGACCGGATCGTCGCCAAAACGGGCAGTCGGCAGGCCGGCAAGCCGGCGGGCGATACGTTCGAGCGAGAAGATTACAATGAGAAATCCACCGGCGACGAGCGGGATGAAGTCGAACGCGCCGGAGATGCCAAGTGATGGGAGAACGTTGGAGGAGGTCTTCTCTGCCAGTTGCCAGCCGAACCAGATCATGCCGCAGCCAAACGCGGTCACCACACCATCCGAGATCGTGTAGAGTACCATCTTGGCCTTGTGCGGCAGCACGTAGAGCAAAACGTCGAATGACAGATGATAGCCTTCGCGGATGCCGACGGCAGCGCCCAGAAAGATGAACCAGCCCATGACCATGACGGAGGCCGGCTCCGTCCACGATATGCTGTCATTCAGAACGTAGCGCCAGAAGACCTGCGCCGCGATCAGCGCCGTCATCAGCACAAGCCCGGTGCCCGCGGCCCAAAGCGCAATGCGCGCGGTCAGCGACATGCCTACCGCGATGGATTTCATGGTGTTCTGCACTTACGTGCTCCCTTGGAAAAAGTGCGGCCCGCGAGAGGAGACACGCGGGCCGCGATGGTGGATTATTCCGTCGCCTGAATAGCTTCCACCATGGCCTTCAGCTTGTCGGATGTGACGTACTTCTCGTAAACCGGGGCCATCGCCTCGATAAACGGTGTCTTGTCGATGTCGGTCACGATCTCGACACCCGCCTCGCGCACGCGCGCTTCGGATTCCTTCTCACGCGCTTCCCAGAGCTCACGCATCACGGGCACGGAGTCCTTGGCGATCTGCTTGATCAGTTCCTGATCTTCCGCCGAGAGTTTCTCGAAGGAGGATTTCGCCATCACCAGAACTTCCGGCACGATCAGGTGCTGATCGAGCGTGTAGTACTTGGCAACCTCGAAATGGCCCGAGCTGTCGTAGGACGGCCAGTTGTTTTCCGCACCGTCGATCACGCCGGTCTGGATCGAGGAATAGACCTCACCGTAAGGCATTGGCGTTGCGTTGGCACCGAGGGCAGAGACCATGTCCACGAACATGTCGGACTGCATGACGCGGAACTTCATGCCTGCGAGATCGTCCATGGATTTGATCGGCTTCTCGGAGTTGTAGAAGCTGCGCGAGCCGCCATCGTAGAAGGCCAGGCCGACAAGATCATGGTCGGAGAAGGCGTCGAGGATCTGCTGGCCGATTTCGCCGTCCATCACCGTGTGCATGTGCTCGACCGAGCGGAAGATGTAGGGCAGGGACGGGATCTGCGTCTCTTCGATGATGTTGTTGAACGGGCCAAGCGAGACGCGGTTCATGTCGATCACGCCGAACTGCGTCTGTTCGATCGTATCCTTTTCCTCGCCGAGCTGGGCGGAGTGGAACACCTCGATGCACAGCCGGTCGCCCGTCTGCTCTTTCAGCTGCTCGCCGATGTACTTCACGGCCTCGACCGTCGGGTAGCCATCGGGATGGGTATCGGAAGAGCGCAGCGTGGTTTCACACGCCGCCGCCGCCGTGACGGCCGCGGATGTGACCATCAGCGCCGCGAAGGTGGTTTTCAGAAGTTTCATGTTTTTTTCCTCCCTGGAATGGCTCTCAGAGCCGGTAAGCTTGCTTTGCAAGCCGGTACGCGAGGTCGTGGGCGACCTCGAATGCATCCCGCTCCGCCAGTCGCCCTGTTGCGACGAGATTTGCGAGATACGAACAATCCACCCGCCGCGCGACATCGTGCCGGGCGGGAATGGAACAGAACGCGCGGGTATCGTCGTTGAAGCCGACGGTGTTGTAGAAGCCTGCCGTCTCGGTGGTCAGCTGGCGGAAGCGCATCATGCCTTCGGGACTGTCAAAGAACCACCATGGCGGGCCGAGCTTCAGCGCCGGATAGACACCGGCCAGCGGCGCCAGTTCACGCGACAATGTCGTCTCGTCGAGCATGAAGACGATGATCGTCAGGTTCGGGTCCGTGCCGGCGGCATCGAGCAGCGGCCGGAGGTTGCGGACGAATTCGGTGGGCGAGGGGATGTCGAACCCCTTGTCACGACCATATTGCGCCATCATTGTCGGCGAATGGTTGCGGAAGGCGCCCGGATGGATCTGCAATACCAGCCCGTCATCGCGGCTCATCTTCGCCATCTCGGTCAGCATCTGGCCGCGGAAGGCATCACGCTCATCCGCGCTGGCCGAACCCGCCATCACCTTGCCGAACAGCGCTTCGGTCTCGGCGTCGGAAAGGTTTTCCGTCCGCGCCGTCGGGTGGCCATGATCGGACGAGGTGGCGCCGAAAGTCTTGAAGTATTCGCGGCGGTTGCGATGCGCGGCCAGGTAACCGGCCCATGTCGCGGTATCCTCGCCGGTGATCTCTCCCAGTTGCGCGACATTGGCCGCGAAGCCCTCGAAATCGGGGTCCACCACCGCATCGGGGCGATAGGCTGTGACGACCTTGCCGGTCCAGCCAGAATCCCGCATCATCCGGTGCCACGGCAGGGGATCGAGCGCGCTTTCTGTGGTCGAGATCGCCTCGATGTTGAACCGCTCGAACAGGGCGCGGGGGCGGAATTCTTCCCGCGCAAGGCAGTCATCGATATGGTCATAGATCGCATCTGCCGTATCGGGACCCAGATCCTCCTCGATGCCAAAGACATCCTGAAATGCATGGTCGATCCACATGCGCGACGGCGTGGCTCGCAGCAGGTGATAATTCTCCGCAAACACCCGCCAGATCTTGCGGCCATCGGTTTCCGCCGCCGTGCCGTCAGCGCGCGGCACGCCGAGACTGTCGAGCGAAACGCCCTGCGAGAACATCATACGGAAGACGTAATGGTCTGGCGTCACGAACAGTTGCGCCGGGTCGGCAAAAGCCTTGTTCTCCGCATACCAGCGCGGATCCGTATGGCCATGGGGACTGATGATCGGCAGGTCACGCACCTCGGAATAGAGCGCCCGGGCCAGATCGCGGCTGCGCGACTCCAGCGGAAAAAGGCGATCGTCATCGAGTCGAGGCATACAATACGTCTCCCTACCGTGTTGTTTTGTTTTTATTTTTACGGAAATCACAAAGTGGATGACATCCGGTAACTAGCCAACTAATATGTTAGCATACCGGCCCTGTCAATCGACACATAAGGCAAAGAAGAAAGGCGAAGGCGTGGCGGACAGTCTCCAATTCAAATCGCTCGATCCCATTGTCCGGCCTTCCGTGGCGGACCAGGTGTTCGATACCATCTATGAACAGGTTCTGTCGGTGGAGATGCCGCCGGGCACCAAGATCTCCGAAGCCGAAATCGCCCGTCATCTGGGTGTTTCGCGGCAGCCGGTGCGCGATGCATTCTTCCGGCTCTCGCAACTGGGTTTTCTGGTGATCCGGCCGCAGAAGGCGACCACGGTCAGCCTGATTTCCGCCCGCGACATCTTCCGCGCCCGCTTCGTCCGTACGGCGCTGGAAGTGGAGACGGCAAGGCGCGCCTGTCGTGACCTTTCCCAAAGCGATCTCAACGCGTTGCAGGTACTTCTTGAGAAACAGAAGCAGGCCGTGGATGCCGGCGATCGCAGCCGGTTTCACGCGCTGGACGATGAGTTCCACCAACTGATCTGCGAGCAACTGGGCTTCGGGTTCTGCTGGGACGTGATCCGCGAGAAGAAGGCCCATACCGACCGTGTCCGCTTCCTCTCACTCGCCTTTGCCTCGCAAACAGCTCTTGATGACCATCACGCGATCTTCGATGCTATCTGTGCAAAGGACGAGATGAAGGCCGAGGCTGCCGTGCGCGAGCATCTGGGCCGTATCGAATCCATCATTGCGCATCTGCGCGAGGAAAATCACAGCTGGTTCGCCGAGGAAGACTAATGACAAGAACTGTCGCCATCGGCGAATGCATGCTCGAAATCGCACCGAGAGCGGAGGAGGGGGCCTACAGCCTCAAGTTCGCCGGCGACACTTTCAACACCGCCTGGTACATGCGCAAGGCGCTGCCGCAAAGCGATACGGTGGCCTATGTCACTGCAATCGGCAGCGATACTGCCTCCGACAGGATGCAGTCATTCATGCAGGCCTCCGGCATAGACACCACCCACGTTTGGCGGCATCCGGAACGCAACGCCGGGCTTTACCTGATCGAGCTGGAAGGCGCCGAAAGGCATTTTTCCTATTGGCGGGACCGGAGCGCGGCGCGGACGCTGGCCGACGATCCGCGCAGGCTGACCGCGGCGCTGGCCGATGCCGGGCTGGTTTACTTTTCAGGCATCACGCTGGCGATACTGTCGGCAACAGCGCGAGAAACGCTGCTGGCAGCCGTTGCCGAGGCCCGCGCTGGCGGCGCGACGATCGCGTTCGACTCCAACCTGCGCCCACGGCTCTGGACCAGCGGCGAAGAGATGTGCGCAGCGGTGATGGCAGCGGCACGTCATTCAGACATCGTGCTGCCGTCTTTCGATGACGAGGCCAGCCATTTCGGTGACGCCGACATCGCGACGACGGCACAGCGCTATGCCGAGGCCGGCGCCGGCATGGTCGTCGTCAAGAACGGCGCCGACGGCGGGCTGATCCAAACCGGCGAAACAACGCAGAGTTATGCACCGAACACCGTCAGTGATGCTGTGGACACGACGGCGGCGGGAGACAGCTTCAACGCCGGATTCCTGGCGGCGCATCTGGCCGGAGCCGACCCCATGGCGGCAGCATTGGCTGGATGTGCCTTGGCGGGTCAGGTGATCCGCAAGCGCGGTGCGCTGGTGGATATTGATGTTTAGCAGATATCCGTAAGCTACTACATACGTTGTATTATCTCGACTGACGACCATCCATTTAAGTTACATAATATTGATTATCGGATTAATGTTTATCCGGATTATCCCGGTATTTGAACGCCCCGCCTCAATCCGCGAACACCAAACCGTCGAACAGCTTTCTTGCCGTGCGCATTATGCCCGCCTGCGCCGTTCCGCCGGCAACATCGCCCTCCAGCAGAACCTCCGCCGCTCCGGTCGGATGCTCCACGCGATAACGGTTGTCGGTGGGCAAGCGGGCCAGCGTTTCAGCCACCGTGCCGGGCACAGCGCAGGCGGTAGCAACGGATACGGCCGCAAAGACGCCGATGCTCGCATGGCAGCGATGCGGGATGAAGCTGCGGGTGGCGATCACGCCGCCTGCCACCGGTGGCGATATGAGGATCATCTTCGGGACGGTCTTGTCGCGGACATCGCCGAGGTTCATCAAGGGGCCGGCCGTGAGACGGAGCGCCTCCAGCCGTTGCTTCAGGGCCGTGTCCGCGTCGAGTGCAGTTCGCCCCTCCTGCCCCGTCAGCCCGAAATCCGCGGCGCGCAGCAGCACGACGGGCATGCCGTTGTCGATGCAGGTCAAATCCGTCTCCAGCACCCGGTCCATCGGGTTGCCGGTGGGCAGCAGGCTGCCACAGATGGAACCAGCGGTTTTCTCGAAGTACAACGGCACGGCCGCGTGGCGGCCGGGCACGCCGTCGATCACGGTATCGCCGGTGTAGGATACGACGCCCCCGGGGGTCCTGATCTCCGCAGTTGCGATTTCGCCGGTGTTACACATGTGGATACGCACCAGCGTGCGCCCCTCTGACGCCGGGACAAGGCCGCGCTCTATGGCAGCCGGACCGACGCCGGCGAGAATGTTGCCGCAGCCCTGCGCAGCCGACACCTGCGGCTGGTCGACCGAAACTTGCAGGAACAGATAGTCGACGTCGGCATCCTCCCGGCTCGCCGGTGACAGGATCGCGACCTTGGAAGTCAGCGGGTCGGCCCCGCCAATACCGTCGATCTGGTGGGTATCGGGCGAGCCCATGATCCGCAGCAGCAGCGCGTCGCGCTCGGCCGCGTCCTGCGGCAAGTCCCGAGCCAAAAAATAGGCCCCCTTGGAGGTTCCGCCGCGCATCCACAGGCACGGGATGCCCTGCCCCGCTGTGCCGCTCATACCCGTGTCCTCATACGTATTTCAGGCCTTTCTCGGCCAGTCGCCCGCGCATGTCGTAGATATCCAATCCCAGTCCGCCGGCGGCGAGACGTTCGCGCTTGCCGATCTCGGCGGCGATCCGCGCCTCGGCTTTGGTCAGCACTGCCGCGGCCTCGGCGCGGCGGACAACACAGACACCGTCATCGTCGGCGCAGATGATGTCACCGGGCTGCACGATCTGCCCGGCACAGGAAACCGGGACATTGACCGAGCCAATCGTTTCTTTCACCGTGCCCTGGGCACTGACGGCCTTCGACCAGACGGGAAAGCCCATCTCCTCCAGTTCGGCAATATCTCGGCAGCCGGCGTCGATGATCAGGCCCCGACAACCGCGGGCCTTGGCGGAGGTGGCCAGAAGATCGCCGAAATAGCCGTTGTCGCAGGGCGAGGTCGGCGCGAAAACGAGGATGTCGCCTTCCTTCACCTGTTCGATGGCGACGTGCAGCATCCAGTTGTCGCCCGGTGGCGCGGAAATGGTGACGGCGGACCCGGCAATGCGGGCACCGCGCCATACGGGCCGAAGGTAGGAATGCATGCAACCGCTGCGTCCCTGTGCCTCGTGCACGTTCGGCACCCCGGCCCGTCCGAGCGCATCGACAATGTCCTGCCCGGCCCTCTCGATGTTCTGAACGACCACACCCATGTGCTTCCCCCTTATGTCTTCGTCGGCGGCGTGCCGCGGGTGTGAAAACTCTCGATGGTCTTCAGCCCCCAGGCCTGCCCTTTCTTCCTGTCAGCCTCCGTCCAGCAAACGGGCTGCCAATCCGGGGCAAGGATCAGCCGGGCACCGGCGTTGGCCAGTTCCACCCGGTTGCCCGCCGGTTCCCAGACATAGAGGAAGAACGTGCCCTGAATGGCGTGCTTGTGCGGCCCCGTTTCGATATGGACGCCGTTCTGCAGAAAGATATCGGCGGCCCGCAGGATATCCTCGCGCTGGTCGGTGGCATAGGTGACGTGGTGGAGACGGCCATCACCGCCGCCATGTTCCTCGGTGCACGCCAGATCATAGGTCTTGTTGTTGACGGTAAACCAGCAGCCGCCGACACGGCCGTTGTCGAGTTGGATGTACTCGGTCACGCGGGAGCCGAGGCAGATTTCCATGAAGTCGCGGAATGCGCCGACATCGCTGCTGAGCAGGTTGACGTGGTCGATCCGGCGTGGCGCGGCCCCCGTGAAGGCGGAGGCGGTATTCTTGAGCGCGGCAATCTCTGTCTCGTCGTGCGGCGCGTACCAGTTCGTCTCGTAGTAGATTTCGAACACGTGCCCGAACGGGTCTTCGAAGGCGAAGGCCGGTCCGTGGCTGGCGTCACCTTCGTTCCAGCCCAGCACCTTGTGCCCACTGGCCTTGATGGCCGCGACCCGCCCGGCCAGTGCATCGGGCGAAGCGGCGCGGTAACCGATATGGCCAACCCCCGTCGTCGCCGCCCGTGTAAGTTTCAGCGTGCAGGTCTCATAATCGTCCCACGCCCGCAGATAGGCACTGTCCTCATCCTGCGACGAGAGTTTCAGCCCGTAGATTCGCGTGAAAAAGTCGAGGCTGTCGTCGAAACGGTCCGTCAGCATCTCCACATGGCCAAGATGGGCGATATCGCCGGTCATATGTCCTCCCCCTGCCCCGTTATCCGGTGACCATTCGCAGAACCCCATGTCTGGCCGGTTTCGCCGACGCTCACAACATATCCACCGTTCGCGGGAAGACCGACTGGAAGCCTTCGGCAAACTTGCAATCGCGCCCTCCGGACATGCCGCCGGAGTTTCGCTTGAAATGGTTGGCCCGCTGCTGGGCGACGCGGGTATAATATTCCCACAGATGCACCTGACCGTTCATGCATTCCATCGCCTTCCGCTTCTTGTCCCACACCGGCGTGATGTCGAGAAACACATCCGGCTTCCAACCCATCTGCTCCGTCTGATGCGGCTCGAACAGGTAGAGTTGCGGCGCACCCAGCACATTTTCGCCGGGGTTATGCCCCCAGGCCTGCGCGATCATCCGGGCCTCCAGCGCGATTTGAGTCATGTACATGTGGTCCGTGTTGTACGGGTCATATTGGCTGTGACTCATCATGAAGCTGGGCTGCACCGCGCGGATCAGGTCGACCAGCCGGAACTTGTCCTCTTTTTCCAGATGCAGCGGGTAATCGCCCAGATCGAAGCATTCCAGCCGATGCGCGCCAAGCACTGTCGCCGCCGCCTCGGCCTCTCCGCGACGAATGTCCTTCACCTCCTGCAGGCTTTTGCCATCCTTCCAGAGCCGGGCGCTCTCGCCGCGCTCACCGAAGGACAGGCAGGCGACCGTCACCTCGCACCCCATTTCGGCATGAAGCGCGATGGCGCCGCCACAGCGCCAGACGAAATCCGCCGCATGGGCGCTGATGATCAGTGCTGTTCTGACGTCCGCCAACCTGTCCTCCCGCTCCGATTGTTCCAAGTGAACGGCCAATCGGCGGTGCGATGCAATTCAGTTGCGGTTCCTGGGGTATAAATTCATGCTATAGCTTGTCCATGACTTGTGCTTCTCCCCTGCCCTACTACACGTTGATGCGGCCCCGATGATCGGCGGCAACCTCCGCCATCTTCGCGTGTTTCTGGTGGTGGCAGACACCGGTTCCGTCAGCGAGGCGGCGGCCCGCAACCTCGTGACCCAGCCCGCTGTCAGCCAATCCATCGCCAAGCTGGAACGGCTGGCAACGGCATCCCTGTTCGAACGTCGTGCCCATGGCCTGTACCTGACCCCCGCGGGCAACGTGCTGCGCGCGCGGGTGGTGCGGGCGCTGGCGCTGCTGGACAAAGCCCTGATCGACATCGCACCCCGCCTGCCAGCGACCACCACGCGCACGCAACTTGAAACACTCATCGCTGCCTGTGCGGCGGGCAACTTCACCCTCGCGGCCCGTCACCTCGGCCGGGCGCAACCGACGGTCCACCGCGCCGTCAGCCAGTTGGAACGGGCAGCGGGGCGAGCGTTGTTCCGGCGCAGCGCATCCGGCATCCTGCCCGGACGGGCCGCACTCGCGCTGGCGCAGGCGGCGCAACTGGCCTTTGCCGAACTGGCGCAGGCCGATGCCGAAATCGGAGACATGACCGGGCGGGAAGTGGGCCGCATTACGGTTGCCGCAACGCCGCTGTCGCGATCCCACGTTCTGCCACGCGCCCTGTCCGCCTTCCGCAATGAGGGGCGCAGGCTGCCGATCACGGTACTGGACGGCAGCTATGAGCAATTGTTAGGCGGCGTCCGCACGGGCGAGATCGACTTTCTGGTCGGCGCCCTGCGTAGCCCTGTGCCGATCGACGACATCGTGCAGGAACGGCTGTTCGACGACCGGCTTGTCATTTTTTGCGGCAATGGCCATCCCCTGCTGTCGGCGGCAGCGGTGACGCTGGCGGAAATGACGGATTATCCATGGCTGGTGCCGCAGCTCGGAACGCCGACCCGCGAGCAGTTCGAGGCCGTCTTCCATGGCGCCGCGCTCTGCCTGCCCGAAACCTTGGTCGAAACCGGATCCGTCAACCTGATGCGGGAGATGGTGCAGGACGGTCGCCACCTCGCCTGCATTTCGCGGCTGCAGGCACGGCCGGAAATCGAACGTGACGTGGTCAAGGTGCTGCCCGTCGCCCTGGCGGATGCTGCCCGGCCCATCGGCATCACCTGCCGGCGGGCGTGGCGACCAACACCGGCACAGGCACGTCTGCTTGACCTGATCCGAACCATCGGCGCGGCGGCCGAGACCATCAGGTGAGACGCAGCCGTAAGCATTGGGGGCTTTGCCGCCACTGCCTGGCCCTTCTATGGTCGCGCAAACGACTACGGGAATCAGGGCATTGCAGATCGCGTTCATCGGCTTCGGCGAGGCCGGATCGGCCATCGCTTCCGGCTGGGAACCGGACAGACATTCGGTTGCCGCCTATGACATCAAGACAGAGGCGCAGGCGACAGTCGTCGACATCCGGGCGCGATGTGCCGAGCATGGCGTGATCTGTTGTGCCACTCTGGCGGAGGCACTGGCCGGGGCGGAGCTTGTCTTCTCCACCGTCACCGCCGATCAGGCCGTCGTGGCAGCGACGCAGGCGGCGGCGCACCTGCCACGGGACGCTTTCTTTTGCGACCTCAACTCCTGCGCACCGTCCTCGAAACGGCGGGCGGAGGCGATCATCGCCGGTGTTGGCGCGCGCTACGTGGATGTCGCGGTGATGGCGCCTGTCTGGCCGAAGCGCAACATGGTGCCGCTGCTGATCTCCGGCCCGCACGCCGCGGCTGCGTGCCCTGTTCTCACCTCTCTGCCAATGGCTCCCCGCGTCGTCACCGGTGCTGTCGGGCGGGCCTCGGCGATCAAGATGATCCGCTCTGTCATGGTCAAGGGGCTGGAGGCTCTGACGGCCGAGTGCGTGCTGGCAGCCGTCGCCGCAGGGGTGGAGGATGAGGTTCTACCCTCGCTGCTGCACGGGCATCCGCACATGGATGTGGCTGCAGCCGCCGCCTATAACTTCGAGCGATCGATGGCCCACGGCGAGCGTCGGGCCGCCGAAATGGAGGAGGTGGCAAAGACCCTCGCGGATCTCGGGCTTCCCAGTGGCATGTCGGCGGCAACCGTACACTGGCAAAGGGCTATCGCCGCCGCCGCGCGGGCCGGTGCAGACGTTGAAAACGCCGACGGCATTCAGGAAATCGCCGCGCAACTCCTCCCGTCGATCCGCCGCCCGCCCGGATGACACGCAGCTTCCGCGGCGGGCGGGATGTCTGTTTCCGGCGCCGAAAGGTCGCGAATGGTTCCCAAAACGGTCGCTGCCCGGTTGACCTTCCCGGCTGCATGGCGTGCAATGGCGCCCAAGGTGCCGCCACAAAGCACCGCCTCAACATATTCCCGGCGCGTCCCCGCGCGCCAGTGGGCAACAGGTCTGACAGGGAGTTTTCGATGACCCAAGATACAATCAATGGCAAGCCGCTGCATCCGGCGGTGAAAATGTATACCGAAGACGCGATCGCGGGCCGCATGGACCGGCGCGAGTTCCTCGCCACTGTCAGTTCCCTCGGCGTGACGACCGCCGCCGCCTACGGGCTGCTCGGCCTCGCCGCGCCGGCACCGGCGCGCGCGCAGGACGCCGGTGGCACATTGCGGATGCAGATGCTGATCAAGCGCGTGCAGGACCCGCGTATCTTCGACTGGTCCGAGATGGGCAACGTCGGCCGCGGTGTCTGTGAAAACCTCGTTCGCTACACCAAGGATTTCACCTTCGAGCCATGGCTGCTGGAGGGCTGGGAAGTCTCCGACGATGCCATGACCTATACGCTGAATGTCCGTCAGGGCGTCACGTGGAACAACGGCGATGCGTTCACTGCCGACGACGTGATCTACAACCTCACCCGCTGGTGCGACAAGGCGGCGGAGGGCAACTCCATGGCCAGCCGCATGACTTCCCTGATCGACGAGGAAGCGGGCACGGTTGCCGATGGCGTGATCGAGAAGGTCGATGATTTCACCATCAAGCTGAACCTGCTGGCCGCGGACATCACACTGATCGCGGGCTTCGCCGACTACCCGGGCCTGCTGGTCCACCCGACGTTCGACGAGACAGGCGCGGACCTTGGCGCCAACCCTATCGGCACCGGACCCTACCTGCTGGAGGAGATGGAGGTCGGCGTGAAGGCAACGCTTGCCAAGCGCGGCGAATGGTGGGGCGGCGACGTCGCACTCGACCGGATCGAATACATCGACTACGGCACCGATCCCTCGGCCTTCATCGCTGCCTTCGAGGCGGAGGAGATCGACGCCAACTACGAATCCAACGGTGAATATGTCGACATTCTCGACAGCCTCGGCCTCGTCAAATCCGAAGCCGTCACGGCCACCACCGTCGTCTGCCGCATGAACGTCGAGGCAGAGGTCGACGGCGTGAAACCCTATGCCGACCAGCGGGTGCGCAACGCCATCCAGCTTGCGGTGGACAACTCGGTCGTGCTGGAGCTCGGCATCAACGGTCTCGGCCAGACGGCCGAAAACCACCATGTCGGCCCGATGCACCCGGAGTACGCCGACATTGGCATGCCCGAGCGTGATCCCGCCAGAGCCTTGGAATTGCTCGAAGAAGCCGGGATGGCCGACTACGAGCACGATCTCATCTCCATCGATGATGATTACCGCCGCGCCACCACCGACGCCATCGCCGCGCAGATGCGCGACGCGGGCATCAACGTGAAACGGACGATCCTGCCCGGCGCCACGTTCTGGAACGACTGGACGAAGTATCCCTTCTCCACCACCAACTGGAACATGCGCCCGCTCGGCGTGCAGATCCTGGCGCTCGCCTACCGCTCCGGCGAGGCGTGGAACGAGGCAGCCTACTCGAACCCAGAGTTCGACGCCAAGCTGACCGAGGCGCTGGCCATCGCCGACGCGGACAAGCGCCGCGAGATCATGACCGACATCGAGCAGATCCTTCAGGATTCGGGCGTCATCATCCAGCCCTACTGGCGTTCGCTCTTCCGCCATACGACCGACAAGGTACAGGGTGCCGAACAGCACCCAACCTACGAGCATCACCACGATCTCTGGTCAATCTCGGCCTGATCGGGGCCGGAGGGGGCGGCCTTGCCCCCTCCCCTTCCTGAGCCAGCCGTCAACGGGGGCCAGCCATGCTTTCATTCATTCTGCAACGTACCGGTGTGATGCTGCTGACAGCACTCTGCCTGACGTTCATCGTTTTCTATCTCACCAACCTTGAACCCAACCTGGAGAAACTGGCCAAGGAACAGGCCAACAACCGGATGACGGACGAGCAGGTGGAAACCTGGCTGGAGCGGAACGGCTACCGCCGACCGCTGCTGGTGCGCTACGGCGAGTGGCTGGCCGGTGTCGCCACCGGCGACCTAGGCCGTTCGACAAGGTTCGACCAACCCGTTGCCCCGATGGTCGCCGAGCGACTGGGCCACACCGGCAAACTGATGTTCTGGGTGATGATCACCATGGTTCCGGGGGCATTGCTGATCGGGGTGCTCGCCGGGATGCGCGAAGGTTCGGTGACGGACCGAACGCTTTCCACCGCCTCCATCGCCACCACGGCGACGCCGGAATACGTATCAGGTGTGATCTTCGCGATCATATTCGCCTCCTCCGCCGTCGGGCTGAAATGGATGAAGGCCAGCGCCACGACGGCAACCGAGAACATAACTTTCGAAAACTTCGCCCTGCCGGTGATGACCATGGCGATTTATGGCATGGGCTACATTGCCCGGATGACACGGGCGAGCATGGCCGAAGTGATGACTGCGCAATATATCCGCACCGCCCGGCTCAAGGGCGTTTCTTTTCGCAACATCGTCATCAAGCACGCGCTGCGCAATGCGCTGATTGCGCCGTTCACCGTGATCATGCTGCAGTTCCCGTGGCTGCTGACAGGCGTGGTGATCGTGGAGACGCTGTTCAACTTCAAGGGCTTTGGCTGGATGATGGTCGAGGCCGCGCAGACGAATGACATCGAGTTGCTGCTCGCCTGCTCCGTCGTCGCCGTCTTCGTCGTGCTGGTGACGCAGCTGATCTCCGATATCGGTTACGTCTATCTCAACCCCCGCATCCGCGTAAGGTAAGCATATGGATTTGTTAAGCTGGGGTCAGATCATCGCCATCGCCCTCTGGCAGTTTCTGCCGGTCTGGATCGCCCTCGTCGCCGTGTTCGGATTGTCGATTGTGTTCAAGGAGAAGCTGTCGCTGTATGGGCGGCTCTTCGATAGCTGGATCGGCATGATCGGCCTCGCCATTGTCCTCTTCTGGGTTTTCACCGCGATCTTTGCCGACATGATCGCGATGTACGATCCACGTGCCCAGATCTCCGGCCTGAAGAACAAGGTGCCCGGTACGCCCGTGCCGGGGGTCGAGGAAGCCTGGTACATCTTCGGCGGTGACAATCTCGCCCGCGACGTCTTTTCCCGCATGGTCTATGGCTCGCGCACCGTGCTGCAGATCGCACCGCCGGCCACTCTGCTCGCCTTCATCGTCGGCATCACCCTCGGCCTGCCTGCCGGCTACTTCTCCGGCAGGGTGGACACGATCCTCACATTCCTCGCCAACCTCGTGCTGGCCTTCCCGGTGATCCTGCTGTTCTTCCTGCTCGTCACGCCCGAGATCCGCGAGACCGGCATCCCGACTTACCTGGCGGCGGTGCTCTTCCTCATCCCGATCCTGTTTTTCGTGATCCTGTTCCAGACGCGGTTCTCGACACGGCCGGACGTGCTCTGGATCTACCTCGCCGTCACGCTCGTCATCGGCTTCTGGGCCTACTCCGGCCTCGCCTTCAACCGCGATCCGCTCGGCGTTTTCTCGATGGATCCGAACCTTCTGAACATCTTCGTCTCGGTTGTGTTCGTGAACTCGCCCACCGTCTTCCGTATCGTGCGCGGGCTGACGATGGACATCAAGACACGCGACTATGTCGCGGCCGCCCAGACGCGCGGCGAAAGCCCGTGGTACATCATGCTGTGGGAGATCCTGCCCAATGCGCGCGGGCCGCTGATCGTGGATTTCTGCCTCCGGATCGGCTACACTACGATCCTTCTCGGCACGCTCGGCTTCTTCGGCCTGGGCGTTGACCCTGAAAGTTCCGACTGGGGAATGACCATCAACGAGGGCCGCAAGCTCCTCTCCATTTTCCCGCATCCCGCCCTGCCGCCCGCGCTGGCGCTGATGTCGCTGGTGCTCGGCCTAAACCTGCTGGCCGACGGCCTGCGTGAACAGAGCTTGAAAGATTGAGTCATGAAGATCCGCATAGTCCCTGCCACGGCACTCGCCGTCCTCCTCTCCCTTGCCGCCTGCGCCGACCCGAAGGCGGAAGGACCGATCGCCTACGAAACCCCACACGGGGTGGAGGTGACCCGCGCGCAGCAGATCACGCTAGGCAACGGGCAGCGGGGATGGGAAATTTCCTGCATGCAGACCACCGAGGGCTGCCAGTACCGCGCCGCCGACATCTGCAGCCCACGCGGCTATTCGATCTATGCCACGGGGCTGCAGGCACGCACCCTGCTCTCTTTACAGCGCGGTGTGCGTCTCCAGATTTCCTGTCTGTGAGTGCCGATGGTTTGCCATACCAAATCCATACCGAAACCATACTGAATCCAGCTTTCGCCAGAGGGGTAGCGGCATGACCAAATGGGACTATGACGGCCCGATCCTCGAAATCGAAAATCTCTCGATTTCCTTCTTCACCCGTGCCGGAGAGATCCCCGCGGTGATGGATTTCTCCTGCACCGTGCAACCCGGCGAGGCGATGGGGCTGGTCGGCGAAAGCGGGTGCGGCAAGAGCACGGTCGCGCTGGGCGTGATGCAAGACCTTGGCAAGAATGGGAAAATCGTCGGCGGCTCAATCAAGTTCAAGGGGCGCAACCTCAACGAGATGAGCCAGGCGCAACTGCGCGATCTGCGCGGCTCCGAAATTGCGATGATCTATCAGGAACCAATGGCCAGCCTCAATCCGGCGATGAAGATCGGCAAGCAGCTTATGGAAGTGCCGATGATCCATGAAAACATGGGAAAATCAGACGCTTACAAGCTGGCACTGGAGGTCGTGGAGGCTGTCCGCCTGCCTGACCCCGCGCGAATGCTGAACAGTTTTCCACACCAGCTTTCCGGCGGTCAGCAGCAGCGCATCGTCATCGCGATGGCCCTGATGTCCAAGCCGTCACTGCTCATTCTGGATGAGCCGACCACCGCGCTCGACGTGACGGTGGAAGCCGGAATTGTCGATCTTGTCAAGGACTTGGGCAAGAAGTTCGGCACCTCGATGCTCTTCATATCGCACAATCTCGGCCTCGTGCTGGAGACCTGCGACAGGCTCTGTGTGATGTATTCCGGAGAGGCGGTTGAAACCGGCTCCATCGGCGACGTGTTCGACAAGATGCGCCACCCGTACACGCAGGGCCTCTTCCGCTCGATCCCCCTGCCCGGCGCCGACAAGAACAGCCGCCCCCTCATTGCCATTCCCGGCAACTTCCCCTTGCCGCACGAACGCCCAAGGGGCTGCAATTTTGGGCCGCGGTGCAATTATTTCGTTGCCGGCCAATGCGATAAGCGCGAAATCCGGATGTTCGACGTGCCAGGTGATGATCGCCACGAATCCCGCTGCGTCCGGTTTCAGAATATCGACTGGGCGGCCAAGCCCGATGTTTCGATCGGCGGGGAAACCACCGCCGCCGGAGATGTCGTCCTGCGTGTCGACGAGTTGAAGAAATACTATGAAGTCGCTGCTTCCGCGCTATTTTCCGGTGGCGAGAAGAGGGTCGTCAAGGCCAACGAAACGCTCAGCTTCGAGGCCCGTGAGGCCGAGACCCTGGCCATCGTCGGTGAATCCGGTTGCGGCAAATCCACCCTCGCCAAGGTCCTGCTCGGACTGGAGACGGCAACGGATGGCAAGGTTCTCCTTGAAAACAGGGAGATCGGTGACACCGAGATCGAGAAGCGCGACACACGAACCGTCGCCGACGTGCAGATGGTGTTCCAGAACCCGTTCGACACGCTCAACCCTTCCCACAGCGTAGGCAGCCAGATCGTTCGAGTGCTCGAAAAGTTCAAAGTCGGCAATTCCGTCGCCGAGCGGCAGGAGAAAATGCTGCAACTACTTGATCTTGTGAAACTTCCCCGCGAGTTCGCCACCCGCAAGCCGCGGCAGCTTTCCGGCGGCCAGAAACAGCGCATCGGCATTGCCCGCGCCTTTGCCGGCGGCCCGAAGGTCGTGGTGGCGGACGAACCCGTCTCGGCCCTGGATGTCTCCGTGCAGGCCGCCGTGACGGATCTTCTGATGGAAATTCAGCGTGAGAGCCGGACCACCATGCTGTTCATCAGCCACGATCTGTCCATCGTGCGCTACCTCGCCGACCGTGTGATGGTGATGTATCTCGGTCATGTGGTGGAGATGGGCACCACCGAACAGGTTTTCGCGCCACCCTATCATCCCTACACCGAGGCATTGCTTTCGGCCGTGCCGATCGCGGACACGAGCGTCAGGAAGAAGCACGTCGTCCTCGAAGGTGATATCCCCTCCGCAATGGACCCACCCTCGGGCTGCCCGTTCCAGACACGATGTCCGCGCAAGCAGCTTGTGCCGGGCACGCTGTGCGAAGACGAAGTGCCGCCGATGCGCCAGCTTGCCAGCGGCCACCAGGTGAAATGCCACTTGTCCGATGAGATCTTCGCGGAAATGGAACCGGTGATCGTCCTGACCGCTGCCGAATAACTACCTGTGCTTGTCGAGCGTGTTCGGCTGGCGCTTCTTCTTGTCCTTGTAAGGGTTCTCACCCGCCCGCAGGAACAGCCGGATCGGCGTGCCCGGCATATCAAAGTCTCGTCGTAAGCCATTGACAAGAAAACGTTTGTAGCTGTCGGGCAACGCGTCCGGCACCGAGCAGAACAGCACGAAGGTGGGCGGCCGGGTCTTTATCTGCGTCATGTAGCGCAGGCGTATGCGTCGTCCGCCGGGTGCAGGGGGCGGATGCGCGGAAATCTCGTCGGCAAGCCAGCGGTTCAGACGTGCGGTTGAAATGCGGCTGTTCCACGTGGCGTGAGCGTCGCGGATCGCCTGTTGGAGTTTGTCGAGGCCCCGACCGGTGGCTGCTGAAACCCAGACGACAGGTGCCCCCTTGAGCTGCGGCAGCAGCCGTGTCGCCGCCTCGCGCAGGGCCTTCGCCTTCTCGGACTTTTCGTCCTCCAGATCCCACTTGTTGATCGCAATCACCACTGCCCGGCCCTCACGCTCCGCTAGATCGGCAATGCGCAGGTCCTGTTGCTCGAACGGTATCTGTACATCCAGAAGGATAACCACGACCTCGGCGAACTTTACGGCCCTAAGTCCATCGGATACGGAGAGTTTTTCGAGCTTTTCCTGCACCTTGGCGCGTTTGCGCATCCCGGCCGTATCGAAAATACGATAGGGCTGTCCGTCCCAGATGGTATTCACGGAGATCGCATCGCGGGTGATGCCGGCTTCGGGGCCGGTCAGCAATCTGTCCTCGCCGATGATCCGGTTGATCAGCGTCGATTTGCCCGCGTTGGGGCGGCCGACGACGGCAATCTGAATGGGGCGGCCCTCCGGGATCGGAGCAGCATTGCCGTCCTCGTCGACACTGTCGTCAATCCGGGGCAGCATGCCCGCCTCTTCATCCGCACGCTCAACTTCCGGGCGCAGTTCCTGCAGGCGACGATAGAGGTCTTCCATGCCTTCGCCATGCTCGGCGGAAAGCTGAACCGGCTCTCCCAGTCCGAGTGAGTAGGCATCGTAGAAGCCGCCCTCCCCGGCCCTGCCTTCGGCCTTGTTGGCAGCGAGGATCACGTGACGGGCACGTTTGCGCAGGATTTCGGCGAAGAACTGGTCACCGCCGACGATACCTTCCCTTGCATCGATGATGAACAGGCAGATATCGGCCTCGTCGACCGCGCGCTCCGTCAGGCGTCGCATGCGGCCCTGAAGGCTCTCATCCGTCGCTTCTTCCAGACCGGCAGTGTCGATAACGGTGAAACGAAGGTCTCCCAGTCGCGCCGCGCCCTCACGCAAGTCACGCGTAACGCCCGGCTGATCATCAACCAGCGCCAGGCGCTTTCCAACCAACCGATTGAAAAGCGTGGATTTTCCCACGTTGGGGCGGCCGACTATGGCGAGTTTGAAGGTCATGACATTCCTGCGGGCTCTGGCAGGTCACACCCGCCGAGCCCGCCAACTATCCGGTTTTGCGGGCTTTGGAAAGCCCGTTACTGGTAGGCGACGAGAACGCCATCCGTCGTGACGACATAGAGCACACCGCCGGCAATTGCGGGAGCAGCCCCCGCACCGGCGGGAATTTCGACCGATCCGAGATAGGCCCCGGACAGGGGATTGTAGCTGCGCAGCAGGCCGTCGCCGGATGCCACAATCAGTCTGCCGCCTGCGAGCAGTGGGCCGAAGTGCGGCACGGCGTTCTTGCGTATCTCCGGGCGTTTCCACTCCGGCAAAGGCGATTTCCACACCAACTTGCCGGTGTCGGCCCGCAGCCGCAAAAGCTCACCGATGTCAGAGACCATGAAGATGTCGCCGCCGACTGGTAGCACGGGGCCATATGCACCGTCCTGCATCGTCCACAACCGTTCGCCCGAGCGGCGATCCAGCGCGACGAGACGTCCTGCCTGGCTGGCGGCATAGACAATGTCGATGTCGATCACCGGATCACCGGAAATATCACCGATCCGGCTCCGTACGAATTCTCGCCGCCCACCAGACACCGCCGCGGACCAGACGCCACGGCCCGTGTCGACCAGCGCTGCCGTGACCTCGCCGGACTGGAACGGCAGGATCGCCACCGGCCCCCGGATTGCCGGGCTGGCGCCGCCGAGCAGGCCTGCGCCCTGGCTGGCGCCGGAAAGCTGCCATTCGAGTTCGCCGGTCGCAAGATCGATGCCGTAAGCAACGTCATGGCGTGAAATCGCGACCACGCGGTCGCCGGAAACGGCCGGTGCGGCGCGGATGGCACCGTCGAGAAGGCGGCGCCAGAGGATGTCCCCTGTTGACGGGTCGAGGCGCAGCACCTCACCGAACCCGGTAGTCACCACCAATGCACCGCCTTCATAGGCGAAACCGCCGCCGAAACCTTCGCCGGCACGCTCACCCTCGGGTGTCAGAGCCGTCTGCCACAAGATACGGCCGGCAGTGCTGACCGCGGTTGCCCGCGCGTTGGAATCAAGCGTGTAGATGCGCCCTTCGGCCACCATCGGGCTGGCCAGTATGCGGACGCGGCGGCCGTCTCCGGCACCCACGGAAGTGGACCAGATGCGCTGTGGCGTAGCCGAGAGGGCGAGATGTCCGGGAATGTGCACGGAGTTACCCCGCACATGCGTCCAGTCGGCATTGGCGCGGGCTGCCGGAATCGAGAGCGGCACCGGCTGTGCGGGCCCGGCTTCCTCTGCCAGATCCAGAATTTCGCTTACGCCGGGGCGGATCGACTCGCGCTCTCCCGGCAGGATCACCTCCGGTTCCGAACAGGCGGCCAGAAGGGGCAACAGCAAGGCCAACAGGCGGCCCGGGGTCATGATCGTGAAGTGCATGCTGGCTTATCCGTCCGTTGGCAGCAGGTCCGCGCCGGTTTCCTGCTCCGGCAATTCGCCGCCGAGAGCGATGATCAGTTGCGTGGCGCGACTGCGGCCGGAGGACGAGGCCGTCGGCGACTCGACAATTCGTGTCAGATCGGCGAGGGCAGCTTCGGTATCACCTTGTTCCAGCGCCAGAGCCGCCATCTGCTCCAGTGCCAGATCCTGAAGGGGATGCCCGGCCAGCGACAGGTTTTCCAACAGCGCCCGGCGCTCCGCCACCGTGTCCTGTCCTTGCAGCAGCATGGCGATCTTCATCGCGGCGATATCGGCATAGCGGGTATCGACGCCACTGCCGCCCTGCACTGCCCGCAATGTGTCGATCGCGGCCTCACGGTCGCCTTCGCGCGCCTGGACTGCGGCCAGTTGCATCCGGGCAAGAACCTCGGCGTCGCCACCTTCCGCCACCAGCGCCTGCAGCCCTGCGGCACGGTCCGCGGCGTCTTCGGCGGTGAGAGCCGCCATCATCGCATCGCCCGTGGCTTCCGCCTCGGCGCGGGCAGATGCCTTGAGATACTCGTTCACGCCTATCCCGCCGATGAGCAGAACCACCGCGCCGATGAGAAAAGGCGCGTTTCGCCGCATCGTCTTGATCATCTTGTCCCGGCGGACCTCTTCGGTCACTTCTTCGAGAAAGGAATCGGTCTCGGACACGTAAAATCTCCTCCACTTGCGTTGGCGGACCATAAACCGTCGCCCGAGGCGATGCCAACCCGGAAACGGCTGCGCATATCCGCAGAAGACTGTGCGTTTTTTCACCATCATCGCGCAATCCTCTGCGGCACGCTTGATCGCCAAGTAAGAACCGCTTACATAGCGCGAGAACGGTTTCGGACATGACGTGCGATCCGATCGGGGGATACTTACGTAAAAAGGTCTGTCGTAACGACTGGTTTCCGATTGGTCCTGAGGTGCGCCGGACCGGCATTTAGACTGAAAGATCGTTTGATGCGGATATTGTCATTTCTCACTGCGTGCCTTGTGGCATTGTTTCTCTATGCCGTGATCATGGAGCGCGACGCCCTGCGCGCTCTTGCCGGTAACACTGATGAGGTGGAGCTGGCGCAGGCAGACACCAGCGGAGAGGCAAGCGCCGATCAGGTGACGGGTGCCGTCGCCGGTGGTCCTGTGCGCGTGGTCGTGCAGGTGTCGGAGGCAGAACCGGTGCAGAGCGGCCTCGTACTCGCCGGCCGGACGGAGGCGGCCCGCAAGGTCGAGGTGAAAGCGGAGACGGCTGGTCTCGTTGTGTCGGAACCGCTGCAAAAGGGTGCGACCGTTCAGGCCGGCGAGCTTATGTGCAAACTGGATGCCGGAACGCGGGAAGCTTCGCTGGCAGAGGCACGGGCACGCCAGATCGAGGCGGAGACGAATTTCGAGACTGCCACGAAACTGTCGGAACGCGGTTTCCAATCCGAAACATCCGCCATCGCCGCAAAGGCCGGTCTTGAAAGTGCCATGGCCATGGTCAGCCAGGCCGAGAAGGAAATCGAGCGGCTGGAGATCCGCGCGCCCTTCAACGGAATACTCGAAAGCGACACGGCGGAGCTTGGCGCACTTCTTCAACCGGGCGCTTCCTGCGGGACACTGATCGCGCTCGACCCGATCAAGCTGGTTGGCTACGTTCCGGAAACGGAAGTCGAGAAACTCAAGCTCGGCGCGCAAGCCGGTGGCCGTCTCTCGACCGGTCGGGATGTGACGGGAACCGTCAGCTTTGTCTCCCGCTCCGCCGATCCGCTGACGCGGACATTTCAGGTGGAGGTCGATGTGCCGAACTCGGATGGCAGCATCCGCGATGGCATCAGCGTCGATATCCTGATCGGCTTGGAGGCAGGCCAAGGCCACCTGTTGCCGCAATCCGCCCTGACGCTCAATGACGACGGTGCCCTGGGTGTGCGTCTTAACGACAATGGGGTCGCCCGTTTCGCGCCGGTGACGATCCTCCGCGACTCGGCCGAAGGGATGTGGCTGGCGGGGCTGCCGGACCGGGCCGAAGTCATCGTCGTTGGCCAGGATTTCGTTGTTGACGGCCGGGCGATCACGCCAAGCTACCGCAGCGCCGAGGAGCCGACGCAATGACCGGTATCGTCGATTGGGCCAGCGGCCGAGCCCGTATGATCATAGCCTTCGTGATCTTGTCGATCACGGCCGGCATCTACTCCTATATTGGCCTGCCGAAAGAAGGCGAGCCGGATATCGAGGTGCCGGTCCTTTTCGTCTCCGTGCCCTTCCCCGGCATCTCCGCCGAGGATTCGGAAAAGCTGCTGGTGAAGCCTCTTGAAACGAACCTGCGAGATCTCGACGGGCTGAAGAACATCACGGCCACTGCGTCCGAAGGTTATGCCGGCGTGGCGCTGGAGTTCGAGTTCGGCTGGGACAAGTCCGCGACATTGGCAGATGTGCGCGACAAGGTCAGCAACGCCGAAGCCGATTTTCCCGACGGGGCGGAGCAGTACTCCATCAACGAGATCAACTTCTCGGAATTCCCGATCCTCGTCGTCTCGCTTTCCGGGGCGGTGCCGGAGCGGACATTGCTGCGTGTTCTGAAAGACCTTCAGGATGATGTCGAGAGCCTGCCATCGGTGCTGGAGGCGGGGCTGGCCGGCCACCGGGACGAGATGGTCGAGGTTCTGATCGACCCGCTGAAACTCGAAGCCTATAACGTGACGGCCGGTGAACTGCTGAACGTCGTCGTCAACAACAACCAGTTGATCGCCGCCGGTGAAGTGGAAAGCGCATCCGGTGCTTTCTCCGTCAAGATTCCGTCTGCCTTCGATGATGTCTCGGACGTCTATGGCCTGCCAGTGAAGGTCAACGGCGACCGTGTGATCACCCTTGGCGATCTGGCCGACATCCGCCTGACCTTCGAGGATGCCGAGGGCACCGCCCGCTACAACGGTGAAAAGACGGTCGCGCTGCAGATCGTCAAGCGCAAGGGCTTCAATGTCATCGAAACGGCCAGCACGGTGCGGGAAACGGTGTCCGCCTCAGTCGCCGAATGGCCAGAGGAATTGCGCGAAGCGATCCGCGTCGAGTTTTCCATGGATACCTCCAAGGAAGTGGCCAGTATGGTCAGCCAGCTTGAAGCTTCGGTGCTGACAGCCATAGCACTGGTGATGATCGTGGTGCTGGGCGCGCTCGGCGTCCGCTCGGCCCTGCTGGTCGGATTCGCGATCCCGACGTCGTTCATGCTGTGCTTCGCGTTGTTGAACGTCTTCGGCATCTCGATTTCCAACATTGTCATGTTCGGTCTGATTCTGGCTGTCGGAATGCTGGTCGACGGAGCCATCGTCGTTGTCGAATACGCGGATAAGGAGATCCAGAAGGGCATGGGGCCAATGCGGGCTTATGCCGCCGCCGCAAAACGCATGTTCTGGCCGATCATCTCATCTACCGCCACGACGCTCTGCGCGTTCCTGCCGATGCTGTTCTGGCCCGGTGTGGCGGGAGAGTTCATGGGCAATCTGCCTGTCACTCTGATCTTCGTGCTGTCAGCCTCGCTGATCGTGGCACTGGTCTATCTGCCGGTGGTCGGCGGTATTGCCGGACGGCTTTCTCGCTCCATCAACCGTGGCGCCAACTCCCTGCGCCGCAGCTTGCCTTGGCTCGTGCGCGCCTTGCTGACCTTTGTGCCGATTGCCGTGCTGTATGTTGCCTTCACGATGATGCTGGGCGGTCAGCTTGTGCCCGGTCTTGTCCTCTTCGCACTCGCCTGGATGGCTCTTTCCACCATCGGCGGGTCGCTGATGCCGGCGCAGAGAGACAAGGTGGAGAAGGCAGGTTACCGGCGCACGGCGTTTGGCCATTTCATCCATTTCATCGCCGGCAATCCGGTCATGCCTTTCGTGTCCATCGCCGCCGTGGCGATCTTCATCATCGGCGTATTCAGCTACTTCGGCGAGAACAACAACGGTGTCGAATTTTTCGTGGAGAGCGAGCCGGAACGGGCAATCGCCTATGTGCGTGCACGCGGCAACCTGAGCCTGGAGGAAAAGGACGCGTTTGTCCGGGAAGTCGAGGGCCATATCGCCGATGTTCCCGGCGTCAAATCTATGTTTGCCTTCGCCGGCTCCGGCGGTCTGAACCAGAACACCGGCGGCGAGCAGGCCCCCATCGACGCCGTTGGCCAGGTCCAGATCGAACTCGATCCGTGGCAGGAACGCTATGCCGGCGGGCCGGAGTTGCGCGGCCATGCTATTTTGTCGGAGATTAACGACCGCTTGTCGCAGATCCCGGGCATTGCCGCCGAGATCAAGGACGCGGCCATGGGCCCGGCCTCTGGCAAGCCGGTCCACCTGCGCCTGAAATCCAATGACTGGGAAGAGTTGCAGGCTGCGACGGCCGCGGCACGGGAACATTTCCAAACGGTTCCCGGCCTTCGGGACATCGAGGATACCCGCCCCCTGCCCGGCATCGACTGGCAGATCAATGTCGACGTGGAAAAGGCCGGGCGCTTCGGCGCGGATGTCGCCACCGTTGGCGCCATGGTCCAACTCGTCACCCGAGGACTGACGCTCGACACCATGCGGGTCGACAGTTCCGACGAGGAGATCGACATCCGGGTCAGATTGCCGGAGGCCGATCGCCGTCTATCAACGCTCGATACGTTGCGCGTGCGCACGGCTGATGGGCTGGTGCCGCTGTCCAACTTCATTTCCCGCGAGCCGGTAGAGAAACTTGGCAAGATCGACCGCATTGACGGCAGCCGCTATTTCGACGTGAAGGCCGATGTCGAGGCGGGTTATTCCGCCCTTGTCCGCCTGCACAGCGAGGAAGCGGAGGACGGCACCGTCACCACCACTTCCGAGAGCCTCGGGCTGCTGAGCACTGTTGAAGACCCGGCCGACGGTTATGATCTCGTTCAGACGAAACAGGGGCCCATGTATGCGCTGTTTCCGTTTCTGACCGACAAGGCCTATTTCAACATCATCTCGGCGGAGAATGGGGCCAGCGCGGCCGACCTGCAGGCCGTTCTCGATGGCGGCGAAGAGATCGCCATCAGGCCCGTGACGCCCGGTGACCGCATCGAGCTGATCACCGATTGGCTCAGCGCTGGTACATTGCCTGCTGCCGTCACCTACGAGTGGACAGGGGATCAGGAGGACGAGAAGGAAAGCCAGGAGTTCCTTGGGTCCGCCTTCACAGGTGCGCTAGGGCTGATGTTCGTGATCCTGCTGACGCAGTTCAACTCGGTCTACAACTCCGTGCTCGTACTGCTCGCCGTGGTGATGTCGGTCACCGGCTGCCTGATCGGCATGCTGGTCATGGGCCAACCCTTCTCGGTGATCATGACAGGCACCGGCATCGTCGCGCTGGCCGGCATCGTGGTGAACAACAATATCGTGTTGATCGACACCTATCAGGAATTCAGCCAGTACATGCCGCGACTGGAGGCGATCACCCGCACCGCAGAGGCTCGTATCCGTCCGGTGCTGCTGACCACGATTACCACCATAGCCGGACTGACGCCGATGGTCATCGGCCTGTCAGTGGATTTCGTCAACGGTGGCTATGATATCGATGCACCGACCTCGCTCTGGTGGAAACAGTTGGCGACGGCGGTCGTCTTCGGCCTCGGCCTCGCCACGATTCTGACGCTGATCGTCACCCCGGCCCTGCTGGCTGTGCGCGTATGGGCCTCGAAAGGTGCCTACGGGGCGATGATGCTGGCGCTTGCCACACTGCGTGGCCGCGATGCCCGTATCTCGCGTGACAGACGGTTGAACCGCGACAGTCGCAAGACACGCGGCCAGGCAATCGACTGGGTCGAGGAAGAACCGGTGATCCGTCTGGAACGTCCGATCTTCATGGGCAAGCCACGCGCCGCTGAATAACAACGGCTGCCCGCTGGAAGCCTTCCGGCCGGGCAGCGGGCGAAGGCCGCCCCATTCCAAATCAGTCCGGCTGGCCTGCGGCTCTCTGCGGCCTCGTCAGGCGGCGTCGCTTTCCTCGGACTGCTGGGTTGCCCACATGCGGGCATAGCGACCCCCACGGGCCAGCAGGCTCTCGTGCGTGCCTTCCTCGACCACATGCCCCTGTTCAAGCACCACGATCTTGTCGGCATGAACGACGGTGGAAAGGCGATGGGCGATGGTGATGACACTGCGGCCCTCACCCATGGCGCGAAGGCTGTCCTGAATATCCCGCTCGGTTTCCGTATCGAGGGCGGAGGTCGCCTCGTCCAGCAACAGGATGGGCGGGTTCTTCAGCAGCGTCCGCGCGATCCCCACGCGCTGCTTCTCGCCGCCTGACAGTTTCAGACCCCGTTCGCCAACCGTAGTATCGTAACCTTCCGGCAGGCTCATGATGAAGTCGTGAATTTGTGCGGAACGGGCCGCGGCCTCCACGGCATCCTGTCCCGCCTCCGGGCGGCCGTAGGCGATGTTGTAGCCGATGGTGTCGTTGAACAGCACCGTATCCTGAGGCACAACGCCGATCTGAGAGCGCAGGCTTTCCTGTGTTACATCGCGCACATCCTGGCCATCGATGCGCAGAGCCCCGGCCTCGACATCGTAGAAGCGGAACAGAAGCCGTCCGATGGTCGATTTGCCGGAACCGGAGGGACCGACGACCGCAACAGTCTGGCCCGGTTGCACGTCCAGGTCCAGCTTGTGCAGGATCGTGCGATTGCCGTTGTAGCCGAAGCGCACGCCGTCGAAGGTAATGCGCCCTCCGGAAACCGCCAGCGCCGGTGCGCCCGGCTTGTCGGATATCTCGGCCGGCTGTTCCAGAAGGTCGAACATGTCACCCATATCGACCAGCGCCTGCCTGATCTCGCGGTAGACGGTACCGAGAAAATTCAACGGCATCGTGATCTGCACCATGTAGGCATTGATCATGACGAACTGGCCGACAGTGAGATCCCCCCGGCCCACGGCGAGTGCGCCCATCAGCATAACCGCAACCAGCCCGCCTGTGATCAGAACCGATTGGCCGAAGTTGAGAAAAGCAAGCGATTTTAGAGTCTTGACTGCCGCGGTTTCGTAACCGGCCATCGACTGGTCATAGCGTTCCGCCTCGCGGCCCTCGGCCCCGAAATATTTGACGGTCTCGAAGTTCAGCAGGCTGTCGATGGCCTTCTGATTGGCATTGGTGTCCTGGTCGTTCATCTCCTTGCGGATCTTCACCCGCCATTCCGTGACCGCAAACGTAAACCAGACATAGAGTGCGATGGTCAGCGCGACGACGAGAAGATAGCTGACACCGAATGCGAAGAAGAAGATGCCGCAGACAAACAGCAATTCCAGCGCCAGAGGGCCCATTGAGAACAGCAGGAAGCGCAGCAGGAACTCTACGCCCTTCACTCCGCGCTCGATGATCCGCGAAAGTCCGCCTGTCTTGCGGGTGATGTGATAGCGCAGACTCAGCGCGTGGATATGCCGGAAGGTTTCCAGCGCCAGTTGGCGCAGTGCCCCCTGCCCGACACGGGCAAAGACCGCATCGCGCAACTGATTGAAACCGACGGAGGCCAGCCGCATGGCACCGTAGGCCAGCACCAAACCGACACTGGAGGAGATCAGCAGAAAGGCCGTGTCACCGTTCTCCGGCGCCAGCGAATCCACCGCCGCGCCGAAAAAGGCCGGGATCGCCACAGTCACCACCTTGCCCAGCACCAGCGCGATCATTGCCAGCACAACCCGGATCTTTACGTCCGTCCGACCTTCCGGCCAGAGATAGGGGCCGACCTTGCGGACAGTGCGCATGGCGCTCCTGCCTTCGGTGGTCGCATTCGGTCTCGCTTCGGCCGCGTCGGGGGCAGCCGTGGCTTCGGATGTGTCTGTCATATGGCTCTTTCCGGCAGTGCCCGTTGTATTTAGGCAGTACCCCGGAAATTGTCCACCGACGCTGTCCTACTCCTGCGGCGCATCCGGCAGGCTGAAAATCTGGCCGGGATAGATCAGGTCGGGATCACGGATAAGGTTGCGGTTGGCGGCGAAAATCTGGGTATAGCTGAAACCGTTACCATAGCGTTCCTCTGCCATCACCCAGAGCGTGTTTCCCGGTTGCACGGTGATCTCCGACAGCGATGCCTGTGCCGCCAGTTCCGGAAAAACCCGCTGGAACGGGCTCTCGACCCGGCTATCGACACTGCCATCCGCCGCAAGCGCATCGACGCGCAGTATGTAGCGGCCTTCCTCGACCTCATCTAGTTTTGCATCCCAAGTGCCGTCCGCACGACTGGCAACATCCTTCACGGCCGCACCGTCGACATAGATGCGGATGGTCTGTTCCCGCGGGCTGCGGCCCGAGAGAACCACCGCACCGGCGCTATCATAGGTGATCGCATCCAGCGTCACGCTTGAGACTTTTCCAAGCCCGCCAGGGGCCGTAACCCGAACCACCTCGCCGGGGCCGTCCTTGCGCAATACGGCCGGCGCCGCCTCGGTGCCGTCCTCGGCACTTACGGGCAGCAGCAACACGGTCTTGACGCCTTCCGCCAGTTCACCGGCCTGATTTTCTGCCAGCAATGACAGGATCAGGCCTTCGTTGGAGGCAGGTGTCTGGATAAAGGCGACGAATTCTCCGCGGGAATCCGCCTCGGCCGTGGCGATTTCGGATCCGCCGGCCATCACGCGGACAACGGTGCCGGGTTCCGCACGACCGGCAACGACACCGCCGCCGCGCTCGTCGACACGCACGAGATCGAATTCGGGCAGGCCCGGCGCTTCATTGTCCGGTGTGAGGGGGCGGGCCGCCGCTGACGGCTCGCTCTCGTCGACCTCCGGGTCGTCCCCCGGCTCGATGACAACGTCATTGCTGTCCGCCGGTGTGGTGGCGGCGATCTCCTCACCGATATCGCTTGTCGCCACTGGCGCCGTGGCCTCTGCTGCCTCGTCTTCAGCGGAAGCATTCGCATCCGATCCCGGCTCGGTGGTTGCCACAGCAACCTCCTCACCTTCGCCTGGCGATTGTGCCGCGTCAGGTGATGGCGTTTCCCCCACTATATCCTCGACTGCGGGCACAGCCGTGGGCTGTTCTCCGGTTTCATCCGTTGTAGAAGGTCGGGCCGTCGTGGTCTCTTCGGCCGACACAGTTTCTGCCGCGTCTTCCGATCCGGCAATTGCGGGCGCGTCACTCTCCGAACCCGTCGCTGCGGCCGTCCCATCAGCCGCTGCCCCATCGGACGCCACCGTGGCGGCCTGAACAGGTGTTTCTGTACCTTGAGCGGTTTCAGGGGAGGCATCGTCGGGCATCGTGCGCCAGCCAAGCGGGTCGGCCACATAGCCGATGACGCCAAACAACAGCAGGACCACGGCAATGATCTTGCCGGTCCCGGCCCGTTTCACGCCCGAGGTGGCGCTGTCACTTTCGGCCCCAGTCATCCCTACTCCCGAACTCCCATTCCGGTGCCTTTCTGTCCAGGCATGCGGAAACCACTCGCGTTCCCGGCAATTGCCAGCCAAAATGCGCGAAATACGAAACCTTTACAAGACAAGAGGATACAGGCAGTGCCTCAAGCAACGCAATTTTCCGTCTGCGTATTCTGCGGCTCGCGACCCGGAAACGACCCGGCCTTCATGGAGGCGGCGACCGAACTCGGCCAGAGCCTCGCGCAGAACAGCCTGCGGCTCGTCTATGGCGCTGGCGATGTCGGCTTGATGGGCGCGGTCGCGCGGGCGGCACAGCTTGCCGGAGCCGAGACCTTCGGTGTCATTCCGGTTCACCTGATGCGGGCGGAAGTCGGCAAGCGCGACCTTACCAGCTTCGTCGTCACGGAAACGATGCATGAGCGCAAGAAGGTGATGTTCATGAACGCCGATGCCATCGTTACCCTGCCCGGCGGCCCCGGATCGCTGGACGAGTTGTTCGAGGTACTGACATGGGCACAACTCAGCCTGCACACGAAGCCGGTCTATTTGCTTAACACCCGTGGATACTGGGATCCGCTACTGGCACTGCTGGACAACATCACGGACAATGGCTTTGCCGACCCGTCGTTCCGCGATCTCCTGCAGGTAGTAGGCAGCGTGCCGGATTTGATGGCAGCCTTGCAGAAGCGCATTCATTAGCCCATTGCCTACGCGCAGAAAGAGAGCAATCGGTAGAGACCTTATGGCATCGACGCCCCCCCTTCGCCCAACGAACGAGTTGTTCGATTACCTGTGCCCCGGCGTCCACAAGGCGGGGACGACATGGCTGCACGCGATGCTGAAACAGCACCCGGGAACCGCGATGCCGATGACCAAGGAAGTCAATTTCTTCAACAACATCTACCGGGGCATCACGTATCCGAACGCCATCCGCAAGAACGCATTGAAGGCGAACAGGCGGGCATACCGGCAGTTGCGCAAACTCAATTTCCGTTCCGCACTGGCCTATCGTGCCATCGCGAAGGGTGCTGCCACGCCTGACACGAACTGGTATCGGCAAGTCTTCGACGTGCTGCCAAAGGATCGCAGGATCGGCGAATTCACACCGGACTATTTCTTCCTCGGTGAGGAAGTGGTGAAGGAAATCAAACGCTTGGCACCCGCGGCGAAGGTGATCATCTTCGTGCGCGAGCCGGTTGCGCGGATGGTATCCGCCCTGTCGATGGGTATCGGAATGAAGCCGGATCTTTCGCAGAAGCACCGTGTGAAGGCCGATCTCTTCCAAAGCAGGGGCGACTACCTGAGCAACGTGCCGATTTGGGATGATGTGTTCGGCGACAACGTCCTCTACATTCCCTTCGGCGACATCGGTTCGAACCCGCGCGAAACCATCCGCCGGATCGAAGACTTCATCGGCCTTGAAGCCTTCGACGGATACGCGGACCTCGATCGCAAGCGCAACAGCCACACCGGCAAGGTGGAGGTCGCCCCCGAAACCATTTCCCTGATAGAGGAGTTTGCCGCTCCCCAAAGGGATTTCCTTCAGAAAAGGTTCGGCGTGGATTTCTGCGCCCGAATATAAAAAGGGCGCCCACAGGCGCCCTTTCGCATCGGTCGGAAACCTCTGATCAGGCGCTGGCCAGACGCTCCGCCACATTTTCCCAGTTCACCAGTTTCTCGAGGAAATTGTCGAGGTAGGCCGGGCGCTTGTTGCGGAAGTCGATGTAGTAGGAATGCTCCCACACATCGCAGCCCAGAAGCGCCGTCTGGTTGAAGCACAGCGGGTTTACGCCGTTCTCGGTTTTCGTCACCTTCAGTGTGCCGTCCGTGTCGACCACCAGCCAGGCCCAGCCGGACCCGAACTGGCCTGCGCCGGCTGCGGCAAACTCTTTTTTGAAGTCGGCGACGGAGCCGAAGGCATCGGTGATGCGGCTCTCCAGTTCCGACGGCATGGCGTTGCCGTCAGGCCCCATCATTTCCCAGAACTGGTTGTGATTCCAGAGTTGGCTGATGTTGTTGAAAAGGCCAGACTGGGCGACCGCATCCGGTTGATATGTGGCTTTAACGATCTCTTCCAGAGACTTGCCTTCATGGCCGGAACCGTCGAGCAGCTTGTTGCCGTTGTCGACATAGGCCTTGTGGTGAATGTCATGGTGATATTCCAGCGTCTCCTTTGACATACCGGCCGAAGCAAGCGCGTCGTGGGCATAGGGAAGATCGGGAAGTTCGAAAGCCATTGTCAGTCTCCTGTTGAGGCGAGATTCTCAGAGCGGAACGCTTGGTCGGAGTATAGGTTCCGGATCTGGGAGGAAAAGCGCCAATTGTCTTTTGACATATCTCTCCCGCCCCCTGCTACACCGGAAGTGCCGCCAGTCCAATCCTGCGCCCCTCAGAAAGCAGGATATTGTATGTCCGGCAGGCAGATGGGCTGGACATCAATTCAACACCTATGCCCGCGGCTTCCAGTGCCTGATGGATCGCGGTATCGAGCGGTGCGATGTCGGAGCCCATTCCAACCAACAGTACATCGATATCATCCGCACGGTCGAGAAAGGGTTGCACATCCGGCCAGCCCCGCCAAGACAGCGGGCCGCCCGGCATCACCGCCAGTGGGCCATGCCGTTCTTCTCCGCCAAGGCGGAAAAAGCCGGCACCGTAGCCGTCTACCGGCTGCCCGGTCTCGAACACGACCTCGTTCATCCGCATGGTCTACCTCCGTTCCACGACCAGCACCGGTGAGTCCGCCGCCCGGTCCTTCAGCGACATCATCATCAGCCCATCGTTTTCCACGCATCGTGGTTTCCCGCCCGACGGCGAGAACAGCTCCACCGGCACAGGGATGATGTCGCAACCCAACGGGTCGGCAAAACCTATGGCCGCGAAACCATCATAAAAGAAAAAGCTCTGATTGAAACCGCTGCAGGCATTGGCCCGCTGCCCCGTCTCAGCCCTGATCAGCTCCCGCACGTCCTGCCCCGGATCTCCCAGGCAGACAACGCTCCAGCCTTCGGGGGCAAACGCCTTCACCGCGATGCGGCCCTCTTCGGCCATCCGCGTGGCCATGGCCTGCGCCCGCTCCGGCTTCGGGCCGTTGAACGCCAGAAACAGCGCCGCACTGCCGACAGTGACCCCCGCCAGCACCAGCCCCATGCGCAGCGCATGGGCGGAGCGTTCCAGCATGCCGATGAACTTGTCGAACCGGCTCTGGTACATGTTCCGCCCCCTTGTGCGGCCCGGCTGTCAGGCGTCGATGTTGGCGAACTGGGTGCCAGCGCCGCCACCATCTTCAGGCTTGCTCCAGTCGCGCTTCACATCCAGCTTCAACAGGATCGGCGAAGCGATGAAGATCGACGAGTAGGTGCCGACAACGATGCCCCAGATCATGGCGAACGAGAACCCTCGGATCACCTCGCCACCGAGGACGTAAAGTGCCACGAGAGCGATCAGGGTTGTCAGTGATGTCATAAGGGTCCGGCTCAGCGTTTCGTTGATGGAAAGGTTGAGCACCTCAGCCAGCGGGGTTTGCTTGAAGCGGCGAAGATTCTCCCTCACGCGGTCGAATACGACGACGGTGTCGTTCAGCGAATAGCCGACGATCGTCAGAATCGCGGCGATGATCGACAGGTTGAATTCGATTTGCGTCAGCGAGAACACCCCGATTGTCAGGATCACGTCATGGACCAGCGCGGCCACGGCGCCGACGGAGAACTGCCATTCGAACCTTAGCCAGATGTAGACAAGTACCGCGCCGATGGCGAGCAGCACAGCCAGCACGCCGGCCTGAACGAGTTCGCCGGAGACCTTGGCACCAACGCTATCGGTCTGGAGATAGACGATCCCCGGAAATGTCTCGGTCAGCGCGCCTTTTACCTGGGCAATCACGTCCTGCTGGATGGTCTCGTCACCGTCCGCCTGCTCGATCCGCATGGTCACCTGGTTGGGCACCGCACCGGTCAGTTCCCCGGCGGGATCAGATATCTCCGTCACAGTGAAGTCGCCGATATCGAGCGCCTCCAGCGTCGAGCGATAGGTAGAGAGATCCGCAGGCTCCTCTGTTGCCGCGGTGATCATGGAACCACCGCGGAAATCGATGCCGAAATTCAGCCCCATCATGAAGAACACGACGATGGAGGCGACGATGAAAAAGCCGGAAATGGCAACGCCAATCGGGCCGAACTTCATGAAGTCGAAATGCGTCTCTTCCGGGACAAGTCGCAAGCGCATGTCAGATCTCCACCGTTTTCGGTTTGCGCGTATCGAGCCACAGCACGATCAGCACCCGCGTCACGTAAATTGCGGTGAACACCGACGTGATGATACCTAGCCCCAACGTCACGGAAAAGCCGCGCACCGGCCCGGAGCCGAGGCTGAACAGGATCACGGCCGCTATCAGGGTCGTGATGTTGGCATCGATGATAGCCGACAACGCCTTCTCGTAGCCCAGTTCAATCGCCCTGCCCGGCCGCTTGGCGGAGCGCAATTCCTCGCGTATCCGCTCAAACACCAAGACGTTGGCGTCGACCGCCATGCCGATCGTCAGAACAATACCAGCGATGCCGGGCAGTGTCAGAGTGGCACCGATGACGGACAGCAAGGCGAGAATCAGCGTTATGTTGATGATGAGGGCAATGTTGGCAAACAGGCCGAACAGGCCATAACTCAACACCATGAAGATCAGAACGGCGGCGAAGGCGACCATGCAGGCGATGCGTCCGGCATCGATACTGTCCTGCCCCAGTTCGGGCCCGACAGTTCGCTGCTCCAGTACCGACAATTCCGCCGGAAGTGCACCGGCCCGGAGGAGGATCGCCAAGCGCGTCGACTCCTCGACATCGAAATTGCCTGTGATGATTCCGGTGCCGCCGGGGATATGGCTCTGGATCACCGGTGCGGAAATGACTTCCTCATCCAGCACGATGGCGAACGGGTTGCCGATGTTTTCGGCGGTGTAGTTGCCAAACGCACGCCCGCCGGAAGGATTGAAGCGGAAGCTGACGGCAGGCCGGCCGTTCTGGTCGAACGCGGGCTGCGCATCTACCAGATCTTCCCCGGACACCACGGCGCGGCGTTCAACGATGTAGAACACACCCGGTTCGTCGACGCTGGGATAAACGACATTGCCCGTGCCCGGATTCGCACCACCATCGGCAGCCCGGCCGACGACGTGATGAAAGTCCAGCTTCGCGGTTGTACCCAGAAGCGCCAGCAATTCCTCGGCACTTCCGATGCCCGGAACCTGAATCAGGATCCGGTCTTCACCCTGCCGCTGGATCGTCGGTTCGCGCGTGCCGCTTTCATCGACACGGCGGCGGATGATTTCGAGGCTCTGCTCCATCGTCCGGTTGTCGGTCGCGATCTTCTCGGCCTCCGACAACGTGACCACAAGCTGGTCCCCATCGACCGTCACCGCGAAATCGCGCGCTCCAGCGCCCGTCAGCGAGATGACCGGCTGGGTCAGGCTGCGCACCTTTTCAAGTGCGACCGGCATCCCGGCTTCCTCACCAATCCGTACCCGCAGCTCGCCATTTTCGAGGCTTACCCGGCGAACGGTGCCGACGTCATCGCGGACGTCGCGCAGTCCGTCGCGGATTTCAGGCCAGAATCCCTCCAGCCTGTCGGCATAGACGTCTTCGACAGCCACCTCCACCAGCAGATGAGCACCTCCGCGCAAATCCAGCCCCAGGTTGACAACCTGGCTGGGCGCCCAGGATGGCCAACCGGCAAGTGCCTGTTCTTCTTCAGGTGTCAGCACCGCGCCGTTGGCCGCATCCGTCCGGGCGTCGTTGGCCTTTTCCACTGTCGCATAGAAGACGTTCGGCGCGGCCAGCACTATCCCTCCGAGACAGACAAGCCCGATCAGGATCTTCTTCCAGGTGGCGATCTCGGCCATTATTTCTTCACGGCCTCGGCAGGTTCTGTCTTGTTCATAACCTGAACGATGGTGGAGCGGACGATGCGCACCTTGACCTCGGGAGCGATCTCGACCTCGACCTCGCTGTCATCCTTCACCTTGGTGACCTTGCCGATCACACCGCCCTGGGTGACGACCTGGTCGCCGCGCCGCAGCGCTTTCACCATGGCCGTATGTTCCTTCATCTTCTTCTGCTGAGGTCGGATCATCAGGAAATACATGATCGCAAAGATCAGGATGATGGGTATGAACCCGGCGATGCCACCAGCGGCGGAACCTCCGGCGGCCTGTGCGTAGGCGGGGCTTGCAAACATCTTTACGTCCTCTTCAAACAGCCTGCGTGCCGGGCCGCGAGTCTTACCCGGCCCGAAGTTTGGCGGACCCTACTTGAGCCAATGCCCCCCCGCAAGGCAGGTTTTCGGTCCGTGTTCTTCGCTCACCTAGGCACGATTTAGTCGGACGAAAAGGGGCAGGTCAGTCGACACTGTTAACCGGATGCGTTTATCGGTATACCCTGCCCCGACAAAGCGGGTGGCCTACACCACCTCTTAATCCGAATCTCAGAGACACGCGCCATGCACGACATCAAATCCATACGAGAGAACCCAAAGGCCTTCGACGCAGCGCTGGCGCGCCGGGGAGAGGAAGGCTGGGCCGACGACCTGCTGATGATCGACCGACATCGGAGGGAGGCGATCCAGATCGCCGAGGAAGCGCAGGCCGAAGCAAACAAGGCATCCAAGGAAGCTGGCGCGGCCAAGGGTCGCGGCGACGATGCGGAGTTCGAGCGCCTGCGCGCCTTCGTGGCAGAGAAGAAGCAGGAAAAGGCGGAGCGGGAGGAGAAAGCCCGGATCGAAGAAGCGCAGATGGAGCAGATCCTGATGACTCTGCCTAATCTGCCGATGGACGATGTACCTGATGGCGCAGACGAAAATGACAATGTGGAGCTGCACCGCTGGGGAAACCCGCGCAGTTTCTCCTTCACGCCGAGGGAACATTACGAAGTACCTGGCGCGGTCAGCGGACTCGACTTCGAAACTGCGGCGAAGCTCTCCGGCTCCCGCTTCGTGGTGCTGCGCGGTGCCATGGTGCGCCTGCACCGGGCGCTGGCCCAGTTCATGCTCGACACCCACGTTGACCGCAACGGCCTGACGGAAACATGGACGCCTGTGCTCGTGCGTGACGAGGCCATGCTCGGAACCGGTCAGTTGCCGAAATTCGAGGAAGACAGCTATCGCACCACCAACGGCTGGTGGCTGATCCCGACATCGGAGGTGACGCTGACAAACACGGTTGCCGGTGAAATTCTCGCCGCCAGCCAGTTGCCACTGCGGATGACAGCCCACAGTCAATGCTTCCGTTCCGAGGCTGGAAGCGCAGGCAAGGACACCGCCGGAATGCTGCGCCAGCACCAGTTCGAAAAGGTGGAAATGGTTTCCATCACGAAACCCGAGGACAGCCGCGTGGAACTCGACCGGATGACGAAATGCGCGGAGGGCATACTGGAGGCGCTCGAAATCCCCTACCGCACCATCGTGCTGTGCACCGGCGACATGGGATTCGGCGCCCGGCGCACCCATGACATCGAGGCATGGTTGCCCGGCCAGAACACGTATCGCGAGATTTCTTCCTGCTCCGTCTGCGGTGATTTTCAGGCGCGGCGGATGAACGCACGCTACCGGCCGACACCAGATGCAAAGCCGGAGTTCGTCCATACGCTGAACGGCTCGGGCCTGGCCGTTGGCCGTTGCCTGATCGCGGTGGTGGAGAACTATCAGCAGGAAGACGGCTCAATCCTGATCCCCGACGTGCTGCGCCCCTACATGGGCAATGCCGCGATGATCAGTGCGGAGGGCGCGTTGGTCCAACAGGGTGTCGCAACCGACAAGCGCACGGCCTGAATGATCGGGCGCTGGGCCGACGCCCGCGCCCGATGGTAACCTCATCCTTGAAAGCCTGGCTTATCCACATCGCTATCGGCGAACCTCACCTCCCGAGGCACCGCAACACCGCCGGCAGCTGCTCCGGCAGGTCTTCGGCGATGAGGCCCGGCCCGAAATGAAGGGCGCATTCAACATGCAGCCATGCGGCGGCCTCCGCGGCCTCCTGCGGGTCGAAGCCACGTGCCAACAGACCGGTGATGAATCCGGCCAGCACGTCACCGGAGCCGGCAGTCGCCAACCACGGTGCCGCCCGCTCGTAATGCGCCGAGTTCAGGGCACAGCGCCCATCCGGCGACGCGATTACTGTGTCCGCCCCCTTAAATAGCACCACGCATCCCGCCCGCGCCGCGGCCTGCCTGCAGGCATCCACCTTGGAATAGGCCGGTCCGTCGGTGGCAGGCATCCCGAGTTTCTCCGCGATATCGGGAAAGAGCCGCGCAAACTCGCCGCCATGTGGTGTCAGCACACACTTCTCATGCATTACCGCGAACGGGTCTTCCTCCTGCGATAATACGGTGAGCGCATCCGCATCCAGCACAGTATTCCGCCCCGCCGCTAACGCTGCATGGACAAGATCGCGCGTATCGCAATTCACGCCCATACCGGGCCCGAGACAGAGCGCGTTTATCCGCTTGTCCTCCAGCACCTTCGTCAGCGCCGCCGCATTTACGATCTCGCGTATCATGATGGCATTGAGCTGTGCCGCGTGCTCCTGAACTGCATCCGGACGAACACAAACAGTTACCAGTCCCGCCCCGATCCGCACCGCCCCGCGCGCAGCAAGACGGGCCGCACCGCCTTGGCCCGATGGTCCGGAAAACACCAGAGCGTGACCGAACGCATACTTGTGCGATGAATCTTGCTTCCACGCGCTCCGCAACAGGGCAGGAACATGATTGTCCTTGACTGAGCTTGCAGACACCAGATGGACGGTCCGGCTCTCTGCCGGACGCCCTTCAAGGCCAATGCTCTTGGTGAAGAGATGACCACAGGCGCGTGGACCAACCCCACACAAATGGCCAACGAATGGCACATGGAAGGTCACGGTCAGATTCGCCTGTATGCAGCTGTCCAGCGGATTTTCCTGCTCGTAACCGGGATACATCCCGGTGTCAGAATGCATCCCGCTCGGCACGTCGATGCTGATGATCGAGGGAGCCACGGAACTGTCTCGACGGGACGCAGCTTGAAAGAAGTTGAGTTCGTTCTGGGTACCGCCAAGGGTCGTAAATGGCCTTGCGAGGCCGGAGCCGAACAGAGCATCCACCACGATTTTTGTATCAGGATTTCGCTTTACATAATCCTCCAGAAACTCGTCTTGGATTGGAGAAATCTCCCCCATCTCCCGCCACCGCCGGCAATTGGTCGCGGCATCCGGCGGCAGCTTTGGCTCATCGCCGTAAAGAAACACATCCACGTCCCAGCCGCGCTCCTTCAGCAGCCGCGCCACCACGAACCCGTCGCCGCCGTTGTTGCCCGGACCGCACAGCACCACGGCGCGGTGCGGCGCCGTGGTAAGCTCCGGCCGCCATTCCAGCACCGCCTCCACCACGCCGCGCCCGGCCCGCTCCATCAGCTCCAGCCCCGTCACGGCACCGCTCTCGATCGCTGCCCGCTCGATGCCGCGCATCTGCGCCGCCGTCAGAAGTTCCGTCATGCGTCGCTTCTCACCCCGCCCAGTTCCCGGTCACAATGCACAAAAATTAGGCACATATCCGAAATTTCCCTTCACCCCCAACTTCTGGCTAGACTAGCCATTGGACTCACCTCGCACGAGGTGTTTTCTCGCGAAAACATCAGTTTTGGCGCAGGCCACAAAGGCATCACCCTGGGGGAAGCGAAGAATGAAGAAGATCGAAGCCATCATCAAACCCTTCAAACTGGATGAGGTCAAAGAAGCGCTGCAGGAAATCGGCGTGCAGGGCCTCTCCGTCATCGAAGCGAAGGGTTTCGGCCGCCAGAAGGGCCATACCGAACTTTACCGCGGCGCCGAATATGTCGTCGACTTCCTGCCCAAGGTGAAGATCGAGGTCGTGATTTCCGACGAACTCGTGGACTCCGCCATTTCCGCCATCGTTGACGCCGCCAAGACCGGCAAGATCGGTGACGGCAAGATCTTCGTTTCAGACATCTCGCAGGCGATCCGCATCCGCACAGGGGAAGACGGCGCCGACGCGCTCTGACGCCATTCCAGCAATCGGGTCACGGCGCGGTGTGGTGCGCGCCCTGCCCCGCCAAGAACCCCAACCACAACAATAGGGACAGACATATGAGCGATAACAAATCCGTTGTAGCCATGATCAAGGATGAGGAGATCGAGTACGTCGATATCCGCTTCACCGATCCCCGTGGCAAGCTGCAGCACGTCACAGTGATTGCAGACGAGGTCGATGAGGACTTCCTCGAAGAAGGCTTCATGTTCGATGGTTCGTCCATCGCCGGCTGGAAAGCGATCAACGAATCCGACATGAAACTGATGCCGGATGCTGACAGCGCCTATCTCGATCCTTTCTACGCGGAGAAAACGCTCTGCCTGCATTGCTCCATTGTCGAGCCGGACACGGGCGAAGACTACGGTCGCGATCCCCGCTCGACCGCCGAGCGCGCGGAAGCCTACCTTATCTCCTCCGGCATTGGTGATACTTCATATTTCGGCCCGGAAGCGGAATTCTTCCTGTTCGATGACGTCAAATTCTCCAATTCCATCAACAAGGTGGGATACGAAGTTGACGCCGCCGATGCATCCTGGAACACCGGCACCGACTACGAGATGGGCAACATGGGTCACCGCCCTGGTGTCAAGGGTGGCTACTTCCCCGTGAACCCGACGGATGCCGCCGTCGATCTCCGCTCCGAAATGCTTTCGACTATGAAACGCATGGGCATGAAGGTCGACAAGCACCACCACGAAGTGGCCTCCTGCCAGCACGAACTCGGCCTGATCTTCGGATCGCTGACCAAACAGGCGGACGAACTTCAGAAATACAAGTACGTCATCCACAACGTCGCGCATGCCTACGGCAAGTCCGCGACCTTCATGCCGAAACCGATCGCAGGCGATAACGGCACGGGCATGCACGTGAACATGTCGATCTGGAAAGACGGCAAGCCGCTGTTTGCCGGCGACAAATATGCCGACCTTTCTGACGAGGCCCTTTGGTTCATCGGCGGTATCCTGAAGCACGCGAAAGCACTGAACGCCTTCACCAACCCGTCCACGAACTCCTACAAACGCCTGATCCCGGGCTTTGAAGCCCCGGTTCTGCGCGCGTATTCCGCCCGCAACCGCTCCGGCTGCGTGCGTATCCCGTGGGCCGAGTCTCCGAAGGCGAAGCGCGTGGAAGCCCGCTTCCCGGACCCGTCCTCCAACCCCTATCTCTGCTTCGCAGCCCTGCTGATGGCTGGTCTCGATGGCATCAAGAACAAGATCGACCCAGGTCCGGCCAACGACAAGGATCTCTACGATCTCCCGCCGGAAGAACTGGCCGAAATCCCGACCGTTTGCGCGTCGCTGCGCGAAGCCTTGACGGAACTGGAAGCCGATCACGAGTTCCTGCTCGCCGGCGATGTCTTCTCCAAAGACCAGATCGAGGGTTACATGGAACTGAAATGGGAAGAGGTGTATGCCTACGAGCACACGCCGCACCCCATCGAGTTCCAGATGTACTACAGCTGCTGAATCAGCGTTGACAGGTCCGAAAGGGCCGAAGAACCGGAGGCCGCCAGCGATGGCGGCCTTTTTTCATGCGCGAACCGATCAATGCGACCTTCACTCAAACTTGAGATTTTAACCTATTGAGATTAAACCGAAAAAATTATCTCTCTTGCTCGCGAAACTGCCAACTCACATGCGCCTAGCCGGCATGAAAAAGCCCGGCGCACTGGCCAGGCTACAGAGATGTTGGGAGATTTGTATTGGCGAGACACCTCGCCAGGCATCTCTCGTCAGAGTTTCTTCTTCATCGGCACAACATTGTGCAGCCGGTGGTAGGGTGCCTTCCGGACGAATGCGTCCACATCCACCCGTACTTCCTGTCGTCTGGGTCCGCGCAGCATCAACAAGCCGCCGAAACCGGCGAAGGCGCTTGTCGCAGCAATCACCAGCAGAATGGTACCCTGAGATCCGCTGAAGGCTTCAATCATGTTCGGCTCCTCTTCTGATCCTTAATATAGGGCATCCGCCGCCATCTTTCCAGCCGAAGTCTTTCAAATCCGTAAATCGGCGGTGGCTGTCTTAGTCAACTCCAGCAAGCTCTCGGTATCCTCCCGTTCACGCGCGAAGCGCCGGTAGCGTTTGCTGCCCTTCAGCCGCCCGGCCGTCACGACCGCACCCATCGCCAACGGTAGCGCGATGGCCAGGATGACACCGCCGCCCGTAACGACGCCACCGATCGCGGCGCCGGCGCCTGCAAGCAGCGCTCCGCCGGAAACCCGCTGCCCCCATTTGCCATAGATATCGTCGATATCCCGCTCCAGCCCCTCCGCCTCTCGCAAACGCGCCACTCTCTCGGCCAGCAGGTCCGCCACCGCGTAACCGATCTCCCGCGTGTTCGCCTCGGCGATACGTGACAGCAGGATCTGCCGTTCCCGGCGCGACGTGCAGACTTCATTCACCAGCGCCCGTAGCGACGCCGTGTCCACGTCCTCGCCCAGAGACATTGCCCGCGCATAGGAAACGAGTGCCAGCGCCTTGCCCGGCGGTTCGATGGCGGCCTCGGTCATTGACCCATTCTCCGTGCTGACAGACCAACGGTACCGAAGCACAGGCACGTCATCATCGCAATTCCAACTCGGTTCCCACCGCCAGATGATCCGAGCCAAACGCACCCAGCAGCTGCGAACGCGCCCGGACACCCTCGGGCACCAGCACGTGATCCAGCGGCAAGCCAGGCCAGAGGTCAGGCCGGCGAAAACTCAGCCGCAGCCCCGGTACCACCCGCGTCCGGCTGGCACGGGCGATCCTCTGCACGCTTGCGCCCCACGGTACCATGTTGAAATCGCCAGCGATGATCATCCGGCCCTCTTGCCCGGCCACAACACCAGCGACCTTCGCCGCCTGTCGTGCCTGCTGGTGCGGCCAGGGCCAAGGCAGATGCGCACTGCCAAAACTGAATGGGCCGGCCGAAGTTTGCAGCGGCACCAACAGGAACCCCTGCCCCCGCTCGCACAAGGCTGGCCCCGCCAGTGGCAGCCGGGAAAGGACCGCGACACCCCCGACCGTTCCGAAAGCGCAGAGTTCGGCAACGTCATAACCGGACGACAGCATTTCAAAAACCGGCAGTGTCGTTTCCGACACCTCCTGCAGGATTACGACATCGGCATCGAAGGCCCGCACGCCACCGACCACCGCCGCAGCCTCGGCGTTGGTAAAGCGAAGGTTCTGGCTGTAGAGACGCAGGTCGACGGATTGCGGCACTTCCATCGGCCACCAGGTGACCCAGCTTGCGGCAACGGCGACCAGCGCGGCCGCCATGGCCACCGCCACCGCCGCACGGGCCCGCAGGAGCACCCCGATCCCCGACAAGGCAACAAGGCCCATCAACAATTGCACCCGGAAAGCGGCAAGCGAATCTCCGGCCGGATGCAACCATCCGCCCATACCGGCCAGCACGGCGCACGTCCCGCCAATGGCGAGCAACAACGCCAAACGCCTCAACCCGGTGATCATCCCTGCCCCTGCCCCCTGCCTCATGGTTCCGCGTCCCTGTTCCGGTGGGCAACCACGGCTTCCATCAAGCAGAGCGCGGCGGGCAAGGCAAGTCCGACCGCGCCGGCGGTGGTGCGGCGCGGAAAATCGGGTTATACTCCGGCCACCGTTCCGCAGGGAGTGTCAACCATGCCGGGCAAGGCCATACCCACGGCCCCGCGCCGAGCCAGCGGCACGGACGATTTGACCTTCGTGCGCCAGCTTCAGGCCTTGGGCCATCCCTTTGTCGCCAACAGTTTCGGCCTCGTCTTCGCCTTCAGTCACGCGCATTTGCAGTATTTCCTGACCGATGATGCCACCCGGCAACTTGAACTCGATATCCTGCAGATGCAGGAGATCACCGCCGGCCCGCTGCACGAGTTCATCGACCATTCCCTGCTCTTTTCCAACGGTGAGGTCCACAGGCGCCGACGCACGCCGCTCGCCCGCGCTTTCGCTTTCCCACTGATGGACGCTCTCCGGCCCGCGGTCCGGCAGGAGGCGCAGGCCCTTATCCGACCGTTGATAGGAAAGGGACCAACGCCATTTCTGGAAGCCGTCGCCGGACCGTTCCCGGCCCGCATCGTCGCCGGGATACTCGGCCTGCCGGACGCGGACATTCCGGCCTTCACCCGCCGCGTCTACAGCGCCATCCGTGGGCTCTCCATCCAGCGGTCCGAAAACATCGCCGCGACAACCGAGGATACCCGCCACCTTCTGGCCTATGTTGCCGAACTGCTGGCGGACAGACGCCGGACGCCGCAAGACGACTTTCTTTCCCAGTATGTCGCCCGCACCGCCGAAAGCCCGCTCAGTGAAGCCGAAGTTCGTGCCCAGATCGTCACGCTGATCCTCGCCGGATCGGATACGACCCGTGCGGCCCTGACGGCCATTCTGTCGCGGTTGCTTCATACGCCAGATCAGTGGAGCCTGCTGAAGGATGATCCGGACAGGCACCTGCAGGGCGCTGTCGCCGAGGGGTTGAGGCTGGAGCCAGTTATCGGTTCCTACGCCCGTGTCACCACCCGGCAACTGGAATTGGAGGGCTACCATCTGCCAGCGGGTACGATCGTCGGTCCGCTCAGCCTGACGGCACTACGCGATCCGGAGATCTATGCCGACCCCGATACGATGGACATCACTCGCAGAGACCATCCGCGCCTTCACCCGATTTTCGGAGCCGGCCCTCACCGATGCCTCGGCGAGGCGCTCGCCCGCATCGAACTGGAAGAGGCTCTGCGGGTCATCGCGACCGAGGCTCCGGAAACGACATGCATCGGCCCGCCCGCCGAATTGCGCGGCCTCGGCGCTGTGCGCGAGGTCGTTGGCATGACGGTCGAGTTCGCGGCCTGAGCGGTGACATGAGTCTCACGACTCTGCGACGAACGGGTCTGACCCATTGCAGCGCCGGACCCTCCGCCTCCATATGAAAGCGGCACAGAAACCGGAAGGCTCCCCCATGGCCACTGAAAGCTTCACCTTTGCCGGCCATTCAGGCCACGATCTCGCCGCGAGGCTCGACCTGCCGGAAGGCACGCCGGTAGCTACGGCGATCTTTGCCCATTGCTTCACCTGTTCCAAGGACATCCCTGCATCGCGCCGGATCGCCAAGCGCCTGGCCGCAATGGGCGTCGCGGTGTTGCGCTTCGACTTCACCGGTCTCGGCCATTCCGGCGGAGAGTTCGCCAATACCCACTTCTCGTCCAATGTCGAGGATCTTCTGCAGGCGGCCGCTGCCCTGAAGGACCGTGGCCAGGCGCCTGCGATACTCATCGGCCATTCCCTTGGCGGTGCGGCCGTTCTGAAGGCGGCGGCGAACCTGCCTTCGGTCAAGGCCGTCGTCACCATCGGCGCTCCGGCCGATCCCTCCCATGTCACGCACAATTTCGGCGATGCCCTGCCAGATATTGTCGAGGCCGGCGAAGCTGAAGTCGCGCTTGCCGGCCGGCCCTTTACCATCCGGAAGAGCTTTCTCGACGATATCGCCCGCTCGGAACTCACCCCCGCGATCCGGGATTTGCGCAAGGCGCTGCTCGTCCTCCATTCGCCGGTGGATGATACGGTTGGCATCGAGAACGCATCGGAAATCTTCATGGCGGCGCGGCATCCCAAGAGTTTCGTTACCCTCGATAACGCCGACCACCTGCTCACCAGCCCCCGTGACGCCGATTACGCGGCCGAGGTGATTTCCGCCTGGGTTCGCCGCTATTTGCGAATCACGCCACCGGCAGCACCGATCGGCGCGCCGGAGGGCGTGGTGCGGGTGTCGGAGGTCTCTCCCAACGCTTTCCAGCAGAACATCTCTGCCGGCCCGCGCCATTTCACCCGTGCGGATGAGCCAAAGGCGTTCGGAGGCAATGATGCAGGGATGTCCCCCTACCAGTTCCTGTCCGCGGGTCTCGGCGCCTGCACCTCTATGACGATCCGGATGTATGCCCGCCGAAAGAACTGGCCGTTGGAGGACATTCAGGTCGATGTTGTCCACAACAGCATTCACGCCAGCGATTGTGAACATTGTCAGAGCACGGACGGCATGATCGACGCGTTCGAGCGTCGCATAACCCTTTCGGGCCCGCTAAGTGACGACCAACGCGCCCGCCTACTGGAAATCGCCAACAAATGTCCTGTGCATCGCACTCTTGAGGGCGAGGTCGCGATCCGTACGAGCCTGGCCCCAGCCTGAGCCCCCTCACCTTTTCTTGAGGCGCCAAGGAACCTTCTCGCGGATGCCGCGTTTTGAGGGTGCCCGTCCCGAAACGTTTGCAGACTTCATCGGGACGGGCGTGTGAATGAAACATCCACAGGAGGAGCCTACAATGAAAACGCTCATCTATGCTACCACCGCGATCGCCAGCCTCGGCCTGGCCTCCGGCGCCATGGCGCAGTCCACCGACATGGACTCGACCGAAATCGAAGCTGAGGCATCCACAACCATGGAATCCGAAGCTCCGGCGGAAATCGAAGCTGAAGGCTCCACAGTGGTGGAAACCGAAACCCCCGACGCTGATGTCGAAGACCCGGCTGTTGCCGAAGGTGACGCACCCGCCGCGGATATGAATGACCCGGCGGTTGCCGAAAGCGACGCACCCGCCGCTGATATCGAAGATCCGACCGTTGCCGAAGGTGACGTGACCGAGCCGACCGATACGATGGCAGACGATACCGGTATCTTCGCGCGCGACGATGCAATGGGTGTCGAAACGCCTGAAACAGGCTTCTATGAAGCTGACAACTCGATGCTGACGGCCAACAACTTCATCAATGCGATGATCTACCCGTCCGCTGATGACAACGCGTCCAGCATCGGTGACGTGAACGATATCGTTCTTACTCAGGATGGCCGCGTTGCAGCCGTGATCGTCGGTGTCGGTGGTTTCCTCGGTATCGGTGAAAAAGATGTCGCCGTGTCCATGGACAAACTGGAATGGCGCGTGAACGAAAACCAAGAGCGTCAGCTTGTTGCTTCCGTGACACGTGAACAGCTCGAAGCCGCACCTGAATTTGACCGTTCGGTGATCGGTACGGATGGTGAAGTACCTTCCGAAGACGTCGTGCAGTAATTACTGCCCTAATCACGCCAGCCGCAACCCGGCTGGCGTGATATAAGCTACCTACCGCCGCTATTGCGGATCGACGGGCCTGTAAAGCGCCCGTCGCTGGCTTTTCCGATCCCGTTCCTGCAGTGTGGAGAAGGGGCTCGATATCCGAAAGCCGAACGTAAAGTCATTATAGTATTCGTCTGTCCGGTAACGGTTCAGCGCCAGCGTCCATTCGGCAAAAAAACTTAAGGGCAATTCATTGGCTGCGAACTCCATCCCTACCGACCCCAGAACATCGATGTCATCTGCTGCGAGACCGAACCGGAAAGCCAGTTCATCCACGGGGTAGTAGGAAAATTCGGCCAGCGCGAAAGCCCCGACATCGCGGTTGTCGGCAAAGCCGCCCTCACCCGAAACCGCCTGGAGGCCTACCAGCCCGCGCGCAGACACCTTGCCCCATTCGCGCAGACCATAAACCATGCCTTCGGCTGTCATGTCGCCCCCGTCGTAGCCGCCGATACGCCCGCCAAATCCGACAGTAGAGGATCGCCACTGCCGGAAGCGCAGCGCCTCGAACTGCGCCTCAACAGGAAAATCTCCATCGAAAAAGCTGTTGCGCACTCCGAGTGACAGCGCAAAGCGGGAGCCGTAGCCGTCGTCGCCAAAGGTCAGGCCTGTCGTGTTGCGGATGATGTCGTTGTCGGTCCCACCGACGTTGTCTCTGGCGTAATACTGGAATGTGGTGTCGTAGAGCGGTCCAGCCAATGCCGGAGCGGCTCCTAGTGTCGCGCAAATCGTCGCGACGGCAGTCCTGATCTTCATGAGCGGGGTTCCCGGTTGCAGATACCTCCGCTCTAGCGTTTCACGCCGCGTAGGAGAACCCTTCGCGGCGCGAAACTTTCAGCCTTTGTTCATATTTTTCATCACCATGCCGACGATGCCCGTCAGTGCGCCACCGCCGACGGCCCCGCCGCCGATCTGGGCAATCAGGCTGCCGATGTCGAGCCCGGCCGTGGCATCTCCTCCGCCCATCATCCCTGCCAGAGCCGTGCCGCCAGCCACGCCGCCAATAGCACCGGAAAGCAGCTTCGGCAGCATGTTCATCGAAATCTGTTTCACGAGGTTGCCGACGACCCCGCCACCTACAGCGCCGGAAATTGCCTGAACAATCAGCGGAATTATCGTTTCCATAACTTGTCCCCCACATTCTGTTTTTTGTTTCGCGGCTCTACCGCCTGGCCAGCTTAGCATCCGGCGTTGAAAACTCATAAATATAAAAAAGCAAACCGCTGTCCGGAAAGCGTCGCGGCCACAATATCTTGTTCCATGATCCCGAACTGTGCCATAAGGATGGGAAAAGAGCAGTCCTCAATAATGGAGGCCCATAGAATGGCCGATGATATGTTCGCAGGCGACGATGCGGCACGTGAAGACGTCTATGATGCCAGTTCCATCGAGCATCTCGAGGGACTGGAGGCCGTCCGTCTGCGCCCCGGAATGTATATCGGCGGCACCGATGAGCGGGCGCTCCATCACCTCGTAGCGGAAGTGTTCGACAATGCGATGGACGAAGCCGTCGCCGGCCACGCCAGCCGCATCGAACTCGAACTGCACGCCGATAATTCCGTCACGGTCCGCGATAACGGCCGTGGCATTCCCGTCGATCCCTTTCCGAAATTTCCGGATCGTTCGACGCTGGAAGTGATCCTTTGCGAACTCCATGCCGGCGGCAAGTTTTCCGGCAAGGCCTATGAGACATCCGGCGGCCTGCACGGGGTTGGCATCTCCGTCGTCAACGCCCTGTCGGACAGCGTTCGCGTCGAAGTCGCCCGCGACCGCAAGCTCTACGCCCAGGAATTCTCCCGCGGGAAGCCGCTGGCCAAGCTGGCCGAAATCGGCGCAGCCCCGAACAGGCGGGGCACCACCGTCACCTTCCATCCAGACCCGCAGATCTTCGGCGCGGGCGCCCATTTGAAAGCGGCGAAGCTGATCCAGATGGCCCGCTCCAAGGCCTACCTCTATTCCGGTGTCGAGATTCGCTGGAAGGCCGCGCCGGAAGCGATCAAGGATGAAACGCCCTCGGAGGCGGTTTTCCACTTCCCCGGCGGCCTCTCGGAATACCTGACCGAACGGCTGGAGGGCGCGGCCACCTACGCCGAGAAGCCTTTCGCAGGCAAGGTGACCTTCGCCGACAAGTATCCTGGCACCAAGGGCTACGTCGAATGGGCCGTCAACTGGACACCGATGCGCGACGCCTTCGTCTCCAGCTACTGCAACACGATCCCAACGCCCGAGGGTGGCACCCACGAAACAGGGTTCTGGGCCGCGATCCTCAAGGGTATCAAGGCTTACGGTGAACTGACAGGCTTGAAGAAGGCCCAGCAGATCACCCGCGAAGACGTGCAGTATGGCGGCTCCGCATTGATCTCCGTCTTCATCGCGGATCCCGCATTCGTCGGCCAGACAAAGGACCGCCTCAGCACGCAGGAGGCCGCGCGCCTGGTGGAGAATTCCGTCCGCGATCGCTTCGACACATGGCTTGCCGCCGACACCAAATCTGCCGGTGCCATTCTCGATTACCTGATCCTCCGGGCCGAAGAACGCCTGCGCCGCCGTCAGGAGAAAGAAACCGCCCGCAAGACCGCCACAAAGAAACTGCGCCTGCCCGGAAAGCTGGTGGATTGCTCCACCGCCGCGCGCGGCGGCACCGAGTTGTTTCTTGTGGAGGGCGACAGCGCCGGCGGCTCCGCCAAAATGGCGCGGGACCGCAACACACAGGCGCTTCTGCCCTTGCGCGGCAAAATCCTCAACGTGCTCGGCGCGGCCTCGTCAAAGCTCAGCCAGAACACCGAACTCAACGACCTCTGCCAAGCACTCGGCACTGGTATGGGCACGCGCTTCAACGTGGAAGATCTGCGCTACGACAAGATCATCATCATGACCGATGCGGACGTCGACGGTGCCCATATCGCCGCCCTGCTGATGACCTTCTTTTTTACCCAGATGCGCCCTTTGATCGACAACGGCCATCTCTACCTCGCCTGCCCACCGCTGTTTCGCCTGACGCAGGGCGCGAAGTCCGCCTATGCAATGGACGACGCGGAGCGTGACCGCCTGCTGGAAACTGGCCTTGGCGCGCGCGGCAAGATCGAGACCAGCCGCTTCAAGGGCCTTGGCGAGATGAACGCCAAGGATCTGAAGGAGACGACGATGGACCCGAAGACGCGCAAGCTGATCCGCGTCGATGTCGATGAGTTCCAGCCGGGCGAAACCGCCGATCTCGTTGAGCGTCTGATGGGCAAGAAGCCGGAAGCGCGTTTCGATTACATCCAGGAGAATGCGAAATTTGTTGAATTGATCGACGTGTGACACGGCTCACTTAATAGATATCGCGATTCGTGATAGTATCCACCCACTTTAATTGACTGAATTCTGGTTTAAACAGTGGGGAATTTTCATGAAACTCGCAATTATCATTGGCCATAACAGTGTCCGTCAGGGTGCCAACGGCACCGCGCCGATCTCCCAGTCCGAATTCAATTTCAACTCTGAAGTCGCCGAAATAATGGACGCGGAGGCGACGCTCTACGGGATCGACGCCAAGATCTTCCGCCGCCGCAACCGCACATCGACGCGGGCGGAGATCGAGGAAGTCTATGGCCGCTCCGATGACTGGGGCGCCGATCTTTCCGTCGAATTGCACTTCAACGCCTTCAACGGCACCGTGCGCGGCACTGAAACGCTGTGCGGCCCCTCGCAGGCGTCGCTGCAGGCGGCAACGTCCATCCATATGGAACTTCTGGACCTCTATGACAGAACCGTTTCCGAAGACCGCGGCCTCAAGCCCTACAGGCCCGGAATGCGCGGAGGGCTTTCGCTCATATCCGGCCGTGCGCCCGCCGTTCTCGTCGAGCCGTTTTTCGGCGACAACGCGGCCGAAGCAAGGTTGGCGATGGACACCGGCATCGAAGCTCTCGCCAAGGCCTACGTCACCGGCGTTGCCGGCCACTTCGGCACAACCCCGTTGATGGCCGGCGTGCCGACTGCGACACCGGATCTCGCCCACCTGATGTGAACCGCCATCCGGCGCCAACCCTTCCCCATCACCGCCCCGCGCGGTGGTGGTCCAAATGTCATGAGGTTCCGCCATGAAGCTCTCGAACGCATTTTCCGACCAGAACGGGGCCGCCAACTGGCATGCGACGCCCGAACGTGCCTCCGGCCAATCGCGCACCACCCTCGCAACCTTTCTGCGCAATAGCCTGATCGCCTGTTGCCCGGTCCTCCTCGCCGCCTGTCCGGACAAGGACGGCACCGTCACTGCCAAACTCAACTACAGCTACGCCTCGGATTTCAATGCCTTCCTCAACACCACCCTGCCCACCGGCAGCCTCTATTTGTGGGACCGGTCAGAGCGGCAGCTGGAAATTGTTGAGCGGTCCGCCTTCGCCGGCTCGCCACCACAAGTGACACCAGTCGGCAACCGGCGCACATCGCGGCTGGAAGGCGCCTCGCTGTCGGCCAGGCTGCCCAAAGGCACGGCGAGCGTCTCCGCCAGCTTCAACTCGGCGGACGTCGATATCACCTCAACCGCCGTCACACTCTCCCGCCAGACCGATGTCGAGGGCAAATTGGAAGACCTGTACCGGCAACTGGACAAGACGCCGGAGGAGAAGCGCCAGGACTGGCATCTGGACACCGCCATCAACGCCAATGCTGATCGCCGCTACCTCTACGTGGTCGTCTCGGGCGGTCTGTTCGGCGAAAGCTTCCAGATCCGCGTCGGCGAGCGTGCTTCGGCGGAACCTACGGCGTCGATCACCATCGGCGGCGAAGAAATAGCCGAATTCACGCTGACCCAGCAGGCCAACTGGGATTGTGCACAGGAAGTGACGACGGGCGAACCCTGCCTCTTCGGAGTAAGCGTCTTCGAGGCCCGCTGGAACGTGATCGAAGGCCCGCCACAGGTTACCCGCCTGAACCTCGTGGAGACGGAGCGCTACGGCAAGGTCGAACTCGCAGAAACGTTCCGCAATACGTTCCGGTAGTGCCAGCCACCCGCTTGCCTACACGCCTGCCTCACGAATTTCTGAGCGTGTCAGCGTGCAAGCCATGCTAGCGTGAGGCCATCACAAGGGAGATCACCATGCGCTCAGCCATCCTCGCCAGCCTCCTCGCCCTGCCGATCCCTGCCCTCGCCGCCGAGAATGTGAGTGTGACCGGCGAGGTGATCGATACATGGTGCTACTTCTCGTCCGTCATGGGCCCGCCGGAGGCGGTCGTGGGCTCCGCACACCACACCTGCGCCATGTGGTGCGCCGCAGGCGGCATTCCCGTCGGGCTGCGAGCCGAGGACGGAACAGTCTACATGGTCCTGAAATGGGAGGGCGAGGATACGGCAACAGGGTCACGCGCCATCCTCGACACACAATCCTACACGATGACGGTCAATGGCGAGATGCATGAGCGCGACGGCATCAAGTACCTGTTGGTCGCCGAGGTCACTGAGAAGGGCGAGATCACCAACACGCATGACGAATGGGGCGTGATACCGGGCTTCGCACTGCCGGAGCCGGCACAATGATCGCCCTCCGCACCCTTCCCGCGCTTCTGCTCCTTGCCGCACCGGCGTTGGCAGAAGGCGAGTTTTCGGAAGGTTCCGAGGCGAAGCCCTGGCATGTCATCGGCGAAGAACCGGCCCGCTTCACCGGCGAGGTCGTCGACATCATCTGCGACCTGACGGGTGACTGTCCGGAAAACTGCGGCAACGGCGGACGCCAGCTAGGCATCCTGCGTGAGGCCGACGGCCAGCTGATCCTCGCCGCCAAGAACAGCCAGCCGCTTTTCACCGGGGCCGCCCGCGAACTCTACCCTTTCTGCGGCCAGATGGTGGAGGTCGATGGCAATCTCGTGGGTGATCCGGAAGGGCTTGGCACCTCCAAGTTCTACCAGATCCAGCGAATCCGCGCCTTGGGCAACGGGGATTGGACCGCTGCCAACAACTGGACAAAGGAATGGGCCGCCGCCAATCCGGATGCGGCCAAAGCCGATGGTCCCTGGTTCCGCAACGACCCGCAGGTCAATGCCCTCATTGCCGAGCATGGCTACCTCGGGCTCGGCCAGGCGGTTGATGACGCGTTCATCGCGGACTGGTTCGAATGATACGCACCGCCGCCCTGTTGCTGGCTCTCACATCCCCTGCGGCGGCGGAGCCGTTCTTTCTCGACATCACGCCGGATTTCGAACTGACGGACCAGCGCGGGCAGATCCGGTCGGATGAGGATTTCGCCGGCAAACCAATGCTGATCTTCTTCGGCTACACCAAGTGTGAAAGCATCTGCTCCGTCGCGCTGCCCTCGATCGCAGAGGCACTCGACCTGCTGGGGCCGGATGCCACGCGGCTTAGCCCGATCCTCGTCACCATCGATCCGGCCAATGATACGCCGGAGCAGATGGCAAAGGCATTGCCCGACTATCACCCCGATTTCATTGGCCTGACAGGGTCCGAGGAAAGCCTTGCTGCCGTCCGCGCGCAGTTCCAGGTGGAACGGGAGAAACTGTTCGAAACTCCCTACGGCGAACCGGTCTATGCACACGGCAGTTTTGTCTACATCACCGATAGTTCGGGCAAGGTGCAGTCCGCCCTGCCACCGATACTCGGACCAGAGCGCATCGCCGAACTTCTGCGCGCAAGGCTCTGATCGGGCTGGCCATTCCCGCCTCAGACGTTACAATCCGGCGCTCAGCAAAAGACGCGCTCCGAAAGGCTTTTCCCACATGAAAATGAATCCGCTTGGCCGCACAGGCATTACTGTGTCCGAAATCTGTCTTGGTACCATGACATGGGGCAACCAGAATACCGAGGCAGAGGCGCATGAACAGATGGACTACGCGCTCGGCGAAGGGGTTTCCTTCTGGGATACGGCGGAAGTCTACCCGGCAGTCCCCATCAGCGCGGAGACACAGGGCGCAACCGAGGAATACATCGGCAGCTGGTTCAAAAGCCGTGGTCGGCGCGACGATGTCATCCTTGCCAGCAAGGTCGCAGGCATCGGCGTGGGCTGGATTCAGGACGGCGCGGCTATTTCCTCTACCAAGATCGCGAAATCTATCGAAGGCTCGCTGAAACGCCTCCAGACCGATTACATCGACCTCTACCAATTGCACTGGCCAAACCGCGGCCACTATCACTTCCGTCGCCAGTGGTCCTTCGACCCATCGCAACAGGCGCGGGACGTGGCACAGGATACGGCAGACATCCTCGGCGAACTCGGCAGGCAGGTGGAGGCCGGAAAGATCCGCGCCATCGGCCTCTCCAATGACAGCGCCTGGGGCACCGCCCAGTTCCTGAAGATCGCGGAGGAGCAGGGTCTACCCCGCGTGGCCAGCATCCAGAACGAATACTCGCTGCTCTATCGCACCTTCGATCTCGATCTCGCGGAACTGGCCCATCACGAGGATGTGGGTCTCCTCGCCTACTCCCCGCTGGCCTCCGGCATCCTGTCCGCGAAGTACTCCAACGGCGCCATCCCCAAGGGTTCGCGCGGCGACCGGGAGCCGATGGGCCGTCGCAACGAGACATCGACGCAGGCAGCGGATGAGTACGCCGCCCTCGCCCGCAACCACGGCCTTGATCCCTGCGCGATGGCCATCGCCTTCTGCCTCACCCGTCCATTCATGACATCGGCGATCATCGGCGCCACCTCGATAGAACAGTTGAAGATCGCCATCAGCGCCCACGAGACGGATCTGAGCGACGAGGTCCTGGACGGCATCGCGGCGTTGCACAAGAAGTATCCCGCCCCCTTCTGATGCTCTACTTCGCCTACGGTTCCAACATGCTGACACCGCGCTTGCAAGCGCGGTGCCCGGGGGCCGTGCCGCGGGGACTGGCCAAGGTCACCGGGCACCGCTGTGCCTTCGCAAAGCTCGGGATGGACGGCAGTGGCAAGGCCACGATCTTTCCCGACCCCACGGCCGAGACAACGGGCGTTCTGTTCGACATACCCCCGGCGCAAGTCGCGGCTCTCGATGCCGCCGAGGGCCTGGGCCGCGGCTACGACAAGCGCGAAACCGTGCCGGTACACACCACGGAAGGCCGCATCCTTGCCGCCTTCACCTACGAGGCACCTGAACCGCAGCAAGGTCTCGTGCCCTTTGACTGGTATCTCGCGCTGATCCTTGCCGGCTGCCGGGAAAACCAACTTCCCGGCCATGTCTTCGCCTACTATGCGCAACACGCCAGCCGCCGCGACGAGGAGAGCCGCAGCCCGGGCCGATCGGCTGCTATAGCGGCTTTGGAGGGCGCGGAAGCTCTGGAATGGCTCCACGCGGAGACGGGACTGAGCCTGACAGACTGAGCGACTGACCCTGCCAACGGTTTTCGTCAACTTTCACCTACAATCGTCCCAAATCTCGCCACGTTCACCCTTTTTTAAGGCCCTGCAATGGCTTCTGCCGTTGGTAATGCATTACAAGGGGACGACTTCATGACGACTATCACGATGGAAGGCTACGGGATTCAATTTCCCGAGGGCAACGGAGACATTCTCGGCATCGGCCGGGGCGAATTGGTCATAGCGTTCTCCCAGAATGCAAACAATCTGCGTTATACCAACGTCGCCTTCGATGACGGAGAGCCGATTTCCGAGTTCACTCAGCCGCAACCGATTTTCGTGGCGCTCGAAAGCAACGACTTCCCGGGCGCGCACCATCCCAGTGAAGTCAGCATGCTGCGGGTTCAGTGGGGCAACGGCAACGTCACCGATGTTGTCGTGGTCTCGTTCCTCGAAACGCCTTTTGAATACGTGGGCTACCTCGGCGGCGACGCCCTGCCCCAGTTCAACTCCATCCAGGACTTCGAGAACTTCGAGTCCTCGATCACCTCACTCGGCCCGATCAACAGCGGTCCGTTCCGTCCGAACGTGAACATCCCCGTTTCGGCGTTCCCCGGCACGACGTCCGAGGACGACTACGCGCTCGGGACGCCCGGTGCCGACACGTTCAACTTCGGCAGCGGCAATGATGTCGCCGCAGGTGACGACGGCAACGACACGTACCATGGCGGCGCGGGCAACGACCTGCTCGTCGGACAGAACGGGCACGACACGCTCTATGGCGATGCCGGCCACGATGCGCTCGAAGGCGGCAACGGCAACGACATGCTCTACGGCGGATCGGGCGAAGATTCCTTCGTCGGCGGTCGCGGCCGCGACTATTTCAACGGCGGTGCCAGCGGGGACGACATCCTCGACTACGCCTGGGAACAGAATATCCACGGTACCGAGCGCGGCATCACTGTCAACTTCGATACCGGCGTCGCCCGCGATACTTTTGGCGCATGGGACAACTTCGAGAGCGTGGAGCGTGTCTATGGCACCTCGGAAGATGATGTCTTCACCGGGTCGGACAGCATCGAGTATATCGTCTACCGGGGTTACGCCGGCAACGACACGATCAACGGCTCCGCCGACGGCTACGACGTGGTCGACCACCGCAGAGATACAGAATGGGGCGGCGATTCCGGGATCACCGTAGACCTCTTGGCCGGCACCATCATCGACGGTTTCGGCGATACCGACACGGTTTCCGGCCTCGACCGAGTGCGCGGCACGAATTTCGACGACACCATGGTCGGCGATGACAACGGCACGCGGCTGGACGGCGAAGGCGGCAACGACCATCTCACCGGCGGCATGCGCGGCGAACAGATCGAGGGTGATGACGGCAACGACACCATCTTCGGTCGCGCCGGACAGGATTTCCTCTGGGGCGGCAGTGGCAACGACAGGCTCAACGGTCAGTTCGGCAACGATGTCATGCGCGGCGAAAACGGTGCCGACATCCTGCGTGGCAATCAGGGCAACGACTGGTTGCAGGGCGGTGCCGGCGATGACCGGATGTTCGGCAACACGGAGGACGACATCCTCGAGGGTCAGGGCGGCAACGACAGGATGTCGGGCGGTTCCGGAGACGACAGCTTTGTCTTCCGCGGCAGCTTCGGCCGCGACGTGATCTTCGACTTCGGCAGCGGCGAAGACCTCCTGCGCCTCGACGACGCGCTCTGGGGCGGCGAGGATCTGCAGGCTTGGCAGGTGATGCGCGACTACGGCTCCGTCGTGAATGGCAACTATGTCTTCGAATTCGACGCCGGCCAGAGAATCCAGCTCAACGGCCTCGATGCCAGCGATATGTTCGGCAATATCGAGATCTTCTGACAAAAAAAGGGGGTGAGGCGTGTCGCGCCTCACCCCAGTTCTACAAGCGTCCGGAGGCAGGAGGTACGGTCAGGCACGCGTACTCCGACGGACACTCGCAGGGACCTCAATCACCGGCTGCGTAAAGCAGCGCGATATCTCGCTGATACAGCTCGCAAACCTCTTTTTCGCGGACGACGACTGCGCGTTCAGCTTCCAGCACAATCTCGCACCCGTTGTCGAAACCGAATTGTCGCTGGCCATTCTCAAGTAATTCCTGATCCGGCACTTCGTCCATCGGTCGCGTCGTCGTGCCATCCGCTGGTGCAGGCTCGGAATCGTAGCAGGCAGCAAGCAGGGGCAGCAGCAGGACAGGCAGGTATCGCTTCAGCATCGGTGAACTCCGTTTCACGCACCCAACGCACGAAAGCGGCTGCAGGTTTCACGCGATACGCGATTGCGGCAAAAATAAGCTACCCTGCGCCAGCAGTTCCTCCAGTTGCTGCGCGATCCAACCCCGCGGAATGAAGTGTCCCCGGTCATGCAGATCCAGCCTCACAGGCTTGCCGCTCGCGCAATCGCTCCAGACGAAACGGCGAAAGGCATCGTGCTGCGTAACCGCCCAGTGTCGTGGCCCCACCGGTGCACCGGCGCAGCCGTTGACCCGCCGCCACAGCGCCACCGGAAACAGTTCATCACCGCCCGGCCCCATCGGAAAATCCATAACGGTATCGCTCAACCCGTGGACGTGGCGCACATCCACCGGCGCCGGGCACTCTTCGTTCTGCCGCAGTGTGCCGGAAATCGCCAGCAATGCCGTCACGTCCGCTCCGGCCGCGCAGGCAAACCGCCAGGCCATTGCGGAACCGTAGGAATACCCCGAGACATAAATGCGGTCCCGGTCGATGGGATAGCGCTTCGCCGCATCCGCCAGCACGGCCCTGCCGAACGCGATATCTTCGCTGCCGGCATCGCGGAACGTCCATGTCCTGCCGCGCCCATTCGGTGCCAGCAACAACACCCCTGCCCGACGCGTCGCTCCCGATATCCGCCCATGTTTGACGATCAGCGTCCCCTGCCGCTGCCAGCCGTGGAAATGCATCAGCACCGGCAGCGGCGTGACGCCATCCCAGCCGTCCGGCTCCTTCACGTGGTAGGAACGCTCACCAAGCGGGCACGGAATCTCACCGACGCAGCGCTCATCTCCGGTGGCGGGCAATGCCGTCGCCAGCAACAACACAAGAGCAATCATTCGCATTCGGGGGGCCTTTCAACTGTCCGTCGCAGCCTAGCCACGGCGAACGGTCGAGCAAACTCACTTCCCCGTCAATTTGGCGAGAGCGCCTCCAGCGCAGCGAGATCGCCCTTTTCCAACGCGGGGATCGCAGCCTCGATTGCCTCGATCGGCCAGTCCCACCATGCCAGTTCCAGCATCCGGGCAATGTCCGCATCCGACAGCCGCATACGCACAACCTTGCCGGGGTTGCCTGCAACGATGGCGTAATCGGGCACTTCGCCGGATACCACCGCCCGCGCTCCGACGATCACGCCGTTGCCCAGGCGCGCGCCCGGCAGGATCATCGCCTCCCGCCCTAGCCAGCAATCGTTGCCGATAACCGTATCACGACCCTCCGGCAGGCTGCTGATATAGCTCAAGAACCTCTCCGGATCAAAGATGGGGAACGGATAGGTCGACAGCCCGCGCATGTCGTGGTTGGCGCTCGACGTAACGATCTGCACGCCCTGTGCAAGCTGGCAGAACCGGCCAATCTTCAACCGCTCTGGCGCTCCGGGAAAGAGGTACGGCGCCAGGGTCGTTGCCCAGTCTTCCGGCTGCCGGTCGTCGTGGGCATAGGTATAATCGCCAATTTCGATATTGGGATGGTCGATCACCTGCCGCAGGAACACGTTGCCCTTGTGCGCCGTGCCGTCCGGCAGGATCAGCGGGTGCCGCATCTCCGGTTTTGCCAGTGCCATATCATTCCCCTCAACCCGACGCCTCGCGCAGCGCCTCCAGTTCCAGCCATTCCTCTTCCGCAGCCGCCAGCGCGGTTTGCCGGGCTACCAGTGCATCGCTTGCCTTGGCGAACTTGCCCGGTTCCCGCGTGAACAGCTCCGGGTCGGCCAGCAGACCCTCCAGCTTGCCGATCTCCACCTCCAGCTTCTCGATCACGCTTGGTAATTCCTCCAGCCGATGGCTCTGGGTGAAGCTCAGTCCGGTCGTCGCCGGCTTCCTGCGTTCCCCAGGCTGCGCTGCGGGCTTGCGCTTAACCTCGGTCTCGGTAACGTCTGCGCTGTCGCCCCGCTGCACCCGGTAATCGCTGTATCCGCCGGCATAGACAGTCGCCCTCCCGTCGCCCTCCATCGCGATGGTCGTGGTTGCCACGCGGTCGATGAAGTCTCGGTCGTGGCTCACCAGCAGCACCGTGCCGTCGTAATCATCCAGCAACTCCTGCAACAGGTCGAGCGTTTCCACGTCGAGGTCGTTGGTCGGCTCATCGAGCACCAGAAGGTTGCTTTCCCGCGCCATGATCCGCGCCAGCAGCAGCCGTGCCCGTTCCCCACCAGACAGCGCCGAGACGGGGCCACGGGCCTGCGCTTCGGTGAACAGGAAGTCTTTCAAGTACCCCATCACGTGCCGCGGTGCGCCACGCACCATCACCTGGTCGGAGCGGCCGGATACACCAAGCCCCGGATCCAGCGTCAAAGCATCCCAAAGACTGGTGTTCTCGTCCGCCATCTCACGATTTTGGTCGAAGACCGCGATCTCCAGCCCGGTGCCAAGGCGCACTCGCCCCTCGTCCGGCTCGATCTGCCCGGTCAGCAGCTTCAACAAAGTCGTTTTGCCTGCGCCGTTTGGCCCGATCAATGCCACCCGTTCACCCCGTTGCACCCGCAAATCGAAGGGTTTCAGCACCTCCCGCGTACCGTAGCCTTTGGTGATGCCAATAGCTTCCGCCACCAGCTTGCCGCTCTTCTGACCGGAGGACAATTCCATCTTCGCCGGTCCGGCCCGCGATATCTGGTCGGAGCGCTGTTGCCGCAAGTCGCCCAGCCGTCGGACCCGCCCCATGTTTCGCTTCCGCCGCGCCGAGATACCCTCGACGGCCCAGCGGGCCTCAGCCTTGATCAGCCTGTTCAGCTTGTGCCGTTCCTGATCTTCTTCATCATAAATCTTGTCACGCCACTCCTCAAAGGCCTCGAAGCCGCGATCCAGCCGCCGAACCTCGCCCCGGTCAACCCACAGGGTCTGCCGGGTCAGAGAGCGGAGGAAAGCGCGGTCATGGCTGATCAGCACGAAGGCCTTGCGCCGCTCCGCCAGATGTTTCTCCAGCCAGTCGATCAGCCGGATATCGAGGTGGTTCGTCGGTTCGTCGATCAGCATCAGGTCCGGGTCTTCGGCCAGCAGTTTAGCCAATGCCGCCCGTCGCCGCTCTCCACCACTGGCCGCCTCGGGCGACAGCGCGCCGTCCAGACCCACACCTTCCAGCGCGATCTCCACCTTGTAGGCTTCCGCGGGGTCGATGCTGGCCGAAGCATAATCGCCGAGTGTGGCATAGCCGCTGAAATCAGGGTCCTGCTCCATGTAGGCCACGCTTTCGCCCGGCCGTAGGAACCGTGCCCCGCTGTCCGGCTCCACCAGTCCGGCCATGATCTTCATCAGCGTCGATTTGCCAGAGCCGTTGCGCCCGACCAGCGCGATGCGGTCGCCCGGATGAATGGCGAGGGACAAGCCATCGAACAACGGATTGCCGCCGAATGTCAGGCCAATGTCGGAAAGGGTCAGAATGGGGGGCTGTGCCATGCCGCACCTATCGCCGCGCGGCACGGGAAGGTCAAGCATGATGGGCGAATTCACCTCACCCCGCTCTTGCACCCGCCCGGCGCGCGCAATAGAACGCTGCAAAGCTCCGGACGGGCGATGAACGGCCCATTTCACCAAGGGGCGCAGACAGGGATAACAGACATGCTGGGCAGCTTCCGCACTTCTGGAAAAGGCAAGACATCGCAGGTCCTGCTCTGGGTCGTCATGGCATTGCTCGCCTTCGGCCTCGCCGGCTACAGTCTCGTCGGCGCCGCTTCCGGACTCGCCACCACTAACGTCGCCAGCGTCGGTGATCAGAAGATCTCCCGGCAGGACTACCTCACCGCCTATCAGGCGGCGATCAACAACCTGCAACGCCAGCTCAATATCCCCATCAACAACCAGCAAGCCCGCGCCTTCGGCATTGATCGGCAGGTTCTGGCACAGTTGATCACCCAGGCCGCGCTCGAAGGCGAGGCGGCAGATCTCGGCATCTCCGCCGGCGACGATGCCGTGCGCGAGGAAATTCTCGCTAAGCCGGAATTCACCGGCCCCGCCGGTAGATTTGAGCCGGAAACCTACAGCTTCGTCCTTCAGCGGACCGGGCTCTCCGCGCCAGAGTACGAGGAGAAGGTCCGCCGCGATCTCGCCCGCTCGATCCTTGAGGCCGGCATCAGCGGCGGCGTACTGGCACCCGACATTCTGGCCGACACGCTTCTGGCCTATCAGGGCGAACAGCGCGTGCTGTCCTACGCCATTCTCTCCGCCAACAGCCTCCCGGAACCAGTCGGCGATCCGACGGAAGAGCAATTGCGTACCTTCTACGATGAGAACCCCGAGGCCTATACCGTGCCCGAAACCCGCGTCGTGTCCTATGTCGCGCTGACGCCGGAAGACATGGCCGCAACAATGGAAATCCCTGATGAAGCTGTCCGCGAGGCCTTCGACAATCAGACCGCCCGCTTCAATTCCGAAGAACGCCGCCTGATCGACCGGATCGTCTTCGGCACATCCGAACAGGCCGAAGAGGCCCGTACGCGCCTCGATGCCGGCGAGATCGACTTCGCCGGCCTGGCGGAAGAGCGCGGTCTCGCACCCACGGATATCGAACTGGGCGGTCGCACCGCCTCCAGTCTCACACGCGCGGAGGCAGACGCGATCTTTGCCGCGGAAGGCCCCAGCATTGTCGGCCCCGTCACCACCGACCTCGGCCCTGCGCTCTTCCGCATCAACGCCATCGTTGCCGCCCGCAGTACCCCGTTCGAGGAAGCCGCACCGGCACTGCGCCGCGAACTGGCTGAGGCCGAGGCTTCAGCGGCTATTGGTGACTGGATAAACGATGTGCAGGATCTGCTGGCCGGCGGTGCAAGCTTCGAGGAGATCGCCGCCGAGACTCCGCTGACACAGGGCACAGCCCGCATAAATGAACGGCTGGGCGAAGGTCTGGCCGCCGATCCGGACTTCCGGGCCGAGGCAATGGCGGCGGATCCGGGCGGGGAACGTGACCTGATCGACATCGCCGGCGGCGGCATTGCCGCCCTGCGGGTCGAGGAGATCGTGCCGCCGACGCTGCGACCCTACGAAGACGTCGCCGCTGGCATCCCGGCCGACTGGCGTGTGGTCGCGCAGCAGACAGCGCTGCACGATTACGCCACCAGCCTCTTGGCCCGGATCGGCGAAGGCGAAACCTTCGATTCCGTCGCACAGGATGCCGGTCTCGGTGTCACGACATCGGAGCCGCTACGCCGCAACGATGCACCGGAAGGCCTGCCGCCCGCCATTCTCGAACCCGCTTTCGCGCTGGAGGAAGGCGCCAGCGACATCTTCGAGGAGCTTTCCGGCACCTATCTCTTCCGCGTCGATCAGGTCGTGCCCTTCGATCCGGAGGATGAGACCGCCAGCGGCGAGGCGGACGCGGTCAAGGCTCAGATCTCCAACGCCATCGCCTTCGATCTGTTCGGCGGCTTCGCCCAGGCAACACAGGACGAAACCGGTGCCAGCGTCAATGAGACGCTCCTCGACCAGACACTGTCCCAGCTGCCCTGATGGCACTCCTCCCTGCCTTCGACGCCTTCGAGGCCGGCTTCGCGCGCGGCGAGAACCAGATCATCTGGACGAAGCTCGTCGCCGATCTCGACACGCCCGTTTCGCTGATGCTCAAGCTCGCGCAGGCTCGCAAGGACAGCTTCATGCTGGAAAGCGTCACCGGCGGTGAAATCCGTGGGCGTTACTCCGCCATCGGCATGAAGCCCGATCTCATCTGGCGCTGTCGCGGCGAAAAGGCGGAGGTCAATCGCTCTGCCCGCTTTGACCCGGATGCCTTCGTGCCCGAAACGGCAGACCCTCTTTCCTCCCTGCGGTCCCTGATTGCTGAGAGCCGTATCGAACTGCCGCCCGAACTGCCGCCGATCTCAGCCGGTCTCTACGGCTTTCTCGGCTACGACATGATCCGGTTGGTGGAGCATCTGCCAAACGTCAACCCCGATCCCCTCGGCCTGCCGGATGCCCTGATGATGCGCCCGACCATCGTTGCCGTGATGGATGGCGTGAAAGGCGAAGTCATGATCGCCAGCCCGGTCTGGGCCTCCTCCGGCCTCTCGCCCCGTGCCGCCTATGCCCAGGCGGCAGAACGGGTTATGGATGCTGTCCGCGACCTCGAACGCATGGCCGCCGGCGATTCCCAGTTGGCCGAGGAGACCGAGCAGCCGGAACCCGTGTCGAACACCACCCGCGAGCGCTATTTGGAAATCGTGGAGCGGGCCAAGGAGTACATTCGCGCAGGCGACATCTTTCAGGTTGTGCCATCCCAACGCTGGTCAGTTCCGTTCCCGCTGCCACCGTTTGCGCTCTACCGCGCCCTGCGGCGCACCAACCCGTCGCCCTACATGTTCTTCTTCAACTTCGGCGGCTATCAGGTCATCGGTGCCAGCCCGGAGATCCTTGTGCAGGTGGAGGGTCGCAAGGTCACCATACGCCCCATAGCCGGCACCCGTCCGCGCGGCAGCACGCCGGCCGAGGATCTGGACATGGAGAAGGACTTGCTGGCCGATCCGAAGGAATGCGCCGAGCATCTGATGCTGCTCGATCTCGGCCGCAACGATGTCGGCCGTGTCGCCAAGATCGGCACCGTCGATCCCAACGAACAGTTCGTGGTGGAGCGCTACAGCCACGTCATGCACATCGTTTCCAATGTCATCGGTGAATTGCGCGATGATCAGGACGCCCTCTCCGCCCTGCTCGCCGGCCTGCCCGCCGGTACGGTTTCCGGCGCCCCCAAGGTCCGCGCGATGGAAATCATCGACGAACTTGAGACCGAGAAACGTGGCGTCTACGGTGGCGGTGTCGGCTATTTTTCAGCCAGCGGCGATATGGATATCTGCATCGCCCTGCGCACCGGTCTTGTCAAGGACGGCACCCTCTACGTCCAGGCCGGTGGCGGTGTGGTCTATGACAGCGACCCAGAGGCCGAATATGAAGAAACGGTAAACAAGTCAAAAGCACTCAGACAGGCCGCCATAGAGGCCGCCCGCTTCGCTTCGGACCGTTCCGGCAACTGACACAGACAACTCTTCGCTTTCGGGGCGCCCTGTCCTCTTGCGACAGTCAGCGTGACGGCGACACGCATGGTCGCCGCCTACCCCTCCGCGAATATCCTGTCTGATTCAGTCTCGGTTTTGCAGGATCGCCGAAACCGGGGCGATCGTTACGCTCTTGGCACCGGGCCCGAACAGCCACGAATAGAGTGTCGTCACCGTCTCAGGCTGCACACGGCCCACCACGATCACGCTGCCGGTCTTGCTGGCCTCCAGCACCGCCCGGTCGAGAGACTGTGCAATCGCCTGCGGGTCCTTGTCCTCATCGATCACACGATAGACAACCGCACTGGCCACACCTGCGGCATCAGCCTGCTGGTTCACCTGGTTGAGGCCAGTGCCGCGATGCGTCAGCAACCCGTGGCCGGTCACGGTCAGCGAATCGAGTGCCGCCTGCACCAGCGCACGGTCCCGCGGCAGTGGTCCATCGATCCGGTCCATCAAACCGGTCGAAGGCGGCACGGCGTTCAACACGCCGCCGATCAGCTCCCGGAAAGCAGACGGATCGCTGCCACGTTCCACCACTTGCCCCTGGTTAGGCATCACGGCCACGACCTCATAGCCTTTGCTGTTGTAGTCTTCGGCAATGCGGGTCGCCCCGGAAAGGTTGGCCGTCACGCCAAAGGTGATCGGTGCCGATAGTGCGAGCAACCCCTGCCGCAGAGCCTCGGCCGAACCGTCATCCTGAAGGATGATCGCCATCAGCGGCCGATCTCCGGTGTCGGAGAACGACACGGCGTTGTCGGATAGTGCCGTGCCCGCGCTCAGCGGCTCGGAGGCAAGTTCGATGATCTCGGCATCCGTGTTGTCAGCCGCGCCGACCTCCTCGTCGCTGCCATCCGCCACGTCCGGCGCTTCCAGCGAGGCGGTATCGACACTCGGCTGGCTGCTGATTGGCTCGGCGGTCGCGAACTGCGGGCCCCCGGTGGACCGCGTCGGCGCGCTGTCGCTGCCAGAACTCAGGCCGATATTGGCGCTCTCCGCTGCCGGGGCGTCCAGCGCCGCGCCACCGAAACCGGACAGCCCGTCAATGCCGTCGCCGCCCGGCGCCCCCGGAGAAGGCATCGCCAGCGGGTCGGCCTGCGGTGTCGGGGCTGTCATGGCCACATCAGCACCCTGCGGCGCCGGGGCCGGTTCGGGTGCCGGCTCCGCCACGGGTTCCGGTTCCGGCTGCGGCGCAGGTTCGGGCTCGGCCACCACCGGCTCGGGCGCAGGCTCCGGTTGCGGCTCAGGCTCCGTCTCGATGATCGTGATTTCCTCCACCGGCGGTTCCACGGCTTCCGGCGCGGGCGCAGGCACAGCCGCCTGTTCCGTCGGCGGCGGCAGCGCCACCACTGGGCCAGCCTCCGGCGTTGCCTCACGTGGCTCCAGTGGCACCATGATCGCCGTCACGACAAAGGCCACGGCGCTGACCACAAGCCCCAGGATCAGCCCTCGAATGAATCCGCCCATTGCTCCGGTTACTCCTCAACAATTAGGTACTTCACACCGGAAGCACCGCGTTTTTTTGCCGGTTTCGCTTGACCCTTCCAAGCGACACGCCGCATGTATAGCGTCGATCCGCCGGGCTTCGCCAGTCCGAAAGGCGTCCCCATCGGTAACAATGCGGAAGGCTTCCCATGCTGCTCCTGATCGACAATTACGACAGCTTCACCTACAACCTTGTGCATTATTTGGGCGATTTGGGGGCAGAAGTGGACGTGCATCGCAATGATGCCCTGACCGTTCAGGACGCCATGGGCCTCAACCCTTCGGCCATCGTCCTGTCCCCCGGTCCCTGCACCCCGAACGAGGCAGGGATCTGCCTCGCCCTCACCGAGGCTGCCGCCGAAACCCGCATTCCGCTTCTCGGCGTCTGCCTCGGCCACCAGACGATCGGGCAGGTCTTCGGTGGCACCGTCAAACGCCACTCGGAGATCGTTCACGGCAAGGCCGGTACCATGCACCACAAGGGCGAAACCCTGTTCCGCGGCCTGCCCTCACCGCTCTCTGCAACCCGTTACCACAGCCTTGTCGTGGAGCGGGAAACGCTGCCGGATGCGTTGACCGTCACCGCCGAACTCGAGGACGGCACCATCATGGGCCTCAGCCACAGCACCCTGCCAATACACGGTATCCAGTTCCACCCGGAAAGCATCCGATCCGAACATGGCCACGCCATGTTGCAGAACTTTCTCGACCTCGCCAAAGTGCCGGCATGAGCACGCCCGATTTCAAGACCCTCATCGCCGCCGCCGCCGATCGCCCGCTTTCCCGGTCCGAGGCGGAAACCGCCTTCGACATCCTGATGGAGGGCAATGCGACCCCGGCGCAGATGGGCGGCTTCCTCATGGCCCTGCGCGTGCGCGGTGAGACGGTCGACGAGATCGCCGCCGCAGCCGCCGTCATGCGCGCCAAGTGCCGTAGGGTCAGGGCCCCGGCCGGTGCGATGGACATCGTCGGCACGGGCGGCGACGGCAAGGGCACGCTGAACATCTCCACCGCCACGGCCTTCGTCGTTGCCGGTGCCGGGGTAACCGTGGCCAAGCATGGCAACCGCAACCTTTCGTCGAAATCCGGCGCCGCCGATGCCCTGACGGAACTGGGGCTCAACGTCATGGTTGGTCCCGATGTGGTCGAAGCCGGGCTGGAACAGGTCGGCATCGCCTTCATGATGGCACCGATGCACCACCCGGCAATGCGCCACATCATGCCCGCCCGTTCTGAGCTCGGCACCCGCACCCTGTTCAACATTCTGGGACCGCTTACCAATCCCGCCGGCGTCCGCTGCCAGCTTACCGGCGCTTATTCCCGCGATCTCCTGCGCCCGATGGCCGAGACGCTCGCCGCCCTCGGGTCGGATCGCGCCTGGCTCGTCCATGGCGGCGACGGCACCGACGAACTCTCTATCTGTGGCATCTCGCACATCGCCGAACTCGATGACGGCAGGGTCACCGAACGCGAAATCCATCCGGAGGAAGCGGGCCTGCCCACCTATCCGTTCGAGGCTTTGCTCGGCGGTACACCGGCCGAGAACGCCATCGCCCTCCGCGCCCTTCTCGAAGGCCAGGCCTCGCCCTACCGCGATGCCGTGGTCTACAACGCCGCCGCCGCACTTGTCATTGCCGGTTCGGCGGCCAACCTGCCTTCCGCCGTCGAACAGGCTCGCGAGAGCATCGACAGCGGCAAGGCCGCCGCGAAGGTGAAAGCCCTCGCCGAACTGACCCAGAGATTGGGTCCGAAGGACACATGACCGACATTCTTGAGAAGATCAAAGCCTACAAGCTCGAAGAAATTGCCGCCCGCAAGGCCGAACGCCCCCTCGCGGAAGTCGAGGCCGACGCAAAGGATGCGCCCGCCACCCGTGATTTCGCCGACCGCCTGCTCTCGGCCAGCGTCGAGGGCTACGGCCTCATTGCGGAAATCAAGAAGGCCAGCCCGTCCAAGGGGTTGATCCGCGAGGCGTTCGACCCACCTGCCCTCGCCGAAGCCTATGCCGAGGCCGGCGCAGCCTGTCTGTCCGTCCTCACAGACGGCCCCAGCTTTCAGGGAAAGGATGAATACCTGACCGAGGCCCGCGCCGCCGTCGATCTGCCGGTGCTGCGCAAGGATTTCCTCTACGATCCCTACCAGGTCGCAGAGGCGCGGGCCCTTGGGGCCGATTGCATCCTGATCATCATGGCCACGGTCACCGACGAACAGGCGACGGAGCTGGAGGCCGCCGCCGCCGACTGGGACATGGATGTGCTGGTCGAGGTGCACGACCTGCCCGAACTTGAACGCGCCTGCAAGCTGAAGGCCCGGCTGTTCGGCATCAACAACCGCAATCTGCGCACGTTCGAAACCAGTATCGAAACGACCAAGCAACTGATCCGCGATGTTCCGGAGGGGAAGATCATCGTCTCCGAGTCCGGTCTTTCCACGCCGGACGATCTTTCCGAACTCGCCCAGTATGGCGTCCGCAGCTTCCTCATCGGCGAGTCGCTGATGCGGCAGGACAATGTCACCGAGGCCACCCGCGCCCTACTGGCCAACCCCTACCGGCCGCCGGCACCATGAGCGAACGTCGCCTCACCCATTTTGACGAAGCCGGCGCGGCCCACATGGTCGATGTCTCCGACAAGGCCGTGACAACGCGCACCGCCACCGCGCGCGGCACCGTATCGATGGAGCCGGAAACGCTGGCGATGGTGCAGGATGGTCGCGCCCGCAAGGGCGACGTCCTCGCTGTAGCCCGACTAGCCGGCATCATGGGCGCCAAGAAAACCGCCGATCTCATCCCATTGTGTCATCCGTTGGCGCTGTCGAAGGTGACGCTGGATCTCACAACGGAGTCAGAACCGCCCCGCGTCGAGATCACCGCCACGGTCCGCACCACCGGCCAGACCGGCGTGGAAATGGAGGCGCTGACCGCCGTCTCCACCGCCGCGCTGACTGTCTATGACATGCTCAAGGCCGTAGATCGCGCAATGTGCATCGGGGATATCCGTCTCACCTTCAAGGATGGCGGCAAATCCGGCCGCTACGAGGCCGGGTGATGATCCCCGTTGCCGAGGCTCTGGCGCAGGTGCTCGCCCTGATTTCGCCGACCGGCACCGAAGACGTACCGCTGGACGCAGCCGACACCCGCGCCCTCGCCGCCCCGATTGTCGCCACCCGCACCCAACCACCCTTTGCCGCCTCAGCCATGGATGGCTACGCCCTCCGCGCCGACGAGGCGCCGGCCGGAGCCAACCTGCGGGTAATCGGTGAGGCTGCCGCCGGCCGCGCCTTTACCGGCAAGGTCGGAATGGGCGAGGCCGTCCGCATCTTCACCGGCGCACCGGTGCCCGACAGTGCCGACACGATCCTCATCCAGGAAGATGCCGACCGCAGCGGCGACAGGATCACGGTGCGTGAGGCCGCCCGCCCCGGTGCCCATATCCGCCCGGCCGGCGGCGACTTCTTCACCGGCGCCGAGATTCCCTCGCCCCGCCGCCTCTCACCGCGCGACATCGCGCTCGCTGCCGCCATGAACTGCCCGAAGCTCACGGTGCGCCGTCGCCCGGTCATCGCCCTGATCCCCACCGGCGACGAACTTGTTATGCCGGGAGAAGTCCCCGGCCCGGATCAGATTGTCAGTTCCAACAATTTCGGCCTCGCGGCCCTAATCGCCCGCGCCGGTGGCCAGCCGCGCCTGCTACCGATAGCCCGCGACACTCCCGACAGCCTCCGCGCGGCCTTCGCCTCTGCGCGCGACGCTGACCTGATCATCACCCTCGGCGGTGCATCGGTCGGCGACCACGACCTCGTGCAATCCACCGCCGCCGATGAAGGCCTCGATCTCAGCTTCTACAAGATCGCCATGCGTCCCGGCAAACCGCTGATGGCCGGCCGCCTCGGCGGCACCCCGATGCTTGGTCTGCCAGGCAATCCGGTGTCGGCGATGGTCTGCGGCACATTGTTCATCGAACCGGCAATTCACGCCTTCCTCGGCCTGCCGGCGCCCGACCGCGCCTTCACCGCGCCGCTTGCCCATGCATTGCCCGCCAACGGCCCGCGAGAGCACTATATGCGCGCCCGCCGCGAACCTGACGGCTCCGTCACGGTGTTCGATTGCCAGGACAGTTCGCTTCTCTCCGTCCTCCACGCGTCAGATACCCTCGCCATCCGCCCTCCTCACGCGAAGGCGGCCCCCGCTGGCCAGGACATCCGGTGCCTCGCGCTCTGATCGCGGCCAAGACACGGAATTTCTTGACACAAAACAGGAACACTTCTAGAACCGAAAAGAACGAAACGAGAATTGTTGCTGAAAGGTCCGCGCAAAGGGCCGCATTGGCACGACGACTGAAACCAAAAGCCTGACGATACGTCTTTCGAGCAGACAAGGAACGGGGCCGGACATGTTGACGAAAAAACAGATGGATCTTCTGGAATTCATCCACAAACGGGTGCAGCGTGACGGTGTGCCGCCATCGTTCGACGAGATGAAGGAGGCGCTGGACCTGCGCTCCAAGTCCGGGATCCACAGGCTGATCACGGCACTGGAGGAACGCGGATTCATCCGCCGCCTGCCGCACCGGGCCCGCGCCCTCGAAATCGTGAAACTGCCAGATGCGATTGACGGCGGCAATGTCACGCAGCTTCACCGGAAGCCGGCCCGCAACACTGACGCGGAACCCGATTTCCCGATGGGTGGAGAGGTCGTGACCCTCGCGGTCATGGGCCAGATCGCCGCCGGCACACCGATTGCCGCCATAGAGCAGGTCGCCCGCCATGTCTCGATCCCGTCGGACATGGTTTCCGGCCAGGCCCGTCACTTCGCTCTGGAAGTGAAGGGCGACTCGATGATCAACGCGGGCATCAACAACGGCGACATCGTCGTCATCCGCGAACAGAACACCGCCAACAACGGTGATATCGTTGTCGCTCTCGTCGACGGGCAGGAGGCGACACTCAAGCGCCTGCGCCGCCGTGGCAGCGCCATCGCGCTGGAGGCTGCCAACCCGGCCTACGAGACCCGCCTCTACGGCGCCGATCAGGTGGATGTGCAAGGCAAACTCGTCGGCCTGATCCGCTCCTACTGAGTGCGGCAGCGGACCCGACCCGCAAAACCCCGGTCACTGTGCAAGCCGGCGCTCCCTGGCGTCCGCCACTCTCGGCTTCGCGGCCATATGCCCGGAGAGGCACCCGCCGGTGTCCGGAGGTAGCCGCCTTGCCACACCGGTGCTGATAATCACGGTACGGTGGGCGCTTCCCGCACTTCGCGACAGCTTCGCCCGCCGTTCAAAATTTACGGGGCAGAAACTCCGCTCACGGCTTGCGGCCGCCGCCGATCCTTCCGACAGTCCACGGGCGCACGCCGCTGCGGTCGGCGACCGTCTCCAGTTTCAGCTCGCCGCCGCGCATCACCAACGCATGCGCGCCGCCTGCCGCCAGCGCCTCCTTTCCGACCAGCAAGCATCCCCCAGCGTCCGAACCCGAGAGTTTCGGCCCCACGATCACCATCGCCTTCCCGCATCCCGCCACGGTTTCGCGGCCGGTCCAGAGCACAGCTCCCACTCCCGGCAAATCGCCCAGGATGTTGCCGTCGTCATCCCGCCGCAAACCTTCACGCGCGAACGCCGCCGCCGGATCGGCGCCGCTGCCGTCGTTTTCCAGCCAGATCCCGGCGGCGAACCCGTTGCCGCGTCCCGCGCTCAGCACCCGCCCCTCCCGCATCAGCAGCCCCATCATCCGCCCGTTTTCCGCCACCAGCAGCAGTGGCCGTTCCGGGCTTTGCCACACCAACAGCGCCAGCACCGCCGGCCCCAGTCCGGCCAGCCGCATCCGTCCCCGCAACAGAAACAGCATCAGCGCGCCCAGCGTAATCAGGGGCAAAACGGATGACGGCCCGGTGGCAATGTGCAACAGCGCATCTTCCCGCGTTGCCGCCCAATGGGCGACCCGCAGGATGTGGTGGATGCCCGCACTCATCACCGCCAACGGCACCTCCGCCAGCCCGATCGGCGCCAGCAGCAGCGCCGCCATTGCCGATGGAACCACCAGCAGGCCCATGGCCGGCACGGCCGTAAGGTTGGCTAAATAGCCGTATTTCCCCAGTGCGTTGAAATGATACGCGGAAAAGGGCGCCGTCGCCGCTCCGGCAACGAAAGACGTGATCGCCAGCACCACGAACCACTTCAGATACCGCAACCGCCCGCGCCCAAGCGCCTGCCACGCACGCGTCGGCCGCAGCGCCGCGAAAGCGGCCACCAGCGCCGTCGTCGCCGCGAACGACATCTGAAATCCCGGTCCCGTAATGCTCACCGGGTCGAGCAACAGCACGATCAGCGCCGCAATCGCCACTGCCCGCAGGGTCAGCACCGGCCGGTCCAGAAGCACCGCCAACAGCGCCACCGCCGCCATGACAAACGCCCGCTGGGTCGCCACACTCGCGCCCGACAGCGCCAAGTAGAACAATCCGAAGGCCAGCGCCGCGGCCGCAGCCAGTTTCTTCGCCGGCAGCCACAGCGCCAATCCAGGCGGCAACGCCAGCGCCAGCCGTACGACAGCAAAGACGAACCCGGTCAGCAAACCCATATGCAGCCCCGAGATCGCCAGCAAATGCGCCAGGTTGGAAACCCGCAGGTCCTGCATCTGCGACGGGTCGATGGCGGAGCGGTCGCCGGTCAGAATCGCAGCGGCGAACGGCCCCGCTTCCGCGTCCATCCGCAGCCGCAACCAGTCCGCCATCGTCATCCGCAGCGCGAATATCTTCAATGCCGGTCCCTGGCGCCCCGGCGGTTCGGCCACCATCACCGGATCGCGGGTATAGCCGACCGCGCCGATCTTCTGAAACCACGCATGGCGGCGAAAATCGAATCCGCCCGGCTCAACCGGCGCATTCGGCGGCGCGATCCATGCCTGCATCATGATTGTCGCCCCCGGTTCCAGCGCTCCCGGCGCAATGAAGCCCGCCAGCGAGACGCGCACCCGCTCCGGCACCTCCGTCCGGCCGGGCAGCACCACACGGTCCAGCGTCACCCGCACATGGTTGGCGGCAGAGCGGTCAAGCCCGATCAACCGCCCCGTTACCGGTCCGCGATAATCGCCCGCCAGCACCGGCGCCCGCACGCGCTCCGTCTGCAAGGCCGCCAGTACAACGCCTGCCGCCACCAGCCCCATCAGCATGATGGGCGTGAAATGCCACCGCCGCGCCAGCCAGCAGCAGGCTGCCGATATCCCGCAAAGACAGGCCAGCACACCCGCTCCCGGTTCCTCCAGCAGCGAGAAATACACGACGATGCCCGTTCCCAGCGCCACCGGCGACCACAAAAATCCAGTGCCCCGCTGCGCTTCGGCGAGATCGCGCAGCGCCGCAGCCAGCCGCGCCCTTGTTCTTCCCATGCCACTTCGCCTAAAACTCGCGCCAAAGGCTACCGGCATCATGGTTGCCAACAAGTTAACGCCCCCGCAGGGCAAACGAGAGGTCTCCCCGCATGAGCGCCACCCCCGTCGTCACCCGCTTCGCCCCCTCGCCCACAGGCTACCTGCATATCGGCGGCGCCCGCACGGCCCTCTTCAACTGGCTCTTTGCCCGCCATCACCAGGGCAAGTTCCTGCTGCGGATCGAAGATACCGACAAGGCCCGTTCCACGCCCGAGGCGACCGAGGCGATCTATGCCGGCCTGCGCTGGCTCGGCCTTGACTGGGACGATGAACCTGTCAGCCAGGCTGAACGGGCGCCACGCCACACGGAAGTCGCCCATCAGATGTTGGCCAACGGCACAGCTTATAAATGCTACGCCACCAAGGAAGAGATCGACACCTATCGCGAGGCCGCGAAAGCCGCCGGCAGGCCGCCGCTGTTCCGTTCACCGTGGCGCAACAGCGTCGAGGAAACCGACCTGCCCTACGTCGTCAGGCTCAAGGCCCCGCAAACCGGAGAGACGGCGGTTGAAGATGCGGTGCAGGGCAGCGTCACCTGGAAGAACGAAACGCTCGATGATCTTATCCTGCTGCGGTCTGACGGCTCACCCACCTACATGCTAGCCGTTGTCGTCGATGATCATGATATGGGCGTAACCCACGTGATCCGCGGCGATGATCACCTGACGAATGCGGCCCGCCAGTCGCTGATCTACAAAGCCAACGGCTGGGATCTGCCTGTCTTCGCCCACATTCCGCTGATCCATGGTCCGGATGGCGCCAAGCTGTCGAAACGCCATGGCGCCCTTGGTGTCGAGGCCTACCGCGACATGGGTTACCCGGCGGCGGCGATGCGCAACTACCTTGCACGTCTCGGCTGGAGCCACGGCGACGATGAATTTTTTACGACGGAGCAGGCGATCGACTGGTTCACGCTCGACACGATTGGCAAATCTCCGGCAAGATTTGACTTTAAGAAACTGGAAAGCATTTCCGGGCAACACATCCGCAGTATGGAAGCGGAGGAAATCCTGTCTGAACTGAGCAAATTTGTTGCGGCGCAAAACGGTCCGGGCTTTACAACGTCGCAGGTTATGGCACTGCGTGCAGCAGCGCCCGGGCTGCGCGATAGGGCGAAGACTATCCCGGAATTGCTTGAAATGGCGCACTTTATTCTAGGATCACGCCCGTTCGAACCGGATGAGAAAGCCGCCAGGCAACTCGATACGGTATCCCGTGGTATGCTGAAACAATTGACTTCGCGCTTGCAAAATGTAGATTGGACAGCAGAGAATATCCAGGAGGCGGTTAAGCACTTCGCGGACGAGGAGGAACTCAAGCTCGGCAAGGTCGCTCAACCAATGCGCGCCGCGCTGACCGGCCGCACCATATCTCCCTCCGTATTCGATATGATGGAGATACTCGGACAGGAAGAGAGCCTCGCACGGCTGGAGGATGCCGCCACCGGCGAAGCAGTCCCGCACTGACGAAAAGGCCCGGCAAACGGGCCCAACATTCCGAAGGCCCCGGCGGCCTTCCCAATTCGCGGCCTTTCCGGCCGCCGCAGAGAGGGCCCAACATGGCAAAAGACGTGGAACGCACCGGCACAATCAGTTTCGACGGCAATTCATACGAGTTCCCGATGAAAAGCCCGACACTGGGGCCGGACGTCATCGACATCGGCAAGCTTTACGCCACCAGCGACATCTTCACCTACGACCCGGGTTTCACCTCCACCGCCTCCTGCGAGAGCGCCATCACCTACATTGACGGCGACAAGGGCGAGCTGCTTTACCGCGGCTACCCCATCGACCAGCTGGCCGAAAAATCCCACTTCCTCGAAGTTTGCTACCTGTTGATCTACGGCGAACTTCCCAGCGCGGAGCAGCTTGAGGATTTCGAGGGCCGCGTCACCCGTCACACCATGCTGCACGAGCAGATGGTCAACTTTTTCCGCGGATTCCGCCGCGATGCGCACCCGATGGCCGTTGTTTGCGGCGTCGTCGGCGCGATGTCGGCCTTCTACCACGACAGCACCGATATCTACGATCCGTGGCAGCGCGAAGTCGCTACCATCCGCCTGATCGCCAAGATGCCGACGATCGTCGCCTGGGCCTACAAATACGCCATCGGCCAGCCCTTCATCTATCCGCGCAACGATCTCGATTATTCGTCGAACTTCCTGCACATGTGCTTTGCCGTCCCGTCGGAGGAGTATGAGGTCGACCCGATCCTCACCCGCGCGATGGACCGTATCTTCACGCTCCACGCGGATCATGAGCAGAATGCCTCCACCTCCACCGTACGTCTCGCTGGCTCCTCGCAGGCCAATCCGTTTGCGTGCATCGCCGCCGGCGTTGCCTGCCTCTGGGGCCCCGCCCACGGTGGTGCCAACCAGGCCTGCCTCGAAATGCTGCGGGAAATCGGCAGCGTGGACCGCATCCCCGAATACATCGCCCGCGCGAAGGACAAGGACGACCCCTTCCGCCTGATGGGCTTTGGTCACCGCGTCTACAAGAACTTCGACCCGCGTGCCAAGGTGATGAAGGAAAGCGCCGACGAGGTGCTGGGTCTGCTCGGGATCGAGAACAACCCGACGCTGCAGGTCGCCAAGGAGCTGGAGGCGATTGCCCTCAAGGACGACTATTTCGTCTCCAAGAAACTCTATCCGAACGTCGATTTCTATTCCGGCATCATCCTTGACGCCATGGGCTTCCCTACCTCGATGTTCACGCCGATCTTCGCGCTGGCGCGGACGGCAGGCTGGATCTCCCAGTGGAAGGAAATGATCGCGGATCCGACATCGCGCATCGGCCGCCCACGCCAGCTCTACACCGGCGCCGCTCATCGCGATTACATCAACGTCGAGGATCGCTGATCGCAAACCCCGGGGCCGCGCACTTTTACGTGCGGCCCCGCACGGTGGGGTTCAACCCACCACTCTCCACACCCGGCACACTTTCCCATGAGCAAATCCCTCAAACGTGTCCTTGCTGACGCCGAGGCGAAGGGCCTCTCCCTCGAGCCGCTGCGTCTGGACGAGGGTACGCTGACGGCAGATGCCGCCGCGGCCGCCGCCGGCACCACGCCCGGCCAGATCGTCAAATCCATCATTCTCCGCAACCCGAATAGCGATGAGCACATCCTGTTCCTGACCGCGGGCAACAACATGGTGGACTTGAACAAAGCCGCGCAAACCGCCGGTCATGCTCTCGAAAAGGCAGATGCAGCCAGCATCCGTCGCGTCACCGGCTTCGCCATCGGCGGTGTCAGCCCCCTCGGCCACCTCACACCGCCGCGCACCTTTCTCGACCCCGACATCCTGACATACCCGACGGTCTGGGCCGCCGCCGGCACCCCGCACCACATCTTCGAGATCGTGCCGGCTGTGCTGAAGGAGAAAACAGGTGCAGTGCTCGCCGACTTTACAGTCCCGAAGTAGCCAGGCTCAATTTCGCATGCATCCTAGGAACGCCAAAGCCGAACTTCGTCTGGAGCAAGGCACGTAATCCGACCGTCTCACGGCGCGGGCCCAAGCCGCGTTTGCCCAGCCGCCTCACGCCGCCCCATGAACGTGATAACAGACCGTGCCGCCCTCGTCCCCGGCGCATCTCCGCCGCGCCCGAGAAGCTCCATCGCCCGCCCACTCGCCTCGATCTGGGCAAAGCCGACCCCTGGCTCCGATAGATAGCGCCGCGCCTCCGGCAGGATCCGCTCCACCGTACAGCGCTCCAGCACGAATTCAGGGATAGGCTGATCCCGCAGCCGTGCGTCCTGCATTTCATCCCAGGCCGGCGGATTGCCCGGCATGAATCCGCGAAAGCCTCCAGCCAGTTCCAGCGCCTCGTAGCGATCCAGCAGGTTGACCAGCGTCGCACTCGGCAGCTTCACGAAACGCCGCGCAATCATCCGGCTAAGCCCGTTCAGATCATAGGCGACGATCATCGGCGCGCCCGCCGCCGCGACCTCCAGCGTCACCGTCCCGGAAGCAGCCAGCGCCAGTCCGGAGGCCGCGAAAGCCGCGAGTTTCCCCGCCTCGCCGATATCCGGTCCCAGCACCAACGCGCCCGGCACCTCTGCGAACAGCTCCCGCACCGCGTCCAGCCGCGGACCGACCGTTGGCACGATCACCCGCAACCCTTCGTTCTCCGCCACCAGCGCCGCCGCCACGTCGCGCAATACCGGCCCTACCCGGCCGACTTCCCCCGCGCGGGAACCGGGAAGCACCGTCAGGCAGCGGGCGGCACCAATGGCGTTCACCTCGCGGAATGCCGCTACATCGGCGGCGCTCGGCACTTCCAGTTGCGTCACCGGATGGCCGACGAAGTCGCAGCTCATCCCCGCAGCCTCCATGTAGGGAGGCTCGAACGGCAGCAAAGCCAGCACGTGATCGACGACAGCGGCCATCTTCTTTGCCCGACCGGGCCGCCAGGCCCAGACGGACGGCGCCACGTAATGCACCACCTTCAGGTCACGATCCAGCGCCCGCGCCTTGCGCGCCACCCGCAGACAGAAATCCGGGCTGTCGATGGTGATCAGCACATCCGGCTTCCACGCCACTACCGCGTCCGCCGTCTCGCGGATCCGGCGCAGCAGGCCCGGCAGGCGTGGCAAGACCTCCGCCACGCCCATAACGCTCAACTGGTCCATCGGGAACAGGCTCGCCAGGCCTTCGGCCCGCATCAGCGGCCCGCCGACACCCGCCAGTTCCAGCGTCCCCGACTCCTCCGTCTTTAATCCCGCCAGCAGGGCCGCCCCCAGCGCATCTCCGGAAGGCTCACCCGCGATGACGAAGACACGCATCTCAGGTTCCGCGCGGTCGGGACCAGAGGAACATCTCCAGAGCGTTCGCCTGCGCCACGACTTCCTCCCGCCCCAGCACCAGAACGCCACCGGCCTCGATCACCACGCCTGCCAGCCCGGCCGAATGAGCATTGCGCAACGTGTCCGGGCCGATGGCAGGCAGGTCAGTGCGCCAGTCCTGCCCAGGCTTGGGCGCCTTCAGCAGCACGCCCTTCGCGCCCTGCGCGTCAGGCCGAAATGGCCCGCCCGTCGCCGCCACATGCGCCAGCATCGCGTCGGTGCCCTGAATACTTTCCAGTCCCAGGCAGATACCCTGTGCCACCACTGCGCCCTGCCCGACATCGACGGCGCCGATTGCCTCGACGATGGCCGCCGCCCGTGCAGCATCCGCCTTGTCGGCATCGCTGGGTTGGCCTTTGGTCAGCACACCTTCGGGCACCAGCAGGCTCTCCAGCAACTCATGTGCCGCAACGATGCTCAGCCCCTCGGCCTCGAAAATCTCCGTCACGATCCGCAGGGCCGCATCATCGCCGCCCTTCAGCGCCTTGAACAGTTTCGGCGCCAGCCGGATGCCTGTCAGGTCGAAGCGCAACGGGCTGATCTTCGGTCGCGACATGCCGCCGGCAAATGTAACCTGCTTCAGGCCCGCCCGCGCAATATCCTTGAACAGCCGCCCCGGCTTCTCGAACACCGCCGGGATAACCGGGTGTCCCGTCACCCAGTCGAGGGCAATCCCCTCGAACTTGATCACCGCATACGCCCGACCGGAGCGTTTGCAGTCCTCTGCCAGCATGCGCGGCAGCACACCGCTGCCGGCCACAATCGCCAATCCGTCCACTTTGTCCGCCATCACTCAGGTACGGTAAACCGTTTCGCCCCCTCGGCGGTCACGAACGCCGAAATTTCCTGAAGGAACGGGTTCTCTGGATGCGCGGCCAGCGCCCGCTCCACCCGTTCCGCGAAGGGCCCCTCGCCCTCGAACACCTCGCTGCCGAACGCCGTGCGCAGTTCGTTCATCTCGCCACGGTCGGTGTTGCGTCGCTTCAGGCCAATGAAGTTCAATCCGGCAAGATGCGCCCGCTCGCCCGTCGTCGTGCCATATGGAATGACGTCGCCAACGATCCCCGACATGCCGCCGATCATCGCCCCCCGGCCGATCCGGCAGAATTGCTGAACCCCCGAAAGCCCGCCAATGACGACATTGTCCTCCACGATCACATGCCCGGCCAATGCCACGGAATTGGCGATGATAACGTTGTTGCCAACATGGCAGTCATGGCCGACATGGACGGAGCCCATGAACAGGCAGTCGTCGCCGACCTTGGTGATGCCGCCACCGCCCTCGGTGCCGGGGTTCATCGTCACGTATTCGCGAATTCGGTTATTGGCCCCGATCACCAGTTCGGTCCGCTCACCACGGTATTTCAGATCCTGCGGCGCATGCCCGAGCGAGGCAAAGGGATAAACCACGGTGCCCGCCCCGATCCGTGTGATCCCGGCGACGGCAACATGGCTCTTGAGTTCAACATTGTCGGCCAGCACCACGTCCGGCCCCAGCACGCAATAGGGCCCGACGATACATCCGGGCCCGATCGTGCATCCCGGTTCCACCACTGCCGTGGCATGTACCGTGGCGGTGGCGTTCACACTCATTTCGGGGGGTCCTGAATCATCGCTGTAAACTCGGCCTCGGCGGCAACCTGCCCCTCGACCTTGGCCTCGCCCCAGAACTTCCACACCTTGCCGCGGTTCTTCACCACCTGCACATGCAGCTCCAACTGGTCGCCAGGTTCCACCACCCGACGGAACTTGGTCTTCTCAAGGCTCATGAAATAGACCAGCAGGTCATGGTCGGCCATATCCAGCGATTTGACCACCACCACGCTCGCCGTCTGAGCCATCGCCTCCACGATCAGAACCCCGGGCATTACCGGACGCGCCGGGAAATGGCCCTCGAAATGCGGCTCGTTGACGCTCACATTCTTGATGCCCACGGCACTGTCGCTGTGCCTGATGTTGATCACCCGCTCGATCATCAGGAACGGATACCGGTGCGGTATCAGCCGTTTGATCTCCAGAATGTCCACGTGATCAAGCGTGTCGTCCAGTGCCGTAAAACTCATGCCAGCCTCAATTCTCAGTCTCGTCCGGAACTGGGATCTCTCCATCCGGCACCGCATCCAGTGTCTCGTCCAGTCGTCTAATCACCTCGGAGGTGATATTCAATTCCTGTTTGAAAATCAGCACCAGCCGGCGGTCCACCACTGCTGTCGCGCCGGAGGCTTCCAGCACCTCCAGCAGGATCGGCTGCACCTGTTGCAGGAACTCCCGCCGCCGCTCCTCGGCCCGTCGGTTCAGGTTGGCCGCCTTCTGCTCCTGATCGCGCCGCGTCGCCACCACCTTTTCGTCAAAAGCATCGGCCAGCTCGCGGAATGCGGCGGCATCCATCGTCGCGCGCTGTTCCGTCAGCGCCTGTTCCTCGGCTTCAAACTGCGCATCCAGCGCCCGGCCCTCTTCCAGCAGCGCGTTGCGGTCTGCTTCCTCCTCGGCCAGCACCGCCTGACCGGCGGCACTGTCAGTCAGCAGACGTTCCTGCTCGATCACCAGAAACGCGGGCGGCGGCTCGTCCTGCGCCGCTGCCGGGCCGGCAAGGGCAACCAGCAGGGCCGTCAGCCCTGCCCGGAGATCAGAAGCGCGTATCAATCGTCAGGCGGAAGCGCTCGAATTCGTCTCCGTCCTCGGAGTTGATGGGCACAGCGTAGTTGAAGCGAAGCGGCCCCAAAGCGCTATCCCAGAAGATGCTCGCACCGATGGAGCTACGCAGCTTGGCGCCATCGTCGATGGTGCCGGAAACGCCGTCACGGTCGTACAGGCCCCAGACAGTCCCGACATCGGCGAACAACCCGCCATAGATGCCGTACTCTTCCGGGAAACCGATCGGGAAACTGGCTTCCAGCCGCGCCACCGCGAACATGTTGCCGCCAAGTGCGTCGTCGATGTCACCGCCGGCAGAGCCGCAGCCGGTGCACCGGTCCCGCGGGCCAAGACCGCCACGGGCGAAGCCGCGGAAATCATCACCACCCAGCACGAACCTGTCGGAGAGGCGGGATTCATCGTCAAAGCCCACCAGCACCCCGCCCTCGGCTTCCGCCGACAGCACAACTTCCTCGTCGAACAGGCTGGTATAGACCTGCGCACTCGCCACTGTCTTGGAATAACTGGTATCCGCCAGCCCGGCGATGTCCTGTTCCAGCCGGAAGATGAATCCGGCGGTCGGGTCAATCGGGCTGTTACGCTTGTCGAGCGTGTAGACGAAGCCGATGGAGGTCGTCAGTTCATCGCCCTCCTCCCGCAGCAGGATCGGCGAGGTATCGTCGGTATCGCCACCCGTGATCTCGTCCAGCGAAATCCGGGCCCGCAACGCCAGCCGGCTATCCTCGGTCAGCGGGAAGCTGATCTGCGGCACGAAGCCAACATTGCGCGTATTTACCGAACTCTCGTCGAACGTGTTCTCGCGGTAGTAGGTGCGGAAACCGACGGAAAGGTCCTGATCGAACAGCGCCGGCTCGTTGAAGCTGAAGGATATGGTGTTGATGTCCTCCCCCCGCGCCAGGTCGATGGAAATCGCCTGCCCGCGGCCGAGGAAGTTGCGCTCCGTAAGGGAGATCGTCCCGGCGACGCCCTCTTCCTGCGCAAAGGTCGCACCGAAGCTCAGGCTGCCGGTCGGCGCCTCTTCCACATCCACGACCACCACTGCCCGATCCGGGCCGGAGCCCTCGCGCACTGTCGTTTCAACCTTGTCGAAGAACCGCAGCGCCCGAATGCGGTTCTCGGCCCGCTGTACTTCCCGGCGGTTGAAGGCATCGCCCTCGACCACGCGAAACTGGCGGCGCACCACCCGGTCCACCGTCTGCGTATTTCCGCGCACGTCGATCCGCTCGATGAACACCCTCGGGCCTTCCAGCAGCTCGAATTCGATATCGACCGTCCGTGTGGCTTCGTTCCGCGTGATCCGCGGCGCCACTTCCACAAAGGCAAAGCCCTTTTGGCCCGCAAGGAACGCAAGCCGCTCGATCGTGGTCTCGACTTCCTTGGCGGAATAGGTGCTTCCGGACCGCAGCTTCACCAGTTGCTCGAACTCGGCCGGGTCCAGCCCCGGCGCTTGCGTTGTCACGAAGGTGTCGCCGTAGCTGTACTGCTCGCCCTCGGAAACCGTGAAGTTGATGAAAAATCCGTTGCGCTCCCGCGAAAGCTCCGCCGTCGCCGAGCGCACTTCGAAATCAATGTAGCCCCGGTTCAGGTAGAATTCGCGCAGCAACTGCTTGTCCAGCTCCAGCCGGTCCTGATCGTAGGTGTCGTTGGAGAAGATGAAGCTCAGGATACCCGCCTGCCCCGTCTCCACCACACGGCGCAGCCGCCTGTCCGAATAGACGTTGTTGCCGACGAACGAGATGCGCTGGACCTCCGTCACCCGGCCCTCGAAAATCTCGTAGACGAGGTTGACGCGGTTCTCGTCGAGCCGGATCAGTTTCGGCGTGACGGAAGCCGCAAACCGGCCGGACTGCGCGTAGGCATCGATAATCGCCTGCGCGTCCGCCTCCGCGCCCGCACGGCTGTAGGCCCGCCGCGGTTGCAGGGAAATGATCGCCCGCAGCGTGTCGTCATCGAGCTGCCGGTTGCCCTCGAAATTGATGATGTTGATCGTCGGGTTCTCGACAACGGTGATAACCAGAACGCCGGAACGCGGTGCGATCACCACGTCCTCGAACAGCCCGGTGTCGAACAGCCGCTGCACACCCTCGTTGATATCGGCAGGAGAGACGGTCTCGCCCGGTTCGACCCCCGCAAACACCCGGATCGTGTCAGCCTCGATCCGCTGGTTGCCGACCACGTCGATCCGGCTGAACCGGGCGCTTTGCGCCACTGCATCGCCCGCCAGCGTGACCATCGCAATCAGGCCAAGACAAACTAGACCTAGTATCCGGGGAATCACCAGCCGCAATACCTCACCCCTGCTCTCACTCATACCGCCGTCCCCAACGTTCTTTTTCTGCTGGCTCGGCCGGTATCGGATCAGGATGTGAAATCGGCCGCCAGTCTCACGATGTCGTTATACGTTGCAAAAAGCATAAGCAACAAGACCAAAGCAAGCCCCGTGGGCATGATCCACCCCATGAACTTCTCGGATGGTGCCTTGCCGCGCACCGCTTCGTAGGCAAACATCACCAGATGGCCGCCATCCAGCACCGGTACAGGGAACAGGTTGATCATGCCGATTGCGGTGGAGATCACGGCGACGAACTTGATGAAATCCAGCAATCCGTGGCTCGCCGTCTCGCCGGACATCTGCGCAATCCCGATCGGTCCCTGGATCAGCGTCGGCGACAGCGCGCCCGACACCATGTGGTAGATGCCGCTGAACGACATGTAGATCACGTTCCAGACTTCGGCCACGCCCAGCCGCGCCGCCTGAAACAACCCCACGTCCACCCGTTCATGCTGGTAGAGTCCGGCACTGGCAACGCCGATGCGGTAGCGCATCTCGTAGCCGCCGTCTTCCAGTTCCACCGGCGATTCCTGCGGCTGCAGCGTCACGTCCATCCGCGTACCGTCGCGCAGCACCTCCAGCGCCAGGCTGCGGCCATCGGAGCCATCGACCACTTCCAGCAGGTCGCGGAAACTGTGCATTTTCCGTCCATCCACCGTGTCGATGTAATCGCCTTCCTCCAGCCCGGCCCGGCGCGCCGCACTGTAGGGCAGCACCCGTCCCACCAGCGTCACGCTCGGATGCGGCGCCTGCAACTCCACCACCTCGCCATCCCGGCGCACCGTCAGCGCCACCGGCCCGGCGACATTCTCGGTAAGTGTCCAGAAATCCTGCAATTCCGTCACTGCCTCGCCGTTGACGGTCAGCAACTCGTCGCCAGGTTGCACCGGAATGTCCAGCCCCGGCACGTCCTGTATCTCACCGAACACCGGCCGATCCGAAGCCTGACCGATCCACATGGCAAGGCACATGAAGACAAAGGCTGAAAAGATGAAGTTGGCAAACGGTCCCGCCGCCACCGCCAGCGCCCGCCGCCAGACAGCGGCCGTCGGAAACGCCCGCCGCTTCTCTGCCGCGCTCATCTCTCGCACCGCCGCGTGGTCCGGCGTGCTGGCACCGTCGGCATCGCCGAGGAATTGCACCATCCCGCCCAGCGGAAGTGCCGCCACCTGCCAGATCGTCCCCCGCTTGTCCGTCCGCTTGGCGATCACCGGTCCGAAACCGACACTGAACCGCACCGCGTGGATACCGCACCACCGACCGACGATGTAATGTCCGTACTCGTGGACGAACACCACGATCGATAGCGCCGCGACGAAAGAAATCAGCGTGCCGAGAAAACCGCCGATCACCGGTATCTGAGAAATCAATTCCATAGGTTCTGTCCTCGCTCGCCTTTACCGGCCCTGCCTGCAAATCACATCTCGGCCGTCGCCGCCATCCCGTTCACCCGCCGCATGGCGATCCGCCGCGCCGCGGCGTCGAATTCCATCACCTCGGCGAGGCCGTAACCAGCCGCCGTCGCCGCCGCTTCGGCCCCCAGAGCATCCAGTACATCGGTTACCAGATCGCTCATATCAAGAAATCCTATTCTGTGCTCCAGAAAGGCATCCAGCGCTGTCTCCTTGGCCGCGTTGAATACCGCGCCGGTCAATCCTCCGGCAGCCATCACCTCGCGCGCCAACCGCAGGGCCGGGAACCGTGCCCGATCCTCGGCCACAAATTCCAATCTCGATATTGTGGCGAAATCAAGCCGCTCCACGGGCAACGGCGCCCGTTCCGGAAAATTCAGCGCATAGCCGATGGCGCCCCGCATGTCCGAAGGCCCAAGCTGCGCCATGATGGAGCCGTCGCGGAAGCCGACCATCGAATGGATAATGGATTGCGGATGCACCACCACCTCAATCTGCTCCGGATCAACGTCGAAAAGAACATGCGTTTCAATCAGTTCCAGCGCCTTGTTGAACATGCTTGCACTGTCGATGGAAATCCGCGCACCCATCTCCCAGTTCGGGTGCGCCATTGCCTGTTTCGGCGTCACGTACCGCATTTCCTCGCGCGTCAGGTTCCGGAACGGTCCGCCGGAGGCCGTCAGCAATATCCGCTCCACGGCAGCCCGGTTTTCGCCCTGCAATGCCTGGAAAATCGCGCTGTGCTCGCTGTCCACCGGCAGCAGCCGGGTGCCATGCGCAGCGCACGTCTCTTCCACCAGCGCCCCGGCGCAGACGAGGCTCTCCTTGTTGGCCAGCGCCAGCACCCCGCCATGCCGTGCCGCGATCAGCCCCGGCTCCAGCCCCGCCGCACCGACGATGGCGCTCATGGCCCAGTCACAGGGCCGTGCCGCCGCCTCGCACAGCGCCTCCGGTCCTGCCGCCGCTGCGATGCCACTGCCGGACAGCGCCGCCCGCAGATCGTCCAGCCGTTCGGGCAAAGCGGTTACCGCCACCTCGGCCCGCAACGCCCGTGCCTGCTCCGCCAGCAGTTTGATATTGCCTGCGCCGGTCAGGGCCACCACGTCATAGACGTCGGCGCCACCCTGCCGCTGCAACAGGTCCACCGTGTTCTGACCGATGGAGCCGGTCGAACCGAAGATCGAAACCCTGCGCATCGCCTACCCTGTCAACAGGCCGAGCCGCTCCACCAGCCCGAACATCAGCAGCCCGCCCAGCAGCCCGTCGAACCGGTCCAGCAGTCCACCATGGCCGGGGATCAGCGCGCTCGAATCCTTCACTCCGAAGTGCCGCTTTATCGAGCTCTCCAGCAGATCACCCGCTTGGCTGGCCACCGCCACCGCCACGGAAAGCGGCAGGATAATCGCCAGATTTGCCCCCCAGCCGCCGACCCAGAACACCAGTCCGACACACAGCGCCAGCACCAGCCCGCCAATCGCACCGGACCATGTCTTCTTCGGGCTGACCTTCGGCCACAGCTTCGGCCCGCCGAAGGTGCGCCCGGCAAAATAGCCACCGACATCGGCCGCCACGACCACGAGGATCATCCACAGTACCGTCAGCAGCCCCGTCTCCTCCGTCCGCCGCATATCCACCAGCACGCACAGCGCCAGCGTGATGTATACGAACCCCGGCCCCATCCAGCGCAGGTTGTCCCTGTCGCGCCACGCTAGCAGCGCCACACCCACGGCCATCGGTATCGCCGCACCCCACAGGGAGATATAGCCCGTCATCATCACTGCCAGCACGCTGAAGATGATGGTGATCCATAGCACCGGCTCCGTCAGCGACACACCCCGCCGGACGATGCGGCGGTACTCCCACAGCATCAGGCCGGCGCCAAGGCTCACGAACAGGGTGGCAAAGGCGATGTCGTTCCAGAAGGCCAGAACCGCAACAGCGATCAGGAATACGGCGGAGGCAAACCGCACGCCCAGATCCGCAAACTTGACTTCAGGTGTTTTCGGCTGATCGGCCATGCTTATCCGGCAACGGCCCCGAAACGCCGGTCCCGCTCGCCATAGCTGGCGATGCATTGTGCCAGCGTTTCGGCCGTGAAGTCGGGCCAGCAGATGTCGAGAAAATCGTATTCGGCATAGGCTGCCTGCCAAAGCAGATAGTTCGAGATCCGCACCTCGCCCGAGGTTCGCAGCACCAGATCCGGGTCCGGCAGGCCGTCGGTATCGAGGAATTGCCCGAAACTGTCTTCGGAAAGGTCGTCGAGATCGAACGCACCGGTCTTGGCAGCTTCGGCCATCTTCCGCGCTGCCCGCAGGATTTCGCAGCGTCCGCCATAGTCGATCGCCACGGTCAGCGTCAGGTCGGTGTTTTCCGCGGTCAGTTCCTCGATCTGCGTCATCATCGCCTGCAGGTCGGCGCTCAGCCGGTGGCGCATGCCGATGAACCGCATCCGCACGCCCGCTTCCAGCAGTCGCGCGCTTTCCTTGCGGATGTACCAGCGGAACAGGCGCATCAACCCGTTGACTTCGCCGCTGGAGCGTTTCCAGTTCTCGGTGGAGAAGGCAAAGAGCGTCAGGTGCTTCACGCCCATGCCCGGGCACGCCTCGACGATCTCGCGCACCCGCTCCACGCCGCGCTTGTGGCCGGCCAGCCGTGGCATGCCCCGCCGCGTTGCCCAGCGGCCGTTGCCATCCATGATGATCGCCACGTGTTCGGGCACGGCGCGTCTGTGCAGGGCACGAGTATTCGGCATATTGCTGTTACCCCCTTGCAGGCGGCCCCACCGGGGGCTCAGACCTGCATGATCTCCTGTTGCTTCGCCTCCAGCGCATCGTCCACACGCTTGATGTGGTCGTCGGTCAGCGACTGGATCTCGTCTTCCCAGATCTTCTGGTCGTCCTCGCCCATGCCGTCAGCCTTGGCCTTCTTCAACTGGTCCATTCCGTCCCGGCGAACGTTACGCACGGCAATCCGCGCATTTTCCGCATATTGACCGGCAACTTTGGCCAATTCACGGCGGCGTTCCTCGTTCAGCTCCGGGATAGGCAGCCGCAGGATCGTACCATCCATCTGCGGGTTGATGCCCAGCCCCGAATTGCGGATCGCCTTGTCAACCGCGTTCACAAGGCTTTTGTCCCAGACGTTCACCAGCACCATCCGCGGCTCCGGCACGTTGATCGTCGCGCACTGATTGATCGGCATGGAAGAGCCGTAAGCATCGACCATCACCGGGTCGAGCATCGAGGCCGAGGCCCGCCCCGTCCGCAGAGATGCAAATTCTGTCTTCAGCGCATTCAGCGCCCCGTCCATGCGCTTTTCCAGCGCGCCTGTGTCGATGTCGATGTCTTCACTCATGTCACTCTCCCCACCTCTCCGGGCGTTTCATTGCTTGCCGGAGGCTTCGTTGCTCACCACCGTGAAGGTCCCTGCCCCCTGCACCACGCCGGCCATTCCATTCGGTTCGTCAAGCGAGAACACGATGATCGGCAAACGATTCTCGCGTGCCAGCGCGATCGCAGAGGCGTCCATGACCTTCAGGTTCTTCTGCAACACCTCGTCATAGCTGATTTTCGGAAAGAAAACAGCATCCGGGTTCTTCTTCGGATCGCTGTCGTAAACACCCTGCACCTGCGTGCCTTTGAAAATCGCCTGGCACTGCATCTCGTTGGCCCGCAGCGTCGCCGCCGTGTCGGTCGTGAAATACGGGTTGCCCGTGCCCGCGGCGAAAATGCAAACCCGCCCCTTCTCCAGGTGGCGGACGGCCCGTCGCCGAATGTAGGGCTCGCAGACCTGATCCATCGGAATGGCGGAGATGACACGGGTGTGGATCTTCAGCGCCTCCAGCGCCCCCTGCATCGCCAGCGCGTTCATCACAGTCGCCAGCATGCCCATGTAATCGGCGGTAGTGCGCTCCATTCCCTGCGCGCTGCCCTGCAATCCGCGGAAGATGTTGCCGCCGCCGATCACCATGCAGACCTCGACCCCCATGTCGGTCACCTTCTGCACTTCCCGCGCAATCCGCTCCACCGTTGGCGGATGCAGCCCGAACCCCTGGTCGCCCATCAGCGCCTCGCCGGAGATCTTCAGCAGCACACGCTTGTATTTCGGAGCAGTTTCAAGGGTTTGCGCTGTGCTCGGCTCGGGCATTGACGGTGCTCCTTCATAATTCGCGCTAAAATGTCTCATATGCGCCGCAACATCAATGTTGAAACACACACACATGCACACTTTCTGCGCCTGCGGCGCTGCGGTGATTGCACGGCGGGCGCAGCCGCCTATACTCGCGGCACGGAGTGTGCAGGAGGCTGGCCGCGTGTCGGTCTCCAGAGGGTGAAGTATTTTGGTGTTGCGTGTATTCTGCGTTGTCGGCCTTTGCGGCCTGATGTCCGCCCCGGCAGTTCTGGCCGGGGACGAGGTGCACCTCGTCTCCCCCGACAAGGCCCTCTCCATCACCGGCCGCCTGACCGCAACTGACGAGGACAGCTACACGATCGAGACCGTCATCGGCACCCTCACCCTGCCCATGGACGGCACTATCTGCAAAGGCAGCGCCTGCCCGTCAGAGCCGGAGATCCCTGTCATGGTCAACGCCCGTCCCGGCGGCATCGTCGATCTCACAGGTGCGAACCTCGAAGTCTCGGGCAGGCTCCTGTCGTTCAGCGACCAGACCTACACGGTCGAAACCAAGATCGGCCCGCTACGAATCCCGGCCCCCGGCATCACCTGCACCGGCGCCGCCTGTCCTCAGGCCGCCACGGTGCCGCTCTCCCATCTTCCTCCGGCTCTCCGCCGGTCAGCCGGCAGCTAAGCCCCCGCTTCGCCAGAACATCCACGGCACCTGTCATCGGAACGAAAAAGGCCGCACCCGAAGGTACGGCCTTTCCAATAGCTGTTGACGGGTGGCGTCAGCCGCCCATGGTCTTGGCCACCTCGGCGGCGAAATCCTCTTCCACCTTCTCGATGCCCTCGCCGACTTCCAGCCGTACGAAACCGGTGATCTCAAGGCCCGCATCCGCGGCCGCCTGGCCAACGGTGATGTCGGGGTTCATCACGAATTTCTGCTTCAGCAGCGTGACTTCCTCGAAATACTTGTTCATCCGGCCGACGATCATCTTCTCGATCACCGCATCCGGCTTGCCGCTCTCGCGCGCCTGCTCGGTCAGGACGGACTTCTCACGCTCCACCAGCGCCGGGTCTAGGTCAGCCTCGGAAAGCGATGCCGGGTTCGTCGCTGCAATGTGCATCGCGACCTGCTTGGCGACATCTGCATTGCTGCCCTTGGCCGCCACCAGCACTCCGATCTTGCCCATGTCAGTCGCCGCGGCGTTATGAACATAGGACGCGACGACTTCACCCTCGACGGATGCCATGCGGCGCACGGTCATGTTCTCGCCGATGGTGCCGACCTTCTCGGCCACGACCTGCTCGACGCTCTTGCCACCCATGTCAGCAGCCAGCAGCGCCGCATGATCCGCCGCCCCCAGCGCCACCTTGGCAATGCCGGCAACCATGGTCTGGAACTCGGCATTCTTGGCCACGAAATCGGTCTCGGAGTTGACTTCGACAGCCACACCCTTGCCGCCCTCGACAGCCACGGCCACCAGGCCCTCTGCTGCCGTGCGCCCGGATTTCTTCGCCGCCTTCGCCAGACCCTTGGTGCGCAGCCAGTCGATCGCCGCTTCCATGTCACCGTCGGTTTCCGTCAGGGCCTTCTTTGCGTCCATCATGCCCGCGCCGGACTGATCGCGCAGTTCTTTCACCATTGCCGCCGTGATTGCCATCACGCTTCTCCTTCATACATCGGGTTTCCGCCATCGGCGGGGGCTGTCGCAGGCCATAGCTTGGCACTGCGACAGTTCAAAGACAGTGGCAGCGCAGCCTTATTCGGCTGCCGCTTCCTCGGCCACGGCCTGTTCGACCGGGGCTTCTTCCATCTCGCCGACATCGACACCGGAGGCGCCGAGCTGTGCCGCCATGCCGTCCAGCGCCGCACGCGCGATCAGGTCGCAGTAGAGCGAGATTGCGCGGGCCGCATCGTCGTTGCCGGGGATCGGGTAGTCGATACCCTCGGGGTTGGAGTTCGAATCCAGAACCGCGATCACCGGGATGCCCAGCTTGCGGGCTTCCTGCACCGCCAGCGCTTCCTTGTTGGTGTCGATCACGAAGATCAGGTCCGGCACGCCGCCCATGTCACGGATACCGCCCAGGGACGCCTGAAGCTTGGTCTGCTCCCGCTCCATCTGCAGGCGTTCCTTCTTGGTCAGGCCCTCGGCCCCGCCTTCCATCTGCTCGTCGATGGATTTCAACCGCGCGATCGAGGCGGAAACCGTCTTCCAGTTGGTCAGCGTACCGCCAAGCCAGCGGTGGTTCATGTAATACTGTGCGGACAGTTCGGCCGCATCGGAGACGGCTTTCTGCGCCTGGCGCTTCGTGCCGACGAACAGGATGCGCCCGCCTTTGCCAACGGTCTGCTGCACCACGTTCAGCGCCGCGTCGAGCATCGGCACGGTCTGCGTCAGGTCGATGATGTGGATACCGTTGCGGTCACCGTAGATGTACTGGCCCATGCGGGGGTTCCAGCGGTGGGTCTGGTGGCCGAAGTGAACGCCAGCTTCCAGCAGCTGACGCAGAGAGAACTCGGGAAGAGCCATTGCGTTTTTCCTTTTCCGGTTTCGCCTCAGCGGGGATCAGAAGAAGCGCCCTTCGGCCCTGCCCCCAACCGGTGGATTCTCAAGGATGTCTCCCCCTCGAACCCGGCCCCGCCTGTGGATTTCGTGCGCGGTCCATATACCGGCAGTCACACGGGCGCAAGGGCCAAAGCTCTGTTTTTCCTGCGCCCGCTGCCGGGGGCTGGGCGAAACGTGGGGCGAAAATGCAGGCGCATCAACCTGGCCGATGCCGGCAACCCGGAGCCCGCCGCGGTCGCGCGGCAATACGTTCAAGCCCCGAGAACTCCACGCACAGGCGATTTTCCGCTCATGAAATCTTCGCCTGCCAATCTGTCACTAGTCGTTAACACTTCCGGCCACAAACTCACGCCAATTTTGTTGACGTACGTTAACCATTTCGCCAAGTATCTGAAAATCATTATCTTTGGGGATACCGTCGATGGAAGAAGAAATGGGCCACCATAGCCAGATCCTCGATCTCGTGGATCCGGCGGAAGCGACGCATGTCGCGGTCAACGATGGCGCATGGTCCGATCCCGGCACGTGGGAAGGCGGCGAGGTTCCGGGCGCGGATGCACGGGTGGTCATTTCCAACGGCATCGAAGTCACCTACGATATGGACAGCGACGCCTCGCTCTTCACCGTCCGCGTCGATGGCGATCTCACTTTTTCGACCGAAACCGACACCACGATGGTTGTCGATACCATCGTCGTCGCGCCCGAGGGCAAGCTGACGATCGGTACCGAGGAAAACCCGATCGACGGCGGCGTGACCGCCGATATCGTATTTGCCAACAATGGTCCCATCGATACCACATGGGATCCCTCCCTCGTGTCCCGCGGCCTTGTTGCCCTCGGCGAGGTGGAGGTGCACGGCGAGGAAACGTCCGCCCATCACAAGGTTGCCGAAGATCCGATGACCGGCGACACCACCATGACACTGGCGGAGGCCCCCATCGGCTGGGAAGTGGGCGACACTCTCGTCATCGCGGGCTCGGAGTACAAGGGATATGCGTGGGACAATTCCATCCGCGCGACCCGCCACTACGAGCCGGAGGACGAGGTCGTTACCATCACCGCCATCGACGGCGATACCATCACCTTCGATCCGCCTCTCGTCCACGATCACGACACGCCGCGCGAAGACCTCAAGATATCGGTGGCCAACTACTCCCGCTCCGTCACCTTCTCGTCCGAGGACGGTGCCGACAGCGCCACCCATGAACGCGGCCACGTCATGCTCCACAACCGCGAGAGCGATGTCCGCTACGCCGCCTTCGACGAGCTCGGCCGTACCGACAAATCCGAAACCGCACTGATGGACAGCGAGTACGAGACCACCTCCTTCGACACCAACGTCAAGTCCCGCTACCCGCTGCACTTCCACTCCAACGGTGTCGATGATGCCGACAATCCCTCCATAGCCCTCGGCAACGCCGTCTTCGGCTCGCCCGGCTGGGGTATCGTCCACCACAACTCCAACGCCACCGTCCACAACAACGCCACCTACAACACCTTCGGCGCCGGCTACGTGGCCGAGACGGGCAACGAGATCGGCATCTGGACGGACAACATCGCCATCTATGCCCAGGGCAACAGCTGGGCCCAGCCCAAGAACGGCAACGACCTCGACAACTTCGACCTCGGCCAGACGGGCGACGGTTTCTGGTTCCAGGGTCGCATGGTGCAGGCCACCGGCAACGTCGCGGCCTCTGTGAACACCGGTTTTGTCTACTTCCACCGCGGCGCCACCGCCGACCATCCGGGTGAACCCGGCAACCTCTCTCTCGATCCCGGCTCCTTCGAGCTGCCCGAGCCGCTGGAGGGCCGTCGCTCCATCACCGTCGATGACGCCCCCATCCTCAATTTCCACGACAACGAAACCTTCGCCTCCCGCGAAGGCCTCCACGTCGTCAAGGCCAACCCGAACCAGGGCCACGACATCCATTCCCTGCTCACCGATTTCACCGCCTGGAACGTCATGCAGGGCGTCGAGATCCAGTACACCTCCCACTACATCCTCCAGAACTTCGATCTGGTGGCCCGCGCCGACGCACCCTTCATCGGCTCCCGTTACGGCGTCTTCGTCGGCAACAACGCCTCCGACATCATTCTCATCGACATCTCCGCCTCCGGCTTCAACGATGGCGGCATTTTCCTCTCCCATGTCTGGACGGATGACAGCCTCGGCCAGGACCTCAAGCAGTTCATGGTCGTCGACGGCACCTTCTCCGACACACCGGTGGAGGTCGCGGGCTATGATCCGATGTGGGACAGGATCATCGACAGCTCCACCCTGCCCGCCACCGAGTTCTCCGTGGAATTCGACGGCCCGCTCACCTACCGCGAAGGCTATCCCGATCCCGGTGCCCGCCGGGTTGAGATTTCCGGCACCAAGACCGACAGCCTCGGCACCGTCCCGGTGCCCGCCGGCTCCGACAGTTATTCGGTCAACCGCGATCAGGTCGTCCATATACTCGAAACCGACGGCTGGTTCACCACGACCAGCGGCGAACGGGTCTTCATCCTCGAACAGTATTTCTCCGACAGGCTGACCGGCGAGATCTACAAGATCGTCGTCCCGGTCTACCTCGATGACAACGTGCCCCTCGGCAGTCCTCACTTCGGCTATGCCGATGCCGTCTATCGCGGCGAGGTGGATCTTGACGGCGCCCCGCCCGAAACCCGGAATGAAAGCGTCGTGACGACCGGTGGTGCCGATCTCGTCATCGACCTCGCCGGCAACGACAGCGATCCGGAGGGCGGCGCCGTCTGGGTTGACGGCATCGTCCAGCCGCTCAACGGCCAGATTTTCGACAACGGCGACGGCACAGTCACCTTCCGCCCGCACATAGGCTGGTCGGGAACAGAGACAGTCAAATACTGGGTCACCGACGGTCTCGGCGGCTACACCGAAGCCTGGCTGACGATCACCGTCACCGAACCCGGCGTGGCTCTCACCGGCAGCGGCGCACGCGATCACATCACCGGCGACGCCGGCGACAACATGCTCTACGGTTACCGCTCCGCCGACTGGCTGGACGGGGGCGATGGCGACGATACGCTGTCCGGCGGCATCGGCAATGACAGGCTCAGCGGTGGCGCCGGAGAAGATCTCCTGCGCGGCGGCACCGGCAATGACCGGGCCAGCGGCGGCGACGGCGCCGACAGGATCGCCGGCATGGACGGAGACGACAGCCTCTTCGGCGGCGATGGCGACGACAAGGTCTTCGGCGGCGCGGGCTCGGATCGTGTCTTTGGCGGCGGCGGCGACGATTTCCTTCGCGGCGGCAGCGGCGACGATGCCATCAACGGCGGCGGCGGTGCCGACAGGATCGTTGGCAATACCGGCAACGACGCCCTCACCGGCGGCAACGGCCGCGACATCTTCCAGTTTGCCCTCGGCGACGGCCACGATGCCATCCTGGACTTTGCAGATGGCATCGACCTGATCAACCTCCGTCCCACGGGTCTCGCCTATTCCGAGATTACCGTCACCGCCAGCGGCGGCGATGCCGTCGTCACATACGGCAGCGACAGCATCGTCATCGAAGGCGCCGCCGGGCTGATCGACCGCGAGGATTTCCTGCTCGCCTGACAGTTGCCACCATCGCGCCACGGCCGTCCTTCGTGGCCGGGGACCACGCATCAAAAACCGGCAATCCCGCGGTTTGCCCATCTCTTCGGGCGTAACGGCACCGCGGTGCCTTGACACCCCCGGCCCCGAAGGCTTCAGCTTGGCGGGCGCGAATGTTTCCGCGCCACCCACCACTGCCGGAGAGACCTGACATGCTGACCGAGACCGACAAACGCTTCCTGCGCATCGCATATGAGGAGGCGTTGGCCGGTTTCAATGAAGGCGGCTGCCCCATCGGCTCCGTCCTCGCCCGCGGCGACACCCTTGTCTCCCAGGGTCGTAACCAGCGCGTTCAAGGCGGCGACCCCATCGCCCACGGAGAAATGGATGCCCTGCGCAAGGCAGGCCGACAGAAAACCTATCGCGACACCACGCTCTACACCTCGTTGTCCCCCTGCATGATGTGTTCCGGCACCATCATCCAGTTTGGCATTCCCCGCGTCGTCATCGCCGAAAACCAGACTTTCGGCGGCAACGAACGTTTTCTCGAAGGCCGGGGCGTGAAGGTCATCATTGCCGACGATCCCGATTGCATCGCCCTGATGACCCGTTTCATCGAGGAAAAGCCCGAACTCTGGGCCGAGGATATCGCCGAGGACTGATCTTCGCCCCCGTCAGACGATGGCGTCCAGCCGCTCGCGCGTCTTGGGCATCTGGCGCAACGAATTGGCCAGCCGCTCCCGCCACGCAGGCCCCTGCGCAAGCGCGCTTTCATAGGCTTCCGCCAGATCCGCCGGACGCTCCTCGCCCAGCACTTCGATCAGCATTGCCGCCTGCGCCCGATCCTTGCGCGCCTTCAGCCGCTCCAGCCCATCCTTGCGCCGGTCGGCAACGATCAACTTGTGAATCGCGAACCGCTCAGGCCTCGGAATCTGCACCAGCGTACCGGCGCGATAGAGCAGCGGCGTCCGCACCGGCTCGGCGATCAGGTAGTTCAGATGATGCAGGCTCTGCGCACTGACACCAAGGGCCGGAAGATCGCGAATGCCCTCGTCCTCCTCGAAGGACGGCGTCAGGAACTCCACCAGCGTCGCCCGGTTGGTCTGCCGCCAGCGCCAGACCTTGTTTTTCACCAGTGGTGGCACCGGGTCGAATTTCAGTTGTGAAAACACCTCTGGCAGAGCCTCGGCGACGGTGTCGCCAAGCGCCAGTGAAAGCCGCTCGAAACTGGCGATGTCGATATCATCCGTCACCGCCGACTCTCCGAAACCGATCCGGATGCCAAGCTCTCCCTCGTACAGACGGAACGCCTGGGTGCCTACCAATGTACCGCCCAGTCGGAAAACACCGGCCCGCTCCATCGCCGAGACCACCTGCCCCGTCTGCGCATCCGCCATCAGGTAACCTTCTGCCCGCAGCACCCGCATCAGTCGCGCGCGTTCACGTTCATTGGCCTTCAGCGTTTCCGCCAGTTCCCGATGCCGCTGCAACCGCTCCCGTAGCGCCGCGTTGTCCTCGCCGATATAACGATCAACAACTTCCGTCCCGATCCGGTACTGGTCGTACCAGTATTTTTTCTTCCCAACCGTCTTCAGCTTCGGCGAGCCGCGCAGATCGGAAACCTGCGCATCCTTCAGCAGCCGCAGAAGATCGGACCAGGCAGCCGTGCCAATGTGACTGTGATGTGCGACCATGGCTCTACCCTACAAAAAATTTCACGTAGGGTATAACAGATTACAATGATACCCTACAAACTATTTTTTGTAGGGCACAATCACTTCCACAAAGCGTCGCTGAAGCCCGCTCACGCAGCCTCGGGTAAGCATGTCATTACCTAGAAGGTAAGATTTTTCATTACCTTCTCTCGCAAATTCCGAACCCGGTACTCAGGTAAGCGCGACATTACCTTACAGGTAAGCATTCTGCCTACCTTTCGGCAAAAATTCAGCCGTCGCCGGACGTTTTGCACTACCAAAACCATACCAAAACCATACAAAACCCATACCATGAAAACACGCGCCCCCCTTCTCTGCATCGGTTCCGCCATGTGGGACATCATCGCCCATTCCAGCCGCGACCTCCGCCCCGGTTTCGACGTACCCGGACGGATCGAACGGCGCATGGGCGGCGTCGCCCTCAACATCGCACTGGAGTTCGCACGACAGGGTCAAGCTGTTGAAATCATGAGCTATATCGGCAATGATCCCACCGGCGACGCCTTGGTGGCAGAGATCGCAAATGCCGGAGTCGGCACCGCGTTCCTCACCCGTGGCGACGCCCCGACCGACACCTATCTCGCCGTAGAGGATCCCGACGGAGAGGTCTTCGCCGCCATCGCCGACTGTGCCGCCCTGGAACGAACCGGCGAGGGAGTTTTTGCCCCGCTTCGAAACGGACTTTTTTCTTCTATACCCGACACTTACAGCGGCCACATTATCGCCGACGGCAACCTTCCGGAAGCCACCCTACGGGCCCTGCTCAGCACCCCCGAAACCGCCTCCGCCACCATGGTCTTCGTCCCCGCCAGCCCCGGCAAGGCCAGCCGCCTCGCCCCTGTAATCGAGGCTCACGGCGGACGTCTCTATGTCAATCGAACCGAGGCGGAAATCATTCTCGCTCAAGGGTTTAGCTCGGCGATCGACGCTGCAGAAGCGCTCACCGAGGCCGGAGCCGACACCGCCATCGTAACCGACGGCCCCCGCACCGCGGCCGTCTCGACCAATGGCCAACCCACGATCAGCCAGACACCGCCGCCAACCGAAGCGCACACCACCACCGGCGCCGGCGACATCTTCCTCGCCGCCCACCTCTCGGCTGAACTGAACGGCGCCAGCCCTAATGCTGCTCTCGCCGCCGCTATCGTCGCTTCCTGCAATCATATCAGTAGTTTGAAAGATTGATTTTATGTTAGAATTTTCCGCCGAAGTCGCCACGGCTCGCGCCGAAGGCCGCCCGATCGTCGCCCTGGAAAGCACGATAATCACCCACGGCATGCCATATCCGCAGAACCTGGAAATGGCCCGCGAAGTCGAAGACGTCATCCGAGCCGAAGGCGCAACCCCGGCCACCATCGCCATCATCGCCGGTAAAATCCATATCGGTCTTTCTTCGGAAGAGCTTGAATTCCTTGCCAAAACCGACGGTGCCGCCAAACTGTCGCGCGCCGATCTCGCACCTGCACTCGTCTCTGGAATTACCGGCGCCACCACCGTCGCCGCCACGATGATCGCCGCCAATCTCGCCCGCATCCCCGTCTTCGCCACCGGCGGCATTGGCGGCGTTCACAGAGGGGCCGAGCAAACCTTTGATATCTCTGCAGATTTAACCGAGCTTGCTGAAACCCCGGTTACCGTTGTCGCCGCCGGAGCCAAGGCCATTCTCGACATCCCCAAGACACTGGAAGTTCTTGAAACGAAAGGCGTTCCCGTCATTACCTACGGTCAGAACGACTTTCCCGCCTTCTGGTCCCGCGAAAGCGGCCATCCCAGCCCACTGCGCCTCGACACCCCGGCAGACATCGCCGCCGCCCATCAAATGCGCCGCACTCTCGGCCTGCCCGGCGGCCAGCTCATCGCCAACCCTGTGCCGCAACAGCATGAAATCACACGCGAAATCATGGAGCCAGTTATCACTCAGGCTCTGGATGAAGCCACAGCCCAAGGCATCACCGCCAAGGATGTCACACCATTCCTTCTGTCCCGCATCTTCGATCTGACCAACGGCGCGTCACTCGCCACCAATATTGCCCTCGTAAAGAACAACGCCCGCCTCGCCGCCCGGATAGCCGGCGCTCCCGCGTTCCGAAACATTGCGCCCGGGCAAAGCTTTACCTAAATACAACCGGGCATCAGAAAGGCGCGTCCATGGCCACCAAGCCGAAACCGAGAGCGAAGAAGATCCGCAGGAAACCCACGTTTCTTCAGCGGTTTCGTACTGATTTTCTGACCGGTCTCGTCATCGTTGCTCCGGTAATGCTGACGATCTGGGTCGTGATGACAGTCGTCAACTTCGTGGACGCCCGCGTCCTGCCGCTCGTGCCGGATTTCTACAATCCCGCCACATACTTCGGGCGCAACCTGTTCGGCTTCGGCGTCGTCGTCTTTGTACTATTCACCGCCTTCGTCGGTGCCCTGACCAAAGGCCTGTTCGGCCGCCAGATCATCCGCTGGGGCGAGAGCCTGTTTGATCGCACTCCGATCATCCGCTCGATCTACAACGGCGTCAAACAGATCGTCGAAACCATTCTCAACCAGTCCAACCAGTCTTTCCAGAAAGCCTGCCTCGTCGAATATCCGCGCAAGGGCATCTGGGCCGTGGCCTTCGTCTCCACCGACACTTTCGGCGAAGTACCTGTAAAGGCTGGAGAAACGGAAATGGTCAGCGTCTTTCTGCCGACCACGCCAAATCCGACTTCCGGTTTCCTGCTTTTCGTTCCGAAGCGCGATGTCCTCCCGCTGGACATGTCTGTTGAGGATGCGGCCAAGCTGGTCATTTCCGCCGGTCTCGTTCTACCGCCCGAAGGCGGGCAGGCAATTCAATCGGCGAAGACTGTAAAACCGATCAAGAACGCCTCTTGAACTGATGCTCAACGCCGCGTCCACGGGCTTCGCGACCGGTTTCGTCCTCATCCTCGCGATCGGCGCCCAGAACGCGTTCGTACTGCGGCAAGGCCTGCGCCGGGCGCACGTGTTCTGGGTGTGTCTCACCTGCGCTACATCCGATGCAATTCTGATCGCCGCAGGCGTCTCCGGCTTCGGGGCGATCGCAGATTCCACGCCATGGCTGCCGGACTTGATGCGCTGGCTGGGCGTCGCCTTTCTCACCGGCTACGGCGTCAGCCGGCTCAACGCCGCCCGCGCGCCACAGGCGGCGCTGGCGCTCTCAGGCGAAGCCGAACCGCTGAGGAAGGCCTTGCTCACCTGCCTTGCCTTCACATGGCTCAACCCTCACGTATATTTGGATACACTGGCCCTGATTGGCGCCGTCTCCGTTCCCTTTGAAGGTTCCGCGAAGCTTGCATTCGGCGGAGGCGCAATCAGCGCCTCCTTCGTGTTCTTCTTCGGCTTGGGTTACGGTGCGCGTCTCCTCGCACCACTCCTGCAAAGCCCGCGTGCGTGGCAGATACTAGACGCAGGCATCGGCCTGCTGATGCTTGTTCTGGCGCTCAGCCTCGCGCTCCACTGATCACTCCTCAATCCACCAGACTTCGGGCAGGAACCCGATCCAGTCTCCATAGATTGGCAATGCCTCGGGATGCTTCATTTCCGCCGTGTGCGCCACCAGCGACACATCGGAAAACCAGAACGGCACCACATACCGCCCGGCCATCAGGATGCGATCCAGCGCCTTGACCGCCGCGACGAACTCCTTCTGGCTTTCGGCCGTGAGCATTGTATCTATCATCGCTTCGGCCGCGACACTGTCCATGCCCATGTAATTGCGTGTACCGGGCGTGTTCACTCCGTCACGGCCCCAATACAGGTACTGCTCATTGCCGGGTGAGAGCGAAAGTCCCCAGACATTGACCATCATATCGTAGTCATAGTCGGACTTGCGGGTGTTGTGTTGCGCACTGTCGACAAGTTCCTGACGCATGGTGATGCCCAGCCTAGCCAGCATTTCCGCATACATATTGGCAATCGCCTCATTGCGATCCGATCTCAAAAGCACCGTGAATTCGAAAGCCTGACCGGACCCGTTCCGCAGGACGCCAGCGTCGTCGACCCTCCAGCCGGCCTCTTGCAACAGCCGACGCGCTTCCCGCAAGCCGCTCCGGTTGCGTCCGGCAATATCAGCGACAGGCAGGCTGTAGCCCTCCATGGTTCCGGGAACCAGGGTATCGGCAAACGGCTCGAGAAGTGACTTCACCGCTCCTTCAGCCGCGTCATGGCTCATCGCCAGATCGGAGTTGGCGTAATAACTCGTCCGCCTCGGATAAACACTGTCGTTCATCGTCTGATTGATGAATTCGAAGTTGAAGGCCTGGATCAGCGCCTCACGCACCCGCCAATCAGAAAAGATCTCGCGCCGGGTATTGAAGACAAAACCTTCCATGCCAGCTGGCCGCCGGTGCGGGATCTCCTCCTTCACCACGTCACCATTCAGCGCCGCCGGAAAACTGTAATCGGTCTTCCACTTTGCCGGGTTGCCCTCTCGGAAGTAAGAGAGCTCGCCGGCCTTGAAGGCTTCGAAAACGACGTTTGCATCTGTGAAGTATTCGTATCGGATGGTGTCAATGTTGTTTAGGCCTTGATTATAAGGCACTGAACTGCCCCAATAATCTGGATTGCGAACGAACTCGACATACCGGTTCGGCTCGAATTCGCCAACGATGTAGGGTCCGGAACCGGTAATCCGGTCGAGGGAGCTTTCTGCAAAGTCGCGTCCGTCCCAGTCCGCCTTGCGCAGGATCGGTCGCAGGCCGAGTATTAGCGGCAACTCGTTGTCCACGGTGTTGAAGTCGAAACGGATCCCCCGCTCACCTACCCGCTCGTACCGATCGATCTTCTCCCAACTCGACCGGTAGCGTGGATGCCCCTTCTCGGCCAAGGTCTCGAACGACCAGATCACATCTTCGATCGTCACGGGCGAACCGTCAGAAAATTTGGCCTCCGGCCGGAGGTGGAATTCAACCCATTCGCGGTTCGGACCTGTCTCCACCGATTCGGCCAACAGCCCGTAAAGCGTGAATGATTCGTCCCAGCTGCGTCCCAGAAGTGTTTCCACGACATGGCTGCGGATGTTGTACGGAGCCTCGCCTTTCAGGATGTAGGGGTTCATGGAATCGAAACCGCCAACCTCTCCCACAACCATCCTGCCGCCTTTCGGTGCCTTCGGGTTCGCATACGGAAGGGAGACGAATCCGGGCGGCAATTCGGGCGTTCCGTACATGGAAATGCCATGTTTTGGCTGCGCCGCCGCGATTCCGACGCTGCACACACCGATTATCACGGCCGACAATCCTGCCTGTCCTGCTGCTCTGAACATTGTTTTTCCCCTGTCTGTTTTGCACAGTTGAGGCCAAGCATACGGTGCTGTTTCAATGAGATAAATTTTTATCTTGGAGTGCGGCGTTAGATTTCGTATAACTAAGGCACTGCTCGATAGGTTTCTTGCCTGTATGAAACCTGCCTCAATAACTTAACGCCCTCCTCGTGAGGGCGTTTTTTTTGACGGTGGGTGATGCCTCTCACGCCCCCAACCACTCCCCCCTTTGCTTATTCGCAACCGCAACATATGTTTGCAGCAGCGCAACATCACGCAATCATAGGGGCGTTCTCATGGATCTTGCAGGCAAAACTGCCGTCATCACCGGCTCCAACTCTGGTATCGGCCTCGGAATTGCCGAGGAGTTGGCAAAATTGAAGATCAATGTGGTGATCAACTCGTTCACAGACACCGACGAAGATCACGAGCTTGCCAAGAAGATCTCTGACGAAACCGGTGCCCAAGCCAAGTATATCAAGGCCGACATGTCGAAGGGCGATGAGTGCCGCGCCCTGGTAGAAAAGGCAGTCGAAGCGTTCGGCAAGGTCGATATCCTGGTCAACAACGCTGGCATTCAACACGTGGAAGCAATCGGCACCTTTCCGCCCGAAAAGTGGGATGCAATTATCGCCATCAACCTCTCCAGCTCGTTTCACACCGCTGCGGCAGCCGTGCCGCTGATGCGAGAGAACGGCTGGGGCCGGGTCGTCAACATCGCCTCCGCCCACGGCCTGACGGCATCTCCCTTCAAATCCGCGTATGTAGCAGCCAAGCACGGCGTCGTCGGCCTTTCGAAGGTGATAGCGCTGGAGACGGCCGAGGATCCCATCACGTGCAACGCCATTTGCCCCGGCTACGTACTGACGCCGCTGGTCGAAGCGCAGATTCCCGATACGATGAAGGAGTACGGAATGGATCGAGAGACGGTGATCCGCGAGGTGTTGCTGGCGCGGCAGCCGTCCAAGGAGTTCGCCACCACCGAGCAGTTGGGCGGCACCGTGGCTTTCCTCTGCTCCGACGCCGCTGCCCAGATAACCGGCACCACGATCTCCGTCGATGGCGGATGGACAGCATTGTGACCATCAAGCTGAACCTCGCACTTCAGGGCGGAGGCGCACACGGCGCCTTCACCTGGGGCGTACTCGACCGTTTGCTTGAGGAAGACGACATCGAGATCGAGGGAATTACTGCCACGTCCGCCGGTGCGATGAATGCCGCCGCGATAAAATCCGGTTGGGTTCAGGGGGGCAACGAAGGCGCAAGAGCCGCGCTTGACGCATTCTGGCAGTCACTGTCTTCTCTCGGCTCTCTGGATGTGCTCCACTGGTTCGAGGCCTTCACCCCGTCACCAGCATTTTTTGCCCGCACTGTGGAGCGCAGCCCGGCATTTCTCGCCGCGGATGCCATGACGCGGATGTTCTCACCCTACGAATTGAACCCGCTCAACATCCACCCGCTGCGGCCGCTGGTGGAGGAGTTCTTCGATTTCGATGACGTCTGCTCCGAACACGGGCCGAAACTGTTCATTTCCGCCACCAACGTGCGCAGCGGAAAGATCAAGGTCTTCTCCGGCAAGGATATCGGCGTCGACCCACTTCTCGCCTCCGCATGCCTGCCGACGCTCTATCAGGCTGTGGAAATTCCCGACGAGAAAACCGGTGAGATCGAAGCCTACTGGGATGGCGGCTACCTTGGTAATCCCGCCTTGTTTCCCCTGTTCTACGAAACCGAGACGTCGGACATCCTGATCGTACACATCAACCCCATCCACCGGGATGTCGTTCCGCATACGGCTATCGAAATCATGAACCGGATAAACGAGATCAGTTTCAACTCCTCACTGCTGAGGGAGTTGCGGGCGATCGACTTCGTCAAGCGCCTGATCGAGGATGGCGCCGTCAGTCGTAACACCATGAAGGACGTGTTCATCCATTCCGTAATGGACGACGACCTTATGAACCAGCTCAGCGCCACGACCAAGCTGACGCCAAACCGGCAACTGCTGGACATTCTGAAAGTGGCCGGAAGGTCCCGCATGGACGAGTTCATGGCGGAGCTTCGCGCCAATGCAGGCAAACGAAGCTCCGTTGATCTCAGGGCGATGTTTTCCTGATGCCGCCTCAGCCGGCGAGCAGACCGGCTTCGAAATCGGCCAGTGCCCTGCGTGCAGGGGCAAAGCCCGCACCATCCACCGCCAGTTCCGGGAATAGCGCGAAGATCTCGTCACGCACCTGTTCGGACATTGGATCCAGCGTCTTGGCCGAAGGCAGAAAGCTTTCTGTTGCCGCGCCCTCCGCGAAGATGATCTGATGGCGGTCGAAAAGGATGTGGTAATATTCAACCTCGCCACCTTCGCGCACGTAGATATCGTCCCGGCCTGCAAGCTGACGAGCCGTAACCAGCACCTCCTTCTGGTCGAAGATCGCCTGTGCACGCCAGCCAGTCAGCAAGACCCGGTGACAGGGTGATACGATTAGATCACGCGAATTGCCGAGAGCACCGGCGGTGATAACCACTGGGGCAAATGCACCCTGGGCGGCCACTTTTGCAGACCCAATCCAGCGGATCGGCTGCCAGCCATCGTCCATCGTTCGCACCAGATCACCGGCACGAAGATCCTCCACGGCGATCTCTCCACGCCGGGTTTGTATTCTGGTACCTGCTGCGAAGCAGGCGATTTCCGTTGTGATATCGGTATAGGCGATCGCATCGACATCGTCGTTGTTCGGCAGGCTGTCATAGGCCGCTATAGTCACCTCCGTTCCCGCAGGTGGCAGCGGGCCGTTGGCAATGATTCCAGATGTTTGGTTACCATCGGAAGGCCCGTACTCGAAATGGCCGATCAAGACTGACTGGGTAGCCCCGAACTGATCGGTCCATTCCAGCGTCCATGTCGCTTCCAGGTTAATCCCGGTGTTGTCGATAAAGGTGCCGTCGGAGAGGGTGATGTCCGCATCCTCGTCACGCCCGTTGTTGCCACTCACATGATCGAAGTCTTCCAGGTAGGCATCATCGTTGCCTGCGGTAACGACTGTACCGACGTCGTCGTAAATATCCTCTGGAATGGTAACCGTTCCACCGGTGGTGGCCCCAAGGCCCATATCAAAGACAGGGTGCCTTTCAAAGAACGTGAATGTCGGCATCGAACTACATCTCCGTATATATAAGGATCACTACCCATATCGTTAACAGGCGTTAACTTTTGCTGACGAACGGGTCAAGCACGTGATCCTTGACTGGTTAATTTCATGAGAAAGAAAGCGGTTTCTCGCTCATCTGCGGATTCCTCAAAGATACGCATGCTCACCTCAAAAAGTTTCAGAAACCTTGGTTCACATCCTTGCAATTGGTCTCGGTTCGACGTTCACAACGGCAGTCGAAACTGTGAAGGGAGCCCAGCCATGGCCGGCAGACATGCAATCTGGCAGCAATCCCCTGCCCCTATTCCACCCGCCAGTTTCAACCTCGCGCGGCATGCCCTCTGCCCATCCACGGCAGGCAGTGACAGCGACATCCTGCTTGAGATTGTCACAAGCGCAGCCGAAGCGCCGGAGGCTTTCACGCGGGCCGATCTTCAGAACGCCGTAATGGCCACAATGACGGGTCTGGCGGCGCGTGGATTGCGCCCGGGCGACCGATGCTTCGTCTGTCTCGGCAACAGTCTCGACTTTCCGATTGCCTTCTTCGCCGCCAGCGGCATGGGTGCTTTGCCCGTCCCGGTCTCACCGATGGCAACGCTCAGGGAACTGCAGGTGATGCATGAAACGCTGTCGCCGAGACTGACAATTGCCGAAAATGACAGGGAACTGCCATCATCGGCCACACGTCTGCCGCTTGCCGAGTTTCGGCAAATGCGCGGCGAACGGCCCTCCGAGTTCGCGGAGACTTGCGCCAACGATCCCGCCTACATTGTCTTTACGTCCGGAACAGGCGGCAGGCCCAAAGCCGTCGTCCACGCACACCGTGCGGCCTTTGCCCGGCGGATGATGTGGCAGGACTGGTATGGGCTTCGGGCAGGTGACCGGATGTTGCATGCCGGCGCGTTTAACTGGACCTATACACTCGGTGCGGGACTCATGGACCCTTGGGCGATCGGCGCTACAGCTCTGATCTATACCGGCAGACAATACCCCGGCGTCTGGGCTGACCTTGCCGAGCGGTTCTCGCCAACACTGTTCGCCGCCGCACCGGGTGTCTATCGCCAGATCCTGAAGCCGGATGTTTTCAGGCCGGAAGCATTCCGCACCCTGCGGCATGGCCTTGCAGCCGGCGAGGCGATGCCCAACTCCATACGGGTGATCTGGGAGACCGAGACAGGACTGCCGCTGCTGGAAGCGCTCGGCATGTCCGAGGTGTCGACCTATATCTCCCAAAGCCCGGAGCAACCAGAACTCTACCGACCTCAAACTGGCCGGTCTGTTGCGATTCTGGAGGATGACACAGCGCGACCAACAGCATGGGACATGCCCGGCCGGCTCGCCGTCTCCAAGGAAGACCCGGGCTTGATGCTCGGCTACTGGCAGGATGGCAAACCTTCTCTGCCCTCGCAAAATGGTTGGTTCATAACCGGTGACAGGGCCGCGATGCGGGAGGACGGGCACATCACCTATCTGGGCCGCGGTGACGCGCTGCTCACAACCGGAGGCTACCGTATTGCGCCCGCTGAGGTGGAAGCCGTGCTCACCTCCCATCCGGCCGTGGCGGAAGCCTGCGTTCTGTCCCTGCCCGTGCGCGCGGATGTTTCCGTGCTCGCCGCCTTCCTTGTGCCCCACTTCACAATAGCGGATGAAGACCTGTCTCGCCATTGCGCCCAGATGCTCGCACGGTACAAACAACCGAGAAAATTCGTCTTCCTTGATGCCCTGCCGCGAACCGCGCGGGGAAAGGTCGACCGGCATGCCCTGATGGAGGCGCATGGATGGAAGGAGCCCGCATGACCGTACTCGACATCATTTTCGATCCGATTTGCCCTTGGTGCTACATCGGCAAATCCAAGCTGGAAAAGGCACTGGCGGAGCGGCCCGACTTCGCTTTCGACATCCACTGGCGGCCGTTTCAGTTGAACCCCGATATGCCAGCCGAAGGCATGGACAGGCGCGCCTATCTGGAGGCCAAGTTCGGCGGCAAGGAAGGCGCGGTGAAGGTCTATTCGCAGATCGCACAGGCAGCTGAGGCCGCGGGCCTGGAAATCGACTTCGAGAAAATGAAACGCACCCCCAACACCATCGACGCCCATCGGTTAATCAAATGGGCGAAGGTTGAGGACAGGCAAGGCGCTGTCGTAAGTCAGTTGTTCGACCGCTATTTCCGGCAAGGTCAGGATATATCCGATCACGAGGTGCTTGTCGCCGTGGCCAAGACGGCCGGAATGGAAAGCGAAGTGGTTGCCCGCCTCCTGACTGGTGACGCCGATGTTGCGGAAACCCGTGCCGAAGACGAACAGGCCCGCAGGATGGGGGTGACGGGTGTGCCTACATTCATTGTCGGTGGGCGCTATGCCGTACCCGGCGCGCAGGACAAGGATGTCTGGCTGAGGGTAATCGATGAATTGATGGCAGCCTCAGAACAGTTGGCCACTGCATCCACCGACAAGCTGCACTGAAAGACGGCGCGGCATCGCTGCCACACACGTGGCGGCAGGGTTTTCGCCTCTGGACCCTCGACAACCACCCGCTTAGAACACAGGGAGAACGACAGACCGGGGGCTGGCATGCGTATCCTTGTGACCAACGACGACGGCATTAACGCCCCGGGCCTTGCCGTGGCCGAGGCAATCGCCGCGGCAATTGCCGGGCCGGATGGCGAAGTCTGGGTTGTCGCTCCCGCATTCGAACAATCCGGCGTCAGTCATGCCATTTCTTTCGTCCGCCCGATGCGGATTGAACGGTTCGGCACCCACCGTTTCGCGGTTGAGGGCAGTCCGGCGGATTGCGTTCTGGCCGGACTGGGAGATGTCATGGCCGATTGCCCGCCGGACCTTGTCCTCTCCGGTGTCAACAAGGGTCACAATGTTGCCGAAGATACCCTCTACTCGGGGACGGTCGGCGCGGCCATGGAAGCCGCCATGCATGGTCACAAGGCTATCGCCATGTCTCAGTATTTCGGCCCGGACAATCGCGGTGCGCCCGACGAATTTCTAGCCGCACGCAATCTTGCGACGGGCATCATCGGCAACCTGCTTGCCAAGGCAGCCTGGGCAGACAACCGCTACGGCGTCTTCTACAACATAAACTTTCCTCCTGTCGGCGACATGGCCGATGTGAAGGGCTGCAAGGCTACGTTTCAGGGCCACAGGCCGGAACCGAGTTTCGGCGTCATACCGCAGGAAGCCCCGAACATGCGTCGCTATCTCTGGCTTGGCCACGGCAAGGGCAACGCCCAGACGGAGCCCGGCAGCGACAGCCGCGAATGCCTGAACGGCTATGCTACCGTTACACCGCTTCGCGCCGATTTGACGGCCCGCGATGCCCTGCCAGCGCTGGAGGCGGCGCTCGGTGACTGAAGCACAGGTCATGGAACTGGTCATGACCCTGCGCATGGCTGGCGTGCGCGACAAGGACGTTCTGCAAGCGATCGAGAAAACGCCACGTGGTGCCTTCCTCTCCGGCATTTTCAAGGATCGTGCCTACGAAAACGTGCCTCTTCCGATTTCCTGCGGTCAAACGATCAGTCAACCGACCGTGGTTGGCCTGATGACACAGGCACTGGAACTGGATAAACGTTGCAAGGTGCTGGAAATCGGCACCGGCTCCGGCTACCAGGCCGCCATCCTGTCGCGACTGTCCCGGCGGGTCTACACAACTGAACGGCACCGACCGCTGGCCAGAACCGCCCGCGCCGTGATGCAGGAACTGGATTTGACCAATGTGACCGTGATCGCCGCCGACGGAACTCTGGGCCTGCCCGATCAGGCCCCCTTCGACCGCATCCTCGTCACCGCCGCCGCCGAAGATCCACCGGCGGGCCTTTTGGCGCAGCTTCGCCCCGGTGGCATTATGGTCCTGCCCGTCGGGCAATCGGACACTGTGCAAACCCTTCTCAAGGTGGTAAAACTTGAAGACGGGTATGACTACCAGACCTTGGGGGACGTGCGCTTTGTACCTCTACTGGAAGGAATGGCAGAGGATACGCCGGAATAACGGCACCCGCAAAGGGGCCTGGCAAGGACGATACGGGCGGTAGAGATGACAGGTATCAGAAATTCACGTTTGGCCACCACATCGCTGCTGGTGGCATCTTTGGCTCTGGCCGGTTGTGACAGCATGCCAAACCTTGGCGCAGTCGGAAACTTCTTCGGCCAGGACAACAGCGGCGGTGCGGACAATGCCCTGCCGAGACCCGCACCGGACAGCCGCGGCGTAATCACCTATGCCAACTACCAGGTCATCGTTGCACGCGAGGGCGACACCATTCCGGCCATGGCGGCCCGCGTCGGTCTTAGCCCCGAAGAAATCGCCACCCACAATGGACTGCCGGTCACCTACTCCCCCCGAAGCGGAGAGGTGCTTGCATTGCCGCGCGATGTCGGCGGAACGCCGGCGACGGTGCAGCCGTGGAGCCCGGATCTCGTCAATTCGGCTATCGACACCTCGGATCTTTCAACAACGACCCTGCCGCCTGCCGGTGGGTCTGCCAGCGGCGGGACTGCAACGAATAACCCGTTCAGCAATGGACAGACCGGAACGGTGATCGACCCGATCCGTCACCGCGTCCGCGCAGGCGAAACGGCGTTCTCTATCGCTCGTCTCTACAATGTCTCCGTAACCTCGCTTGCCTCCTGGAACGGTCTGGGGCCGGAAATGGCACTCCGCGAAAACCAGGAATTGCTGATACCGGTAACGGATACGCGCCGCGTGCCGGCCCAACAGCCGGCTTCCCAGCAACAAGCCGCGATCACGCCGGAGCCGGAGCCTGTCGTCAATGACCCGGGAACTCCGTCCGTCGTTCCAGCACCACCCTCCGCGCAAACACCGTTGCCCGCGGATCAGGACATTGATGCAGTTGCTGCTCCCGAGTCGCCCAACCTCGGCTCAACGCGCACCCCTCCCGGTGCAGACCGCAAGTTTCTGGCTCCCATTGCCGGCGCTGGCATACTTCGGGGCTATTCGCCGCAAGGCGCGGACAAGAACGAAGGCATCGATTTCGCGGCGGCTGCCGGTACCAACGTCGTTGCTGCGGAAGACGGCGAAGTCGCGCTGGTTTCCAAATCGCTCGGCGGTCTCGGCACAATTCTGCTGGTCCGGCACGCCAATGACCTGTTGACGGTCTATGGCCGCGTGACAGATGTGTCGCTGTCCAAGGGCGACAAGGTTTCTCGTGGGCAGAAAATCGGCGTTGTTGCAGACGGCTCGCCGCCGAACCTTCACTTTGAAATTCGCCGCGGCACCGAAAGCGTCGACCCCACGCCTTACCTCTGACGCGCCTGATACCAGCGTTGGAGGCGCAGCAGACCTTCCTGCATTCGCTCCGTCGAGCCAGCATAAGAAAACCTCAGCGTTCGTGCTCCGCGCGCGGGGTCGAAGTCGAGGCCCGGTGTCACCGCGACATGCGCCTCCCGCAGGATTTCCGCACTAAGGTCATGGCTGTTCGATGCCAGATGCGCGGTATCGGCATAGAGATAAAACGCTCCGTCCGGCGGTGCTAAATCCGTGAACCCCGCCTTGCCAAGTCCCTCCAGAAGCAGGGCTCTATTAGCTGCATAAGTCTCGACGTTCCGGGCCAGTTCCTCATGCGCCCCAAGTGCCGCCAGTGCCGCGACCTGGCTGGCATGGGGCGCACAGATGAAGAGGTTCGCCGCCAGCCGTTCCACCCTGCGAATATGAGCTTCCGGGACAACCATCCAGCCGATTCGCCATCCCGTCATCGAGAAGTACTTGGAAAACGAGTTGATGACATACACTTCATCACTCACCTCCAACGCGCTGACAGCACGCGGGCCGTACTGGATACCATGATAGATTTCGTCGGAAATGAAGGCGATTCCCTTTGCCTCTGCCGCCCGGATCAACGCTGTCAGCGCAGATTTATCGAGCATTGTGCCGGTCGGATTGGCCGGACTGGCCACCAACAGGCCCGCCGCATCCTCCGGCAAGGTTTCCGGCACGGGTTGGAAGCGATGCTCCGCCGTGGTTTCAATTGCCTGCGGAACAAGGCTCAGGGCCTTGAGAATGTTACGGTAACTGGGATAGCCGGGATCGCCGATGGCAACCTTCTCACCAGCATCGAACAGAGACAGGAAGGCCAACTGGAAGGCGGCCGAAGATCCGGCAGTCACCACCACCCGCTCGGGGTCTATATCCAGCCCGTACCAGCGCTGGTAGAGCCCGGCAATCCCACGCCTCAACTCCGGCATTCCGAGTGAGACGGTGTAGCCCAGTGGGCCGGATTCCATAGCTCTCGCCAAGGCGGCCAACGCAGGTGCAGGCGCAGGTGTCGAAGGCTGTCCTACCTCCATATGAACAATGTCGGCGCCCGCCACTTCGGCCTGCCGCGCCGCCTCCATCACGTCCATCACGATGAACGGAGCCACGTCACCGCGCCTTGAAACCCGCATCTTCTTCGCCCTATTCTTCGCCAAATCCGATGGGGAGGGGTCTCATTTTGGCGGCTGTCATGCAAGGGGTTCGACACGGACTGCGAATGGCTGTTGCGTGGATCGCCTGTATCGGTCTTCTCATGCCAGGCGCTGCCTTCGCGCAGGGTCTTATCCGGGATGCGGAGATCGAGCGCACACTCGGAATGATTGCCGATCCGATTTTCCGTGCTGCCGGTCTGTCCCCCTCGCAGGTGGACATATACATCATCGACAACCCGCGAATGAACGCGTTTGTCGCCGGGGGCAACAATATCTTTATTCACACCGGCATGCTGCGGAGGCTCAAGACGGTGGACCAGTTGCGCGCCGTTATCGCGCATGAAACCGGCCATATCACCGGTGGTCATATCGCTCGCCGCAACGAGAAACTGCGTCAGACACGAGGGGTCGCGGGCATTGGCGCACTGCTGGCAGTGGCGGCCGCCGCAGCTGGCGGCGGGCGCGGCGCACTGGCCGTCGGTGGCCTGACGCAGGAGGCGGCTCTGCGCGATTTCCTGAGCCACAACCGGGCCGAGGAATCAAGTGCTGATCAGGCGAGCTTGCGCTACATGATCGCCGCCGGGGCAGATGCCGATGCCATTATCGAAGTGATGAAGATGTTCAGCGGCCAGGAGATCCTGTCGCAGTCGCGTGCAGACCCCTATGTCCGAACACACCCACTCTGGCGTGATCGTATGCGCTATCTCGAAGACCGGGTGGCCAATGCCCCTGCCCCGCGCACGGAAGATCCTGCAATTTCTTACTGGCATGCCCGCATGGTGGCCAAGTTCAACGGCTTTATCGGAACGCCGGATAGAACTCTGAGCCAGTACAAGGATGACAAGACAGAGATCGGCGCCCTCGCCCGCGCAGTCGCCTATCATCAGCGCCCGGATATACGGAGGGCAATGGCAACAGTCGATTCGCTGATCAAGGCCCGCCCGAAAGATCCATATTACTGGGAACTGAAAGGCCAATTTCTGCTGGAGAACGGCAAGGCCGGCGAGGCTGTCCGTGCTTACAGGCAGTCAGCGGCGCTGGCTCCGAATGAAGCACAGATCCTGTCCGGCCTGGGACGCGCCCTCGTCGCTGTCGATCAGGACGGCGCAACGCGGGAGGCGCTGCCGGTCCTCGAAAGGGCCCGAAGCATGGACGATCGCAATCCTCAGACTTTCCGAGATCTCGCCATCGTGTATGCCCGCACCGGCCAGAACGGCAAGGCATCGCTCGCCACCGCCGAAAGGTTTGCATTGCAGGGCAAGCTGCAGGATGCGAGTGTACATGCCAGACGGGCGGCGGCCCAACTCCCCGAAGGTTCAGCGGGCTGGCGCCAGGCTCAGGACATACTTCATGTTGCCGGTCGCGACAGATAGGAGACAATGCCCATGAAAACCGTGATGTTCGCTCTCGCGTTCTCGGCGCTGGCCGTCACGGGAGCGTTGGCCCAGACGGATATGACAGAGGCGGAGCGGGATTCGCTGCATTCGGAAATCCGAGCCTATCTCCTCGAAAATCCGGAGGTTTTGCGCGAAGCGATGGCCGTGCTAGAGGAAAGAGAGGCCGATGAGCAGGTCGCCGAAGACCAGCGGATCGTCGAGGAAAACATTGATGCCCTTTATGCCGATGGCTTTTCCTATACGCTGGGCGATGCCGACAGCCCCCTGACGATCGTCGAATTCATCGACTATCAGTGCGGCTATTGCAAGCGCGCCCATCCGGATGTTCAGGCATTGCTGGAGAGCAATCCCGATATCCGCTACATCATCAAGGAACTTCCGATACTCGGCCCGGAATCTCTCGTCGCCGCGCGATCCACCATGGCCGTTCTCGAAAATCAGGGGCCTGAAACCTATGCGACCTTTTCCGACGCACTGATGCGCCACCAAGGCAAGCTGACCACGGCCGTGATCGCCTCGATCGCCGAAGAAAGTGGCGTGAACATCGACGAAATGATAGCTCTGGCAGACAGTGACCTCATCACCGAACGGCTCAATGCAACACGCGTCCTCGCCAAGGCCGTCAAGCTGAGCGGGACACCGACATTTGTCATCGGGGATGTCATATTGCGCGGTTACCTGCCGAAAGAGGACATGGCCGAACTGATCGAAGACGTGCGCGAAGGCACTTGAAACGGTGATCTTCTTCGCTTTTCACGCGGCAAACGATTGCGTATAACCCAAACAGGATATCTGCCGCTGTTCCCTGAGGATAGCGCGGACCCAAAAACAACAACATCGGGGTTCTGATGAGCAATAAGGAATTTTCATCTGACGTGGCGTTCATCGAAGCGCTCGCAGAGATGCTGCGCAAGAACGATCTGACGGAGATCGAAGTCCGGCGCGAGTATGCCGAAGACAAGGTTCTGGATGTGCGGGTCGCCCGTACAGTTCAGGCAGCCCCGGCACCTGCCGCCCCGACAACGACGATCCCGGTTGCAGCTTCACCTGCTCCCAGGCCCGCAGAAGGTGCCTCCGCTCCGCAGGATACCGGAGGCGATCCGGCGCAGGATCCCGGTGCAGTCACGTCACCCATGGTGGGCACGGCCTACCTTCAGCCAGAGCCGGGCAAGCCCTCCTTCGTCGCCGTCGGTGATGCAGTCAAGGAAGGCCAGACATTGATGATCATCGAAGCCATGAAAACGATGAATCAGATCCCCGCACCACGCGATGGCACGGTCAAGCGCATACTGGTGGAAGACGGCGCACCGGTCGAATTCGGCGCCCCCCTCTTCATCCTCGGCTAAGACAGGAAAGCGGCATGTTTTCGAAGATCCTGATTGCCAACAGGGGTGAAATTGCGCTCCGCGTAATCCGCGCCTGTCGTGAAATGGGCATTCAGACGGTTGCGGTGCACTCCACCGCCGATGTCGATGCGATGCACGTGCGCCTTGCAGATGAAAGCGTTTGCATAGGTCCGCCGGCCAGCGGGCAGAGCTACCTGAACATTCCCAACATCATATCCGCCTGCGAGGTGACGGGGGCCGAGGCTATTCACCCCGGTTACGGCTTTCTCTCCGAGAACCCGGTGTTCGTTCAGGCCCTCGAAGATCACGGGATTGGCTTCATCGGACCGACATCCGAGCATATCTCGATCATGGGCGACAAAATCACCGCCAAGGATACGATGAGAAAATTGGGGGTGCCCTGTGTTCCCGGTTCGGATGGCGGTGTTCCCAATATCGAGAAAGCGCGCGAAATCGCACAGGAAATGGGCTTTCCCGTCATCGTCAAGGCAACCGCCGGCGGGGGCGGACGCGGAATGAAACTGGCGCGCACTGCCGCCGACCTCGATTCGGCTTTCTCCGGAGCCCGCACCGAGGCGAAGGCCGCGTTCGGCAATGACGAGGTCTATATCGAGAAATACCTTGAAAAGCCGCGCCACATTGAAGTGCAGGTGTTCGGCGACGGCAAGGGCCGTGCCGTGCATCTTGGTGAACGTGACTGCTCACTCCAGCGTCGCCACCAGAAGGTTCTGGAAGAGGCCCCCTCCCCCGTGATCGACGCAGAAACACGCGCGCGCATCGGCAAGACCTGCGCAGATGCCGTTGCGGCTATCAACTATATAGGCGCCGGCACCATAGAGTTCCTGTATGAAGACGGTGAGTTCTATTTCATCGAGATGAATACCCGACTGCAAGTTGAACATCCGGTGACCGAAGCTGTCTTCAATGTCGATCTGGTGCAGGAGCAGATTCGCGTAGCTTCGGGCGAAGAGATGACATTTCGGCAGGAAGATCTGGTTCCACGCGGCCACGCCATCGAGGTACGCATCAACGCCGAGAAGCTTCCGGAATTCCGGCCCAGCCCGGGCAAGATCACGGCCTTCCACGCACCGGGCGGCCTCGGCGTACGCATGGACAGCGCCATTTATCAGGGCTACCGGATACCTCCCTATTACGACAGTCTGATCGCCAAATTGATCGTCCATGGCGTCGATCGCGACGTCGCCTTGGCGCGCCTGGATCGGGCACTGTCCGAGCTCATCGTAGATGGCGTGGATACGACATCACCGCTGTTCGGGGCACTTCTTCAAGAACCGGATATCCGCAACGGAAATTATACCATTCATTGGCTGGAACGCTGGCTGGAAGGGTAAGGCTACTGATCACCGGGTTGGCATATGCGTGACGAGGCTCCGCAGGAAATAACTGCCGACCTGCTCCTGCATGCCTATGCTTCCGGTGTTTTCCCGATGGCCGAAAGCGCCGACAGTGACGAAATCTTCTGGATTGATCCGAAAACGCGCGGCTTGCTTCCGCTCGATTCTCTTCATGTCTCACGCTCATTACGAAAGAGGATCCGCAAAGGCGGTTATTCTGTTCGCTGGGATAGCGCATTCGCCGAGGTCGTCCGCCACTGTTCGGAACGTAACGAGACCTGGATAAACCCAGAAATTGCCGCACTCTATCAGGAACTTTACCGTCGTGGTCACGCCCACTCAGTCGAACTCTTCGTCGGAGAGTTACTGGTGGGAGGACTGTACGGCGTTTCCATGGGCGGGGCCTTCTTTGGCGAGAGCATGTTCTCTCTCGCTACTGATGCTTCCAAGATCGCTCTTGTCTACCTGGTCGCTCGGCTCCGCTTCGGCGGTTATTCACTGCTGGACACACAGTTCACCACGGACCACCTGATCTCGCTCGGCGCACTGGAGATCTCCCGCGCAGACTACCATCGCCAGCTGAGGAGCGCGCTGCAACTCCCCGCGCGCTACTGGGCACTGGAACAGACGGATGACCCTCAGGCCGTGCTGCAGCTCAGCACCCAGATGTCATAACGCGGATGGTCGAGGGCCGAGAGGGCCGGGCTTTCGGACAGCATCCAGCCGTCAAAGCGAGCATCCTCTTCTCGCCGGTCTCGAATCCGCAGGTAGGCGTAGGCCAGGTCGCCGATGTTCCCCTCGGGATAGCGGCACGCCTCCAGCGTGACTTCCAGCCGTTTGAAAATTAGCGTTTCTCCGACGGAAATCATGAAATCATCGACAGTATTGTTGAGTGTATCGAGCCCACGCAACCGCGCACGTGGAGCATCGACCAGCCGCAGCTCCTGAAAATCGTCGGGTGGACTGATGATGCCCTCCTCCGCGATCACACCGTCGTCACCGTTCGGCGTACCATCCGTGTTGAACCCGGTGGAAAGGCCGTCTTCCTGTGCCGACGCGGCCACGGCCAGCGCACAGAGGATCAGGGCAAATATGCCGCGCATGGTTCTACTCCGACGCGCTTTCGCCGACGAATTTCATCATCAGCGCCAACAGGCTCACCGAACTTTGCGTGTAGAGAATCTCGTCTCCGTCCGCGAACATGAACTCCGAGGCGCCGGGAGCGATTTCCACGAAACTGCCGCCCAGCAAACCTTCTGACGCAATTTTTACATCGCTGTCGTCGGGGATCTTGTAGGTTTCATCTATGTTGAAAACCGTCTCGGCCTGATAGGTTTCCGTGTTGAGCCCCAGCGATTTGACGGTTCCGACTTTCACTCCGGCCATACGGACATCCGTGCCGACGGAAATGCCCTCCGCCGAATTGAAATTCGCCAGCAACTCATAATTGCCCGACGTTCCTCTGCCAATACCTGCCGTCTGGCTGGCATAGGCCACGAATCCGACGGCCGTCACCAGCACGACCGCTCCGATCAGGGTTTCTGTTGCACTATTCGCCATGTCGTTACTCCGGGCTCCATGCCTCATAATCCGCGCGCACATTGGTCGCCGGTGAAAGAATACTGCCTGGCGGATGATAGGCCGCAACCGTACCTGTCAAATTTTCCTTATGCGGCTTTTCCCACTTCTTGCGCGCGAGAGGCACTTCAGTGGGTGGAGATTGATACGTGTGGTGCAGCCAACCATGCCACTCCGGTGAAACCCGGCTTGCCTCGATTTCACCATTGTAGATCACCCAGCGTCGCGCCCCGTCGGTGGAGCGATAGAAAATGTTGCCCTGCTCGTCCTCGCCGACCTTTTCACCGTTGCGTGCTGTCCAGATACGAGTGCCGAGCGTCTGCCCGCTCCACCAGGTAAATATCTGCGAAAACAGGCTCATTATGCCCTCCATCAAGCTTGCCTACTTGTCGCGTAACTGTCTGGCAAGGTCCAGCGGAAACTCCCGACATGCGAGACGCCGGGCCGTGAGGTCCGGCGACACAAGTCCCGGTGCGTTCAGCCTGCGCTCGCAGGCTCCTTGTTCTTGTCGGCATAGATCAGCAGTGGCTCGCCCTTGCGGACGATGGCGTCTTCGTTGACGACGACCTCTTCCACGCCTTCCAGCGCCGGGACTTCGAACATCGTATCCAGCAACACCTCTTCAAGGATCGATCGCAGACCACGTGCGCCGGTTTTCCGCTCGATCGCCCGTGACGCCACGGCTTTCAGAGCTTCGTCCGTAAACGTCAACTGCACGTTCTCCATCTCGAACAGGCGCTGGTACTGCTTGATGAGGGCGTTCTTCGGCTTGGTAAGGATGGTGACGAGCGCTTCCTCGTCAAGATCCGTGAGAGTTGCGATCACGGGCAAACGACCTACAAATTCCGGGATCAACCCGAATTTCAGCAAGTCTTCCGGCTCCAGTTCCTGGAAAACCTCACCGATCCGTCGCTCGTCCTGATCCTTCACGTCTGCACCGAAGCCCATGGCAGACCCCTTGCCGCGCTGGCTGATGATCTTGTCGAGACCGGCAAAGGCGCCACCGCAGATGAAAAGGATGTTCGTGGTGTCAACCTGCAGAAACTCCTGCTGCGGATGCTTGCGGCCGCCTTGAGGAGGCACGGAGGCTACGGTGCCTTCCATGATCTTCAGCAGCGCCTGCTGCACACCTTCACCAGACACATCCCGCGTGATCGAGGGATTGTCGGACTTGCGGCTGATCTTGTCCACTTCGTCGATATAAACGATACCGCGCTGCGCCCTCTCCACATTATACTCTGCAGACTGAAGCAACTTCAGTATGATGTTCTCTACATCTTCTCCAACATAGCCCGCCTCGGTCAGGGTGGTGGCATCGGCCATCGTGAACGGCACGTCCAGAATGCGGGCCAGCGTCTGGGCCAACAAGGTCTTGCCGCAACCCGTGGGACCGATCAGCATGATGTTCGATTTCGCCAGTTCGACATCCGGGTTCTTGGACGAATGGTTCAGGCGTTTATAGTGGTTGTGAACGGCAACCGACAGGACGCGTTTCGCGACCTGCTGGCCGATAACGAAATCATCAAGAACCGCACAGATTTCCTGCGGGCTGGGTACACCTTCCGACGACTTCACGAGACTGGATTTTGTCTCTTCACGGATAATGTCCATGCAGAGCTCGACACACTCATCGCAAATGAAGACCGTCGGACCGGCAATCAACTTGCGCACTTCATGCTGGCTCTTGCCGCAGAAAGAGCAATAGAGCGTGTTTTTCGATTCGCTGCCGCCTGTCTTACTCATTCGATCCTCCAGGGCCGTTGCGCTTGCCCGTCTGCTCGTCGTTCCGTCGCGTGGCTATTCACGTTCCCGCGGCCAGTTGCACGTATTAGGCACCGCCCGGCAGGCAATGACAAGAGCAACGGCGTGAAATTGCGCAAATGAAAAACCTTGGTCAACTGACGTTAGGGATTTTTCCGGCATCTGCGCAAACGCTCACCGACACACATCTACGAAATAGTCATCAGATGACATCCCGCAAGTCCTGCACCCTATCAGCCTCGACCGGAAGACGAAAGACCGACATCGCACCGCCAAGTTCCTGCATTTGTCCGCGCAGCGCCTGCATGGCCGCATTGGTCTGATCAACCATGCTGGCGTTTTTCTGGGTCAAGTTATCCATGTCAGTCACGGCATCCCGCAACTCTCCAAGGCCCGAGGATTGCTCCGCCGCCGCATGAGCTATGTTGCCGACAATTTCGTTCATTTCCCCGATCCTGTTGGCGATCCCTCCCAAGGCACTCTTCGTGCTCTCGACCAACCGAACACTTTCCCGAACCTGTTGATCGGATCGGCTCACTGTTGCCTTGATGGTCTGCGCTGCCTCCGAGCAGCGCTGAGCCAGTGCCCTGACCTCCTGTGCCACCACAGCAAAGCCGCGCCCGGCCTCCCCGGCCCTCGCAGCCTCGACACTGGCATTCAAGGCCAGAAGGTTGGTTTGAAAGGCAACGTCATCAATCAACGCCACGATGGAGACTATCTCGGTGGATGCTTCCTCCATGTTTTTCATGGCGGCTTCCGTTTCTCCCACGACTTCCGCGGAATGCTTGCTTTCCTTTAAGGCAACTTCTGCCTTTTCGGCGGCCGTCGCCGTGTTTCTCGCCGTTGCAGAAACACTCTCCGTTATCTCTTGCAACGCGGCCGAGCTTTCCTCCAGGCTAGCAGCTTGCTGGGCCGTGCGATTGGAGAGGTCATTGGTGGCCCGCGTCATCTCGTCCACACGCATGTCGAGGCCATTGGTCAAATTGCGCACCGAAACCAAGGCCGAGGAAAGGCCAACCAGAGCCTTGTCCATGTGGCGAGCCATTGTCGCAAAACGGTCAGGCAAGCATGCCGGCATTCCCTCCCGCAGGTTGTTGTCTGCCAATCTGGCAAGCACAGTCTCAATTGCGGAGACACCCTGCTCGAGATCCTGCTGATCCCTACGGCTTTCCTCCTCGAGCCGCGCCCTCTCCTCGTTTAGGACCGACAGGTAAGCCTCCACGCTCATACCCGCATCCAGGAACACCGCTCGAATGAACACGCTGATCAAATCCGTCAGCTCTGCAACTGCATCGTCTCCGGTGTCCTTTCGCGACCGGCTCTTGCCTTTCCTGCCAGAGGCGACATGGAACCGTTCCTCGATGAACCGTCTGATCATGTGGTCGGCAACGATACCATAGCCGGCAATATAGGTGACAGGCTTCAGGTCTATGCGCACATGGGCTCTGCCGATACGTGCAACAGCCGCAGCATAGTCCGCACCAAACTCCCCGTCCGCAATGGTCAGCCAATGTTCCAACTGACGCTGGCGCGCCTGCGCCATCGGCATTCTGCCTTCGAATTTTCCTGACAGCTCAGGTTGCTCGGATAGTCTTTCGTAGAATGCAGCCAACGCATCCGGCAGAAACGTCGCAAGCTGTGGCTTCATCGCGGCGATTTGCTTTCTCATCGGCGCATCGACGCCGATGAGATTCATTGCTGCGATAAGGTCTGCTTCATTGGCCGATGGGTGCGACATTTCCCGTTCCCGTACAGTGTATGGTCGGGACAACCGTAGTCGCTATATCCTACCCAATCGTTATGGCAACCGGACCGGATCACTCAGCCGATAGTTCACTCCTCACCGCTCACATCGGAACGGCTATCGACGATCTGATCGACGAGGCCCCATTCCTTTGCGGCTTCCGCCGTCATGAAGTTGTCGCGCTCCAGTGCTGCCACAACAGTTTCCATGTCCTGACCTGTGTGCCGCACATAAATTTCGTTCAACCTATCCTTCAGCGCCTGAGTTTCGCGGGCGTGGATCATGATGTCGGAGGCCTGACCCTGATAGCCGCCGGACGGCTGGTGAACCATGATCCGGCTGTTGGGCAGCGTGTAGCGCATTCCGGGTTCCCCTGCGGCCAGCAGCAGCGACCCCATGGAAGCAGCCTGTCCGATACAGACAGTCGAAATCTTGGGGCGAATGTACTGCATCGTGTCGTAGATCGACAGTCCGCTCGTCACCACGCCACCGGGAGAGTTGATGTACATCGCGATTTCTTTTTTCGGGTTCTCCGCTTCCAGAAACAGCAACTGGGCGACGATCACCGTGGCCATCTCGTCATGCACCGGACCGGAAACGAAAATGATGCGCTCCTTCAGGAGGCGGGAGAAAATGTCGTAACGGATGGATCCTCGGGCACTCACTTCCTCTACCGTCGGAATGATGAAACTGCTCGGGGGGGTCATGGGATCAAACATATGGCCGTACCTTCTGTGCCGTGTCGGTCGCCGGAATATGCGCCGCGCTCGCTTAAGGAATAGTTCTCCGTCCAGCGGTCCGCAAGGGTCGGAGAGAATTCGCCCCGTTTGAGTCTCTCTTCAAAATTCCGTGTTTCCCGGCCTCCGGCCTGTCGCGCGGCCTGCTCATGACCTAGCCATGAATAAAATTCCGGAGAGACCGATGACCAAACTGCTGACACTCGTTCTTTTCCTGATCGGTGCCGGCGGCCCGCTGCTCGCGTGTGGTGTCACAGGACCCGCCTGCGAGACGCCACTGGGCTCGTACCGTATCTCCCTGCCGGAGACACCGCCGACCGACGACGGATACCCTGCCCTTCTGTTCTTTCACGGTGCAGGCGGCAGCGGCGCCAGGACGTTATCCAATTCCGCCATGGTCTCGGCGTTCACTAGTGCCGGGTTTGCTGTCATCGCACCTGATGGCTTGAGGCGTGAAGGCAGCCGATTTGGACCGGGATGGTCCTTCCATCCCGAAAGACCGGCACAGCGGGACGAGGCCGCCTTTACCGATGAGGTCATCCGCAACGCTGCAGAACACCACGGTGTAGACCCGGAGCGAATCCTGATGTCCGGATTCTCCATCGGTGGTTCGCTGACGTGGTATCTGGCCTGTGCCAAACCAGACCTCGCAGCCGCTTACGCGCCGGTAGCCGGGGCGTTCTGGCGTCCCCATCCGGTCGAAGGCAGCTGCGCCGGCCCGGTTCGAATGTTGCACACTCACGGCTGGCGGGATCGGGTCGTTCCGCTCGAGGGCCGCCCGCTCGGTGACGGGCGCATATATCAGGGAGACGTATTTCATTCCCTGATGTTGCTGCGGCAACAGAACGGCTGCAACGAGATGCGAGCAGACGACTTTGTAACGGATGGTCCATTCTGGCGCAGGAAATGGACAAACTGCACGCCGGGAACCGCCCTTGAGCTTGCACTTCACACTGGCGGACACTCAGTTCCTTCCGGATGGTCCGAAATGGCAATCAAATGGTTCCGGGACATTGAGATGATTGCGGAATAACCTCCGCCTCCCTCTCCAACGCTCGCCTTGCCTACATACCGTTTGGTTGGTATGCTTCTTCCATCCTGAAGGGAGGAAAACATGAGAGGCACTCAATCCGCCAGCGACAACGCAATGGCCATGGGGGTACACAGCGTTTCGCCCTATTTAATCTGCAAGAACGCCGTAGCTGCAATCAAGTTCTACAGCGATGCCTTTGGGGCAACGGAAATGATGCGGCTGCCCGCTCCGGATGGCAGGATCATGCATGCATGCCTGAAACTAAACGGCGCATCTGTCATGTTGAGCGACGAGTTCCCCGACCATGGCGTCCTCTCGCCCGCGACACTCGGCGCCACCCCTGTGCTGATCCATCTGATCGTCGACGACGCCGATGCCTCCATGGCACAGGCCGAGAACCACGGAGCCACCATCAGGCTCGCCGCACATGATGCCTTCTGGGGCGACAGGTATGGCCAGTTGACAGATCCTTTCGGTCATCTCTGGTCAATCTCGACACCGGGCAACACCAAGACGCCGGAAGAAATGCAGGCCGCTCTGGCCGAGATGAGCAAAGGAACTGTCTGATGAATGTCGCAAAGACCCGCGCCTGTTTCTGGTTCGGCAGCCACGCAGAGGAAGCCGCGGAATTCTACGTAACGCTCATGCCGGACAGCCGGGTGGAGCGTGTCAATCGCCACGGTCCGGACGACGGCTTCGTCGTCGTCGAGTTCACGCTCGGCGGCACCCCATATCTCATTCTGCAGGGCGGCCCGCAATTCGAACTCTCCCCCGCCCTCTCGATATCAGTGATCACCCAGGATCAGGCGGAAACAGACCGCCTTTGGGCATCACTGACATCGAGCGGCGGCAAACCGTCCATGTGCGGCTGGTTGATTGATCGCTTCGGCCTCTCCTGGCAGATCATTCCCGAAATCATGCCCCGGCTGCTGGCCGATCCGAACCGTACCGCCGCGCAACACGTCTCCGAAGCCATGCTCCAGATGCAAAAGATCGAGATCGCCGAACTTGAGGCGGCCTATCGGGGCGACTGAAAATCGTAGTGCGCATGTCGATCGTTCAGGAACGATACTGTAGCGGCATCGGGTCTCTTGATGATCAGGCCAAACGTGTGTTCGTATCTTGTTTGGCGCGTACTATGGTCTGCCCGAACCACACCGCCCATGCCCAGCGTACGCGAAAACCACCGGCGGTACAGTTGCCTTCACGGAGAAAGAACGCACGTGTCCGTGCTGATCCACTCGCCAGCTTCTAGGTCGGCTTGGTGGAGACGGTCAATATTCCTTGATCCGAACCCAGTCAGCCGCCTTTAGCCGGGAGCGGCCCATAACAGCGACCTTGCTGATGCCGAGGTTTTACGATGAAGAAGTGCATCGCAAACCGATGTATTTGCGGCGAATCCATCGTCATTATTCTCGGGTAAAGCAAAACTGTTCGGAGGATGTGCCGACGCGCTGTGACCGTTGACGATCAACGACATCAAGGCCCTGGCCCGGGCTGGACCAGTCATGGGATGACGGGCGTGCCAATTGACACGCCCGTGCAGTTTCTTACTCTTCTTCGAGTGCCTCGACGGCCTTTTGAAGCTCGTCCTTTGTGACTTCCTTTTCCGTCACGTCGGCGAGTTCGAGGATGTAATCGACGACCTTGTCCTCGAAGATCGGAGCACGCAGTTGCTGTTGGGCGCCTGCGTTCTTCTGGATGAATTCGAAGAACTGCCGCTCTTGACCCGGATACTGCCGCGCCTGCTGCATCATCGCCTGCTGCATTTCTGCGTCGGACACGGTGATCTCGTTCTTGGTCCCGACATCTGCCAGCAACAATCCAAGGCGCACCCGGCGCTCAGCCAGCTTCTTGTTCTCCTCGGTCGGCTCGATGTTGTCATGGTCATGCCCCTGAACATCGGGGTTTTCCTCATGCCAAAGTTGATGCGCGATCTGGTTGGCCTCGGTTTCTACCAGGCTCGGCGGCAGGTCGAACGATACCAACTCGTCCAGCCCGTCCATAAGCTGGCGCTTGGTGACCATGCGGGCCGCACCGGCATATTCGTCCGCCAGCCGCTCCTTGATCTGAGTCTTGAGCGCTTCGAGATCTTCCATCCCGTATTTTTTAGCCAGTTCGTCGTCGATCTCTGCCGGCTTCGGCTCTTTCACATCCTTGACCGTACAGGCGAAGACAGCATCCTTGCCCGCGAGATTCGGTGCCTGGTATTCGGCCGGAAACGAGACGTTGACTGTCACTTCCTCACCGGCCTTGGCGCCAACCAGCTGTTCCTCGAAACCGGGAATGAAACTGTTGGAGCCGAGAACCAGCGGATAATCTTCCGCGGCGCCGCCCTCGAACTCCTCACCATCGACGGAGCCAACGAAGTCGATCACAATCTGATCGCCGTCCTTGGCCTTGGAGCCTTTGCGACGGGATTCGAAATTGCTTGTGGATTCGGCAAGATTGGTCAACGCCTCGTCGACGGCCTCGTCCTCGATCTTTGTCACCAGCTTTTCCAGCTTAAGCTTGGCAAAATCGGTCTCGGGAACGTCCGGCAATTTCTCGTAGGTCATCTCGACCTCGACATCGTCGCCTTCTTCCCAGTTTTCATTGGTCATCTTCACATCGGGCTGCATGGCCGGACGATCGCCGGATTCGTCGAAATGCCCACGCATCGCGTCGTCGATCGTTTCCTGCATCGCTTCGCCCAGCACGGACTTGCCGAACATTTTCTTCATCAGCGCCGCCGGAGCCTTGCCCTTGCGAAAGCCCTTCATCTGGAAGTCCTTGCGGGCCTCTTCCAGCTTGGCATTCACCTTAGCATCCAATTCTGCCGCCGGGACCGTGATCTGATAAGCCCGCTTCAATCCGTCGTTCAGGGTCTCAGTGACCTGCATATGTCGTTTCCTCTGTCTCTCTGGTACGGGTGAAGGGACTTGAACCCCCACGCCTTGCGGCACCAGAACCTAAATCTGGCGTGTCTACCAATTCCACCACACCCGCAATGGGCCGCCCCCGGCCGAGGGCGGCGATCATTCGCGGACGCTCTATCAGATGCCAATTGGAGGTGCGAGCAAAAAAACTGCACAAGGTACAGGCACCGAGCAAACAATCAGCTTTCTATATACTATTAAGGTTGTCCCTGCCGCAAATCAGCCATAGACGCGGTGTTCACGTGTAGCAGAAATTCAGACCCGGAGCGTAGCCAGTGCCCACAGTAACATACTTCTCTGACGACTTCATTTTCGTGAATGGCACTCCAGCTTCAGAAGGCTACCTGCTCGGTTCTCCCGCAGGCGACGGCGCCCATCTCGTTGGTCAGACCATCAGCATCGCCGATGCCCCGATTTTCATCTCTTTCGAGACGGACGATCCCGACGGCACGTTCGACGACGATGACGCCGGCCAGACCATGACTGATACGGCGGGAACACCCTACCCGACGGGCGAGGAATTCGAGGCCGAATACATGATCGTCCTGCGCGATCCGAACACCGGCATCGACTACACGGCCTATGGAATCTCCATCGATGGCGATCCCCAGTATCTCTCCGGTCTAAGCTTCGTGGGCACGTTTCCACCGCGCGACACGAACCTGACGGTCATCAGCGCATCCGAAGGTCCGGCAGACGGCACCGGCCCGGCTTATGAGGATTTGCTCACCGCGTTCTGCTTCACACCGGATACCCTCATCGCCACGCCGTCAGGCGTCCGCCCGATTCAGTCTCTTTTGGCAGGCGATCTCGTCCTCACGCGCGACAACGGTGCACAAGCGCTGCGCTGGAAAGGCGCAACGCGCATGTCTGCAGGCCAGCTTGCACAGGCTCCTCATTTGCGCCCCGTCCGCATCCGCGCCGGCAGCCTCGGGCCCAACCTGCCGGAGCGTGACCTCGTCGTTTCTCCGGACCACCGCATACTTCTGCAGGGTCCGCGCCCGCAAATGCTTTTTGGCACCTCCGAAGTTCTCGCGACGGCGGCTTCACTGATCGACGACCGCAACTTCCTTCGGGAGCCGGAGGGCCAGCCTGTCGAATACGTGCACCTCGCGTTCGAGACCCACGAAATCGTTTTGGGCAACGGCCTGCACTCCGAAAGCCTGCAACCACTTTCCCCGATGGTGGATCACCTGCAGGAACAGACCCGCAGTGAACTTCTGGAAATCTTCCCGCATCTGGCAACGGGCGAGCTCGGTCGCTTCGCCCAGCCCGCACGCCGGACATTGACAGCAGCGGAAGCGCGCAGCCTTACCTGACAATCACGCTCAAGAGCCGTTGCTGCATTGTACTCGCCGACATTCGGCAGGTTCATCTCACAAGATGACCCTGATCAGCCTTCACGAGCGAGCTTCGCCAGATCCTGCGCGAGACTGAACGCACCGCGCACCTTGTCGCTGTCCTGTTTCCAGTCGCGCCTCACGATCACCTTGTTGTCGCGAACCTTCGCCTTCGCTCCCTCGCCCTGAAGAAAGGTGACCAGCCCGCCCGGATTGGCAAACTTGTCATTGTGGAACTGGATCGTCGCGCCTTTCGGCCCACCGTCTAGCTTGGCGATGCCGGCTTCTCGACACTTTGCCTTTATCCGCACGATATTCATCAACATCGTCACTTCCTTCGGCAACTTGCCGAAGCGGTCGATCAACTCCGCAGCGAAACCTTCGAGTTCCACCTTGGTGGCCAGGCCAGAAAGCCGGCGATAAAGACCCAGCCGCACATCCAGATCGGGCACGTAAGGCTCGGGGATCAGCACCGGCACGCCCAGATTGATCGTCGGAGACCAGGCATCATCCGCCTCGGAAAGCCCCTCCATCTCACCGGCTTTCATCTTGGCAATCGCCTCTTCCAGCATCTCTTGGTAGAGTTCATAGCCAACTTCGCGAACATGGCCGGATTGCTCGTCCCCCAGAAGGTTGCCGGCGCCTCGAATGTCCAGATCCTGGCTCGCCAGCGTGAATCCGGCCCCCAGCGCGTCCAGCGATCCCAAAACCCTCAGCCGCCGTTCTGCCGTCGCGGTCAGTTTCAGTCGTGGCTTGGTAGTGAAATAGGCATAGGCCCGCAGCTTGGAGCGCCCGACCCTGCCCCTGATCTGGTAGAGTTGCGCCAGACCGAACATGTCTGCCCGGTGAACGATCAGCGTGTTGGCTGCTGGTATGTCGAGACCGGATTCAACGATGGTGGTCGCCAACAGCACATCGCACTGACCATCATAAAAGGCGTTCATCCGGTCATCGAGCTCGCCCGCAGCCATCTGGCCATGGGCGGTGATAACGCTTACTTCCGGCACCTGTTCGCGAAGGAATTCCTCGATTTCCGCCATATCGGTAATGCGCGGAACCACGAAGAAGGATTGGCCGCCGCGATAATGCTCCCGCAGCAAAGCCTCGCGGATCGTCACAGTATCGAACGGCGTTACATAAGTTCGGATTGCCAAACGGTCCACCGGTGGAGTGGCGATGAGACTGAGGTCGCGGACGCCCGAAAGGGCAAGTTGCAGAGTCCGCGGGATCGGCGTCGCAGTCAGCGTGATCACGTGAACCTCAGAGCGGAGCTGCTTCAGCCGCTCCTTGTGGGTGACCCCGAATTTTTGCTCCTCGTCGATCACAAGCAAGCCAAGATCACGGAACTTGATGCCCTTGGCCAGCAAAGCATGTGTCCCGACGACGATGTCAACCGAACCATCGGCCAGCCCAGCCCGCGTCTCGGTCGCTTCTTTCGCGCTCACGAACCGCGAAAGCTGCCGCACCTTTACCGGCAGGCCGCGGAAACGCTCTTCGAAAGCCTTGAAATGCTGTCGTGCCAGCAGCGTCGTGGGTGCGATCACCGCGACCTGTGCGCCGCCCATGGCCACGATGAATGCCGCGCGCAAGGCAACCTCGGTCTTGCCGAAACCGACATCACCGCAAATCAGGCGATCCATTGGCTTTCCTGACGCAAGATCACCCAGCACATCCTCGATAGCTGCCAGTTGGTCGTCGGTTTCCTGGTAAGGGAACCGGGCGCTGAAGGTATCCCACATGTGTTCCGGCGGGTCGTATTTCGGGGCCGTCCGCAACGCTCGCTCCGCCGCAATACGGATCAGCTTGTCCGCGATCTCGCGTATCCGCTCTTTCAGCTTGGCCTTCTTGGCCTGCCATGCCCCTCCACCCAGCCGGTCGAGCAGTCCCTCCTCGTGGCCGTACCGGCTCAGAAGTTCGATGTTCTCAACCGGTAGGTACAGCCGGTCACCGCCAGCATACTCCAGTGCAATGCACTCGTGAGGCGCACCCATGGCAGTGATCGTTTCGAGCCCGGTGTACCGCCCGACCCCATGCTCGACATGAACGATCAGGTCACCCGGCGACAGGCTGGTCGCCTCTTGCAGGAAGTTCTCCGCGCGCCGTCGCCGTTTCGGTGCGCGGATCAGGCGGTCGCCCAGAATATCCTGCTCCGAGATCACGGTAAGGCCCGGTGCCTCGAAACCTGCCTCCAAAGCCCAAGTGGCCAGGTATAGTCCGCCCTTGCCAGCAGAAATGTCCTGGGCCCGCTCGACGATCGTGGCACCGGAAACGTCGTTTTCCTCCAGCATTCCTCCCAGCCGCTCGCGCGCCCCGTCGGAATAGCTCGCCAGCAGCACGTCGCCACTGCTCCGCCGGTCCCTGATGTGGTCGGCAACCGCGCCGAACAGGCTGACATTCTCCTGTTGCCGCTCCGGCGCAAAGTTGCGGCCGATACGTGCCCCGGCATCGATAACCCCAGGCCCAGAAGGTTGCGGCAGAGGAGACATCTGCCGCACTTCATGGCCAGCCAGCGCAGCCTTCCACGCAGGGTCGTCGAGATACAGCTCCGTGGGCGGTACTGGCTTGTAGACGCTTTCCACGTTGCTCTTGGCCTTCAGCGCTTCCGTCCGCGCTTCATACTGGTCCCGTATCGACACCCACCTTGCATCGCGAATGGCGTCCAGCTGGTCATCCAGCACCACCGGCGACCCCGGCAGATAGGAAAAGAAATCACTTAACTTATCGTGGAAGAAAGGCAGCCAGTGTTCCATTCCCTGATGCTTCCGTCCGGCACTTACAGCCTCATACAGGGCATCGTCGGTGCCGACGGCACCAAAGGTGGTACGATAATTCTGCCGGAAACGCTGGATCGCGGCATCGTCGAGAATGACTTCGGACACCGGCGCAAGCTCCACCCGGCCGATCTTTTCAACGGTCCGCTGCGTCGCGGGGTCGAAACGGCGTGCGCCATCGAGGACATCGCCGAACATGTCTAGGCGCACCGGCCCCATCTCACCTGGCGGATAGATGTCAATCAGACCGCCTCGGACAGCGAAGTCGCCCGGCTCCGTCACTGTCGGCGCCTGTGAAAATCCCATGCGAACTAGGAAAGCGCGCAACGCGCCCTCATCCAGTTGCTTGCCGACGGTTCCCGTAAAACTGGCTTCGGCCACAATGCTCCTCGCCGGAACCCGTTGCGTCACGGCATTGACAGTGGTCAGGATGACGCTCGGCTGATCGAAACCGTCCGCGAGCGCCGCCAGCGTGGCCATGCGCCGGGATGCAATCTCGGCGGCCGGCGAGATCCTGTCATAAGGCAGACAATCCCATGCCGGGAATTCCAGCACCGGAAGGCTCGGCCCGAAAAACTGTAATGCGCCCCGCACAGCGGCCATCCGCGCATCGTTCCGGGCGACATGCACAACCGGACCGCCGATTTTGTCTGCAAGGTCCACCAACAGCTTCGCATCGAAACCCTCTGGTGCACCGCCAACCAGCAGTTTCTTTCCGTTACCCGCCATGACCTGTGCCTTAACCAACCGGAACGTGAATGTGCAGCCAGTAGAGGATCGCACAGGCTGCAGCCACTATGATCGCCAGTACACCGAAAAGCTGAATCCAGAACCGCAGCTTTCGTACGATCAATCGCAACTCGGCAGGATCGAATTCATTGGCGTCAATCCACAGCGCCCAGCGAATGGTGATCGTATAGATCGCTGTCAGCGGCAGGAACACCGTCAGCAACGCAATCGAGAATTCGTTGTCCCACAAAAGGGCGAAGGTGAACAACGATGCCAGCACGAACGACCATACGCCCACAATCCACGCACCCGATCGTCGGAAATAGGTAACGATACGAAAGATGCTCGCCCGCAGCATCGCATCGGTATGCCGAGCCCAAGGACCGAACTCTTCCTTCTCGCGATTGGCCTGCAACACCGCATCAAACGGCACGCCCAGCACAAAATGACTGGTCATCGACCACGCAACCACATGAACGATCCAAAACCAGAGAGTCCAGAGGCTCTCCAGATTCATGATTTCATAAAATCCGTTCAAAAGCGGTCTCCGAGAGTACCAGTGTCAGTTACCCGATTCCTCCCTGAATTCAATGCCAAACAGGATATTAGCTTGAGACTGGGCGCCGCTGCGTGCCAAATGTGATCGAATTCTTGCGAGGCCAAATCATGCAACCGATCTCCGCTCCTTTCCCCGCCACGCGGATGCGCCGCCTGCGCCGAAGTGCCTGGATCCGTGATCTGGCGCAGGAAAATACATTGACGGTCGCCGATCTGATTTGGCCGATCTTCGTGCGCGACGGCCAGAACATGCGTCAACCGATACCCTCAATGCCCGGAGTGGAGCGCCTGAGCATAGACCTTGTCGTCGAGGCTGCGCGCGAGGGCGCAGATCTGGGTATCCCCTGTGTTGCCCTCTTCCCCTATACCGACCCATCGGTAAAGACGCCCGGTGCAGAAGAAGCATGGAACCCGGACAACCTCGTCAACCGCGCCACCCGCGCCATTAAACAGGCTTTGCCCGATCTGGGCGTAATGCTCGACGTCGCCCTAGATCCCTACAATTCCGAAGGCCATGATGGGATTGTGCGCGACGGCGTCGTCCTCAACGATGAAACTCTGGATGCCCTCAACATGCAGTCGCTGGCACAAGTAGAGGCGGGAGCAGATGTTCTCGGCCCATCCGACATGATGGACGGCCGCATAGGCTCGATCCGCACGATGTTGGAAGCGAAGGGCCACAAGGACACACTGATCCTTTCCTACGCAGCCAAGTACGCCTCCGCCTTCTATGGCCCGTTTCGCGATGCCGTCGGTGCATCCGGCGCTCTCAGAGGCGACAAGAAAACCTACCAGATGAACCCCGCCAACTCCGACGAGGCCCTCCGCGAGGTGGCTATTGATCTGGAGGAAGGCGCTGACATGGTCATGGTCAAGCCCGGAATGCCCTATCTCGATATTTGCCGCCGGGTCAAAGACACTTTTGGCGTGCCAACCTACGCCTATCAGGTTTCCGGCGAATACGCGATGATCGCCGGTGCGGTGGATCGCGGTTGGATGGATGGCGACAAGGTCATGGCCGAGAGCCTCATGGCATTCAAGCGCGCGGGCTGCGATGGCATTCTCACCTATTTCGCCCCGGCGATGGCTCGCGCATTACGGTCCTGAGAAACTCACCGGAACCTCGCCGGCCAGCAATCCTCGGACCGTTGCCGCCACCCGGCGCACATTGTCCGCCGGATCAAAATCATCGAGTTGCCGCACGTAATGCCGCTCCACAATTCCTTGATGGAATCCCGCAAGCATGGCACCGACCCGCATCTCCAGTTCGTCATGGTCGATCATGGTGCTCACTATCTCCGAGTAATTCAGCCCGCCGCGAAATCTCACCACGCCCGGCAAATCACCGTACCAGGCATTGCCGAACACCAGCGCGGGCTTGCCCTTGCGGATGGCCTCCCATCCGGCGGTGCCGGTAACCGCCGCCACGAACTCCGCATTGTCATTCAGCGCATGGGTGTCGAGGTGGGAAGGCATGATCTCAACTGCCGGAATACGCCGCAACCGGTGAAAATGCAGAGGTCCACGCAAGAATGAACCCTGCTTGGGGTTTTCTTTCACGAAGATCTTCACCCCTTCAGGCAATATCCGCGCCAGTTGTTCGATCGCCAGTATCTGATCTGCAAACCTGCCACCCAAAGCCGAAGTGGTCATCTCCGGTTGAAGTTGCAACGGAAAATAGACGTAGCGCTGCGACAGGTCGGGTGTGTTCTTCTCGAAGCTTGCCAATGTCTCGAGATAGGCGAACTGATCGACGTGGAAATACTTCGCAAACGGGTCGCGCCAGTCCGGAAATACGGATTTGACCGCACGCATCCGCGTCACGAGTTCTGCAATCCTCCCCGGTCGAACCAATGCCGAAGGTTCCTTTTTCAGCAGATAGACCGCCAGACTGGCGATATTCCGCGCATTCAGCCGCCCGCTTCCCGTCTCCGGCGTCATATCGGGCATATAGAAATGTTGCAGGTTCTCGTCTCGTGCAATCGCAAACGGCTCTCCGCCATCGCGTCGCGGCCCGAAACCCAGATCCCCGATTTTGTGCATGGACGCGAAATAGCCCGGTATCAGCATCTGGGTCACGATCAGGCACTGAAGGCCGCGGGCCTGCGCCACCTGGTAGAGGACCGTGTCATAGGCCAGGTGGGGCACATTGAAAAACAGGACTGTATCCGCTCCACTCCGCGCCAGTTCCCCAGCTATCATGTCGCTGAGAATGTGGAAAAAATCCATGTAATCATGGTGGTTGCGGAGCTTGTGGGAATTGTTTGCGAACAGGGGATCGCGGCGCATGAAATGGTCTTCGAACAGCGCGGCATCCCGCCAGTAATCCGCCGCCAGCATCGCATCGCCATGGGCTCCGGAATAGGCACCAGCCTCAACGGTCAGATGCCCCCGTTCTGCAGCGATTGGGCTCATCCGTGAAATGCTGGCGGTCATGTAGTCGGCCTTCTTCCGACCGAAATGCAGCACGAAATCAAGTTCCGGAGCCGTCGCTCGCAACTCGTCCAGAACCTTATCCGTGTTCGCTGCCGTTGACACGACGCAGATTTTTCTGGCGGCTGCCATCAAACGCTCCCTGCAAGTATTTCACGCCTGATAGCCTGCCCTGCCCCGCGCTGGCAATGCCGCCGCCGGTGTGGTAGAAAATACTCGGACCTTTGGCGCTAGACCGAAGGCAAGAGGCGGTCCGCCAGCCGGACAACAACGAGGAGCAGTCCATGAACAATTGGACAAGACGCGGCGTGCTCGCCGCTGGTGCGGCAAGCCTGTCCGCCTGTACTGTCGGCAATGTCCAGAGTGCTGGCCAGATCGAGCGGGATGTGGCCGCGGCCCGTGCCCTGCTCTACCGGTCCGTTCCCTGGTCCCAGCAACTTGCTGATCAGGCTGCCGGGTCATTGATTATCCCCAACATCATCGAGGGCGGCTTCGTCATCAGCGGTGCATATGGCGAGGGAGCGCTGCAAGTCGGCGAAGCCACCGTCGATTACATCTCCATGTCCGCTGCGGCCATCGGTTTCCAGATCGGGGCACAGAGCTTCAATCAGGCATTGTTCTTCCTCACTCAGGAATCGTTGCGCCAGTTCCGCATAACCGACGGCTGGGAACTTGGTGTAGATGCTGAGGTGGCGATCCTGGAAGACGGTGCTTCCGTCGGGGCTTCGACGAATACGGTGAGCCGTCCGGTGGTGTCGATCGTGTTCGGGCAGCGCGGCCTGATCGTCGGCGCCAGTCTCGAAGGCGCGAAGTACTCCCGGCTCATTCGCTCCTGAACCTGATCTCACCGTTGCCAATTTGGCGACGGTGACTTTCCTTTCCAATTATTGTTCTTTCTGCCTCGATGAATATGTCTGACCCGAAACATTCAGACAGAGGCAATATCATGACCACAATTCTCCAGATCGACAGCAGCATGCGCCGCGAAGGTTCCACCAGCCGCAAGCTGACATCCGACATCGTTTCCAAGCTCCGCGAAGGCGGAGACGCCACCGTCATCCACCGGGACCTTGCAGACGGCATCGAGATCATCGACGAGAGCTGGATCGGCGCCAACTTTACCCCCGCCGAAGACCGGTCCGACGATCATCTCGGCAAGCTGGCCGCGTCCGAGGAACTCGTGTCGGAACTCGAGGCCGCCGACATCATCGTCATCGGCGTTCCGGTCTACAATTTCGGTGTTCCCGCTGCTCTCAAGGCCTGGGTTGATCTCGTCGCCCGTGCCCGCCGGACCTTCCAGTATACCGAAGCCGGTCCCGAAGGCCTGCTCAAAGGCAAGCGCGCCATTCTGGCCATCGCCTCCGGCGGCACCGCAGTGGACAGTGACGTGGATTTCACGACGCCCTACCTTCGCCACGTCCTCGCCTTTCTGGGCATCACCGATGTTTCGATCGTCGCAGCCGACCTGCTGATGGTTGATCCCGCAAAGGCACAAGCATCGGCCGAAGCCGCTATTGCCGGCCTCGCAGCCGCCTGATCACAAACCGACGGAGGCCTTGAGCGCCGCAATATTGGCGCCATAGGCCTCCTCGTTACCGCCGTTGAACACGGCAGACCCGGCCACCAGCACATCGGCACCGGCATTTGTGCACAGCGGCGCCGTCTCAGGCGTCACTCCGCCATCCACTTCCAGCCAGATTGGACGCTCGCCGATCAGCCTCCGGGCCTCGGCCACCTTCTCCACCACCGAATGCGTGAACTTCTGGCCACCGAAACCGGGGTTGATCGTCATCACAAGGATCAGGTCGATCTTGTCGAGGCAGTATTCGATCACGCTCAGGGGCGTCGTGATGTTCAGCGCCACGCCCGCCTTGCAGCCCAGATCGCGCACCGCCTGAAGCGACCGGTCCAGATGCGGCCCGGCCTCGGCGTGAACCGTCAGAATATCCGATCCCGCCTTGGCGAACGCCTCCAGATACGGATCGGCGGGGGCGATCATCAGGTGCACATCCACCACTGTCCTCACATGCGGCCGGATCGCCGCCACCACGTTCGGCCCGATCGTCAGGTTCGGCACGAAATGCCCATCCATCGGGTCCACGTGAATCCAGTCCGCGCCCTGCCGCTCGACCCGCGCGATCTCCTCACCCAATGCTGCGAAATCCGCTGAAAGGATTGAAGGCGCAATCTTGGGCTTGCGGGCGGGGTCGAATACGGGTGCGGGCATGGTCACTCCTCCTGAACGCTCGCGCTTCCCTTACCCGCAGATACAGCGGGCCTCAAGCCGCGCTCAGCCGTTCTGTGTCAGCCTTTTCATCAGGCTGGAGGTATCCCAGCGTCCGCCACCCATAGCCTGAACTTCCTTGTAGAACTGATCCACCAAGGCTGTAACCGGCAATTGCGCACCATTGTTGTTTGCCTCGGAAAGACAAATGCCCAGGTCCTTGCGCATCCAGTCCACGGCGAAACCAAACTCGAACTCGCCCTTCAACATGGTCGAGCCACGGTTTTCCATCTGCCACGATCCCGCGGCACCCTTAGAAATCACGTCCAGCACCGCCTCTCCGTCGAGACCGGCCTTCGCCGCAAAGTTCATGCCTTCCGACAGGCCCTGCAACAAGCCGGCAATACATATCTGGTTGACCATCTTTGTCAGTTGCCCGGCGCCCGAGGGCCCCATTAGCCGGCAGGATTTGGCAAATGAGGCGATCACAGGTTCTACCTTGGAATAGGGGGCCTCGTCTCCGCCGCACATCACCGTCAGCACGCCATTCTCTGCCCCGGCCTGCCCGCCTGAAACCGGCGCGTCAACAAAAGCGAAGCCGCGCTCGGCTGCCGCAGCGTGAAGTTCACGCGCCACCTCAGCCGAGGCGGTCGTGTGATCCACGAATACCGCACCTTTTTCAATTGCGGTGAAACACCCGCCGTCCGCGCTGGTGATGGAACGCAGATCGTCATCGTTGCCGACACAGGCAAACACGATTTCAGCACCGGCCACGGCTTCCGCTGGGGTAGGCGCAAAGGTGCCGCCATGCTCCACCGCCCATTTTTCAGCCTTCGCTGTCGTGCGGTTGTAGACCGTCACCTCGTGACCCTTCGCCTGCAAGTGCCCCGCCATCGGGTAACCCATCACCCCAAGCCCCAGAAATGCTGTCCGTGCCATGCCTGACCTCCCATATTCCCTGTCAATCAATTGTTATGTGCGACATGGCCTGCTATCGCTTTCGACGTCAAGGTTGGAGGCCGACTTAACGAATGATCACTCTCTTCAAATGGCTGGCGCGGGGGCTTGTTGCCATCTTCCTGCTTGCCGCTTGCGCCCTCGGTCTCGTCTACTATCTCGCCTCCCACTCCCTGCCCGACTACGACGCGAGCTACACCCTGCAACGCCTCGACCGGCCGATCGAGATCGTCCGCGATAACCACGCCGTTCCCCATATCTTCGCCGAAACCGACACCGACGCCCTCTTTGGTCTTGGCTTTGTTCATGCGCAGGACAGGCTTTGGCAGATGACTCTGATGCGCCGCACCGTCCAGGGGCGGTTGTCAGAGATCTTCGGCGCGGACACTCTGGAAATAGATCATCTGATGCGCGCCCTTGATCTCTATGGTTTGTCCGTCACAGCCGTCCGGGACCAGTCACAGCAAACGCAGGACGAACTTCAGTCTTACGCAGACGGTGTGAATGCCTATCTCGATCTGATCCAGACTGAAGCACTTGGCCGCGGCGCCCCGGAATTCTTTCTCTTTGAGCCTGCTATCGCGCCGTGGACGCCCGCCGACAGCATCGCCATCCAGAAATTGATGGCATTCCAGCTCTCCGACATGGCGGAGCGTGAGGTGCTTCAGGCCGAACTCTCCCTCCGGCTCTCACCCGAGCGCCTCGCCGATCTCGGCAACAGCACCGTGCCTGCTGTCATTGATCTGCCCGAATTTGCCGCACTGTTCCCGGCAGGCACAGAGTTCGCAGCGGTCGCAACGCGCCCGCCCCGCCACCCGCTCAACCCGCAAATGCGCATTGGTGAAACCGGTGCTTCCAACGCGTTTGCCGCCGATGCCAGCCGCGCCGCCGCCAACGCACCGCTTCTTGCCAATGATCCTCACCTCGCACTCTATGCGCCCAGCTTCTGGATGATCGCTCGGCTGGAGTTCTCCTCAGGCCCGGCAATCGGCGGCACGATTCCCGGCCTGCCCAGCATCCTGATCGGCCGGAACGAGGATCTCGCATGGGGACTGACGACGTCCTATCTCGACGATCAGGATCTGTTTATTGAACGGATCAATCCCGATAACCCCGCTGAATACATCACGCAGGAAGGTCCTCGTCGCTTTCGTACAGATGATACCGTCATCGACGTGAAGGATGCCGAACCGATCACCCACAAACTCCGTTGGACGCAACACGGCCCGGTCATCCCGGCCCCGCACTTCAACGCCGAGGCCATCACACCGGAGGGCCATGTCACCGCCCTCGCCTGGACAGCCCTGCAACCCGGGGATCGAACCATCGAAGGCGCTCTGACCCTCATGCGTTCCCACTCGGTCGAATCCGCGCTGGATGCGGCATCATTGATCACATCGCCATCGCAGAACCTGATGCTGGCCGACAGGCGCAAGGTCGCTTCCGTCGCCACCGGTATTGCCCCGATCCGCCATCCCAACAGCATAAGCCAGGGTCTCCTGCCCTCGGCGGGCTGGCTGGCTGTCAACGACTGGCAGGGGTTCTACCCATTCGCGGAGAACCCGGGCATTACCGCACCGGAGGGTGGCATCGTCCTCAACACCAACAACCGCCTGACCGACCAGCCCTTCCCACGGCATTGGAGCCATACCTGGGGCGATACGGAGCGGGTCCGCCGCGCCGAATGGCTGCTCAATGGTCGCGAATTCCATACGCTCGACAGCTTCACCGAAATCCAGACGGATACAATTTCGCCCGCCGCCCGGTCGCTCCTGCCGCTGATCGCCCGCGATTTGTGGTATCAGGGCGAACCCGCCGCCTCCGAAACCCGTGAACGCATGCGCCAGCAGGCACTCGAGGCCCTCGCCGCCTGGAACGGTGAGATGAACCAGCACGGGTTCGAACCGCTGGTCTATGCCGCCTGGGTCCGTGAACTTCAGCGTCGCCTTCTCATTGACGATATCGGCCCGCTGACAGCAGAGATGCGCACGCCTATCCCGATTTTCCTGGAACGGGTTTTCCGCGATGAGAACGGCGCCTCCGAATGGTGTGACATCCGTCAATCAGTGGAGAAAGAAGACTGCGTCACCATTGCCCGATTGGCGCTGGATGCGGCCCTTATCGAGTTGTCGGAAAAATACGGCGACAGGCTGGACAGCTGGCGTTGGGGTGCTGCCCATGCGGCCCTGCATCGCCACCAGGCTCTCGGTCGCGTGCCCGGCCTCGCTTGGCTCGTCAACATCCGTCAGGAAACGCCGGGCGGCGATTTCACGCTCCTGCGCGGCAAATCCACTGGCAAGGGCGAAGAACCCTATCTCAACACCCATGCCGCCGGTCTGCGCATGGTCGTCGACTTCGCGGATCCAGAGGCCTCGCAGATCATCATCTCCACAGGCCAGAGTGGTCACATCCTCTCGCGCCACTATGACGACCTGTCACTCCTGTGGCGACGGGCCGAATACATTCCGATGTCCGTGGAACCGGAGCTGGTGCGCGGTGGTGCGGTAGGCATCACCCATCTGGAACCGGCGGCGCAGTAACAGGTCTCAGCCGGCCTGCGGGTCTTCGCCGTATAGCGCCTTCGCACGAGTTTCGAACGCCGCCACGATTCGCCGCATCGCCTCGAAGAACACGACCCCGATGATTGCCTGCAGGGTCCGGGACTTGAACTCGAAATCCACGAAGAAGTCGACCTCGCACCCGCCTTCGATGTCAGTGAATTCCCAGTGGTTGTTCAAGTATTTGAACGGTCCGTCGAGGTAAGCCACGTCGATCTTGCGAGCGCCGGGGTTCAGCGTCACCCGGCTGCCGAACCGCTCTCGGAACACTTTGAAGCTGATTACGAGATCGGCGTCGATGATCTCGACCTGGCCTTCTTCGCGGCGGGAGCGAATGCGCGCTCCGGCGCACCACGGCAGAAACTCCGGGTACTTTTCGATGTCGGCGATCAGGGCGTACATCTGATCGGCGGAATACGGCAGCGTGCGTTTTTCGGAATGCGTCGGCATGGCTCTGATATGGAGGCTCGCGAAGGATTGTGCAAAGGTGCGCTTGGTCGCAGTAAGGAAGGTGTAGCGCGTGGATCACAAGGACTATGTCATCGACACGATGATCTCGGCGAAATCCATCGCTGCCCGGGTGGAGGAACTGGCGCGAGAGATTCGCGGCACGTTCTCCGCCACCGACAAACTCGTCGTCGTCGGACTGTTGCGCGGGTCCTTTGTCTTTATAGCCGATCTGGTCCGGGAACTGGACTTGCCCGTGGAAGTCGACTTTCTGGAGGCGTCCTCATACGGCAATGCCATGCAGTCCAGCCGCGAGGTCCGCATTCTCAAGGATCTCAGAGGCGAGATCGAGGGGCGGGACGTCCTGGTTGTCGAGGATATCGTCGATACCGGATACACCCTGCACCACGTCCTGAATATCCTTCGCACCCGGAGTCCCGCCCGTCTCGAGGTCTGCGCACTGCTCGACAAACCCAGCAGGCGCGAGGTCGACGTGAAGGCAACATGGACCGGTTTCGAAATTCCCGACGAGTTCGTCGTCGGCTACGGCATCGACTACGCTCAGAGGAACCGCAACCTGCCCTACATCGGCAAGGTCCGCTTTCCGAAGAAGAAAGCATAGGCTCAACAGACACGCACCCTTCGGCCGTCAACGCCGAATGTTGCGGAAACTGCTCCTACGCACCTCCCAACTGCTTCGCTTCAGGCTTTCTCGGCCGTGCGCGGATAGCTGCATTTCCATCGGCCGACCTGCCAGCCGGGGTGCGTCTCTGTCCATTTGGCAAGCTGTGGCTGGGCCGCCATAACGCATTGCATCAGCGACACATCCACATAGTGCATCCGTCTCTCTTCACACTCCACCGGGTTGGTGGCGAGACATGCCATAAAAATCAATTCGATCATGGGCCGTTCCTTCGTTCAGGGGCAGCAACGTGCTGCGGTGGCCCTCCCGAATACGCGCCATGTTTGCATGGCCTCTTGCTCTTGCGGCTGGCGTGGCCTGCCGGATTGCCCGAACTCATGTGGGCAATCTTCCATGCCATCCTGCGAATATCCCGTTAATCCGCAGTTCTGCCGGTGACACCTGCCACTATTCAGTGCATTTTGCCGAAAATCAGGCCAGATTGGCACCGCTTTGCGCAGTTTCGCATCACTCAGCGAAAGTCATACGCAGCGTGATTACACGTCAAAGTTCGCGTTCTGCCGCCATTTCCTGCAACCGACGTCCGAGGATTCGTGCATCCCGCGTCGCCACTTCGGCCGTAGCTTGCCCGATAGCGGCATAGAACGCCCGGGCATCCGGCGTCTGCAAGAACTCGCTGTAGGCCCGCAACTCAGCATCCGAAAGGTCCCGGTAGGCATAAGCCATGCTCTCAAGCACCGAGTTACGCACGGATACGGAAACCGTCTCGCGCTGCATCTCGACCAGCGCCAGCAACTCCGCCTCCGAGAAACTGCGCGGCAGTGCGTCGGAAGCCGCCATGCCGGACATCAGTGCAAAATTGATGCTCAGCGCAAGGTCAGTGCCGGTTTCGACAACGCCCATGCCGTCCATCATCGCGAAGATGATTTCGAACCGCTCGCGGAAACTGTCGTCCAGACCGGCCACCCATGCCGCCTGTTCCGCCTCCACCTCTTTCGCAGTCGAAGGATCCTGCGAAGCCTTTTCCAGATCCGTAATCGCCAATGCGGTTTCAGAAGAGTAATGGATGGCCAGTGCCTCGATCTGGTCCGGCGTCAGAGCAGTATCGACAGCCCGCGCAGCCGTTTCCATCAAATCCTCGGCCTGAAACAGACCTTCACCCGCTTCCTGCCAGTCCCGCGAAACATCGGGAGAAAGGTCGGGCCCGACCTTGTTCGGCAATTCGCGGAACATCTGTTCCTCCGCCGCAGCGGATACGTCGTATCCCACCAGTTCCAGCAACGCCATCGCCCGCTCGGACGCCACTGCGGGCAGGGCCGATGCCAGCAGACAAAAGGTGACGAGCAGAGCGCGCATCAGTCTGCCAACTTCGCCAGCCGCGCAGACCGCAAACGCGCGAAATCATCGCCGGCATGATAGCTGGATCGAGTCAGCGGTGTGGCCGAAACCATCCCGAACCCCTTGCCGTAGGCCGCCTTCTCGTAACTGGCGAATTCTTCCGGCGTCACGTAACGCGCCACCGCATGGTGCTTTGGTGTCGGTTGCAGATATTGGCCGATGGTCAGGAAATCGATATCCGCAGCCCGCATGTCATCCATCACCTGATGGACTGCCTGCCGGTCCTCGCCAAGGCCGACCATGATGCCGGATTTGGTGAACATCGCCGGGTCAAGTTCCTTCACGCGTTGCAGAAGACGGAGCGAATGGAAATACCGCGCGCCCGGCCGCACCTCTGGATACAATCCCGGCACCGTCTCCAGATTGTGGTTGAAGACGTCCGGTCGCGCTTCAACAACCTTCTCGAGCGAACCCGGCTCCGCATGCAGGAAATCCGGCGTCAGGATTTCGATCGTAGTCTCGGGTGCGCGGTGCCGTATCGCGCGGATCGTATGCGCAAAATGGTCAGCACCGCCGTCCTTCACGTCATCCCGGTCCACCGATGTGACAACCACATGCGCCAACCCCAGTTTTTCCACCGCGTGGGCTACACGCCCCGGCTCAAACACGTCCAGTGCGCCCGGCGTCTCCGGTCGGCCGGTCGCCACGTTGCAGAAGGTACAACCACGGGTACAGATCTCGCCCATGATCATCATCGTGGCGTGGCCCTGGCTCCAGCACTCGCCTACGTTTGGGCAGCCAGCTTCCTCGCACACCGTCACCAGGCGGTTTTCGCGCATGATCCTCGCCGTTTCGCGGTAACCCTCGGACGTCGGCGCCTTCACTCGGATCCAGTCCGGCTTCTTCAGGATCGGCGCATCTGCCTTGTGTGCCTTTTCGGGGTGGCGTTGCGTGCGGTCCGAAAGATCTCTCGGTGCCATGGCCTGTCCTTTGTTCGTCCATTCATCTGTAACTTAGGCGATTGCAGCCGCCGCTCCTAGCCCTTCCCGCCACAATTGCCATCCGCGATCAGCATAGCAGCCCTGCGTAACGATCAACCCGGCGCCGGAACCGCCTCAGTCGTGACATCGGCATTGCCCGCCGCACGAAATACGGCTGCCAACGCATCGAACCACGTGTCATCCACCTCCGTCTTCCGGCGGATCAGACCGACCCTGCGCAACGGCGCCTCGCCCGGAAACGGTCTCAGCACCAGGTCGGGGGTTGATTTCATCTCCGTCTCTGCCGCCAACCGCGGCACCAGCGTCAGCCCCTGCCCCAACGCGACCAACCCGCACAGGGTGGACAGGCTGGAGGCCCGCAGGTCGATGCGATGCCGCATCCGCTCCAGTGCACAGGCTTCCAATGCCTGATCACTCAGGCAATGCCCCTCGTCCAGCAACAATAATCTTTCCGGGTCAAGCTCCGACGGGTTCAGCGTCTCTGGCAGGTCCGCCATTGCCTTGGCGTTGCCCGCCAGCAGAAACGGGTCCTCGAACAGCAGAACCTCCTCGCCACCGTCAAATCCGCTTGGCAATGCGGCGACAACAGCATCCAGCCGCCCCGCCTCCAGTTCCGAAAGTAGAATTTGCGTCTGCGCTTCACGCACGCCCAATCGCATCTCCGGATAGCGCTTGCGCAGAGCACCAAGCGCGGGCGGCAACAGATAGGGCGCGACGGTTGGTATCACCCCGATGTTGATCTGCCCCATCAGTCCCTGTTCCAGACGCGCAACCTGCTCGATGGAAGTTACTTCCGCACAGACCGATTGCGCCTTCCGCAACACCTCGCGCCCTGTCTGTGTCAACACAACCTGCCGCGCCTTGCGCTCGATCAGTTTCGCCCCGAGTCGTCCTTCGAGTTCTTGAATCTGCACCGACAGGGCCGGTTGGCTGACACCGGATAACTCGGCAGCCCTGCCAAAATGTCGAGTTTCGGCCAGCATGATAAAGTATTCGAGCTGTCTCAGGGTTATCTTCATAGCCACAGCCTATCAATCTGTGAAAGAGAGGTAAATCCCGGTAACTGCTGGCTTTATACAGATCCAAGCCTCGCACGGCTCTACAAGACAAAATTTACCTTCAGTTTTAAGCAGAGTTTTGAAGACCCACCCACCGCGAAACAAAACGTTTACCCATGCCAACTAGAAGGCTGCCAACTCATAATCTGGAGAGCGCGATGTTTGGCAGGCTGAAGACAACGGAAACATCACCAAAAGGTGCGTTGGATGAGCATTTCCAGCGTGCGATGAACGCGTTGTTCATCACCTACGAATGTAGCCCGGACGGTCAGATTCGACATGTGAACGACAACTTCCTCGACTGTTTCGGCTATGGGCGTGAAGAGATCGTCGGAAAGAACCATACCAAACTTGTCTGGCCGGATTACGGCTCTTCGCAAGCGTATAGCGAGTTCTGGCAGAAACTCTGCGATGGCCAGCCAATCACGGAACGCGCCAGCCGCTTCGACAAGAATGGCAACCGGATATGGGTGGAAATGAACGCGCTTCCAGTCAAGGGCGCTTCCGGCAGGGTGGAGAGCATTCATTTTCTCTGCAATGATGTCTCAGCCCAGATGAAGCACTCGGTGGACGATGCTGTCCGTCTACAGGCGCTGGATGACAGCATGGCTGTTATCGAGTTTTCCGCCGACGGCACCATCCGCCACGCCAACAAGGGCTTTCTGGCAGCAATGGGCTACAGCCTCGAAGAGATCGTAGGCAAACACCACCGGATGTTTGTCCTCCCCGAAGAGGCGAAGACTGCGGAATACGCTGACTTCTGGGCCAACCTGAACAAGGGTCTGCCGCAAGTGGGCGCATATTCGCGGATCAACAAGGCGGGAAAAATAATCGACCTCAGCGCGACCTACAATCCCATCACCAACCGGGAAGGCAAGGTCGTCAAGGTGCTGAAATACGCCATCGAGATCACCAGCCAGCGAACCACGCTCGAATCGGTTCAGGCAGCGCTTCAGCAGATCAGCGACGGTGACCTTTCCGTACGCCTGACGGAAGCTTTCCCCGATGAGTTCGAGGGGCTGCGCCAAAGCCTCAACAACATGGTGGAACGGCTTTCGCAACTGGTGTTCGATATCAACGGTACTGCCGGCGAGATCAACTCCGTCAGTTCGGGCATCTCCACCGGCGCGAGAGATCTTTCAGAACGGGCCGCCCGCCAGGCCGCTACGCTCGAGGAAACGGCAGCAACGATGGAGGAAATAACCTCCACGATCACACAGACCGCCACCAACGCCAGCCAGGGAACCGAACTCGCAATGGATGCCAGTTCGAAAGCAGAAAACGGCCGCAAGATCATCGAGGAAGTAATCGGAGCCATGACCGGTATCGAAGACGTTTCCACCCGCATCGCCGACATCACCGCGGTGATTGATGGCATCTCGTTCCAGACCAACCTGCTCGCCCTCAACGCCGCCGTGGAGGCGGCCCGCGCAGGCGAGAGCGGCAAAGGCTTCGCCGTCGTCGCCGCCGAGGTGCGCAATCTCGCCCAGCGATCATCCGACGCGGCTTCCGACATCGGCAAACTCATCCAGGAAAGCACGGAAAAGGTGCAAAACGGTGCCGGTCTGGTACGTGACAGCGGCGACGCCATAGCCGACATCATGGGCTCGGTGAAGGATCTGACGGATCGTATCAACGAAATTTCAACCGCCTGTACCGAACAGGCCAAGGGCGTGCAGGAAATCAGCACCTCGATCGCCGAACTCGACAGCATCACTCAGAACAACACCACGCTTGCCGAACGCAACGCTTCCGCCTCTTCCGGCCTTCAGCAGAAGTCCGACAGGCTGGCCGAACTGGTCGACTTCTTCTCGATCAGCGACAGCAGCATCAGACCGCCGATGGTGGCTTGAGTCAGCCCCCCGACTGATCCCGTCAACAGCAAAGGCCGGAGCTCATTTCGCGCTCCGGCCTTTGCTTCGATCAGTTTGCCTGTGGCGCACCGATCACCCAACCAGCTCAGAAATGCAAGGCTTTGCCGTAGGCATCGAGCACGCTCTCGTGCATCATTTCAGAAAGCGTCGGGTGCGGGAAAACCGTCTCCATCAGGTCCTCTTCCGTTGTCTCAAGCTGCCGCCCGACGACATAGCCCTGAATAAGTTCCGTCACCTCGGCGCCAACCATATGCGCACCCAGCAACTCTCCGGTCTTGGCGTCGAAGACCGTCTTGATCATGCCCTCTGGCTCGCCAAGCGCAATCGCCTTGCCGTTACCGATGAACGGGAACCGGCCAACCTTGATCTCGTAACCCTTTTCTTTCGCCTTCGCCTCGGTGAAGCCCACGGAGGCTACCTGCGGATGACAGTAGGTGCAGCCTGCGATGCTTTCGGGTTTGATCGGATGCACCTTGTTCTTGCCGGCGATCAGCTCCGCAACCATCACCCCTTCATGGCTCGCCTTGTGCGCCAGCCACGGGGCGCCGGCAATATCGCCGATAGCAAACAGGCCATCGACGCCGGTGCGGCAAAACTCGTCCGTGATCACATGGCTCCGGTCGATTTTCACGCCCAGTTCTTCCAGGCCCAGGCCTTCGACATTGCCGACAATGCCGACTGCGGAAATCACGGAATCGAACTCCAGCTTTTCAACCTTGCCGCCGGTCTCGACATGGGCCGTCACCTTGCCCTTGCCCCGATCCAGTTGCTTGACCATGGCTTTTTCCATGATCTTCATGCCCTGCTTGGTGAATTGCTTCTTGGCGAAAGCGGAAATCTCGGCGTCTTCCACCGGCAGAACGCGGTCCATGACTTCCACCACAGTGGTGTCAGCGCCCAACGTATTGTAGAAACTGGCAAATTCGATACCGATGGCACCGGAACCGATGACCAGCAGCTTCTTCGGCATCCGTGGCGGTTGCAGAGCATGCTTGTATGTCCAGACGAGATCACCATCCGCCTCGAGCCCGGGCAGTTCCCGCGCCCGCGCGCCAGTGGCCACGACGATGCTCTTGGCTGTAAGCTCCTCGCTGCCTTTCTCGGTCTTGACCGCAACCTTGCCCTTGGCCGGCAGCGTCGCCTCGCCCATGATCACCGTCACCTTGTTTTTCTTGAGCAGATGGCCCACGCCGCCGGCGAGCTGTTTCGCCACGTCACGAGACCGGGTGACGACTGCTTCGAAGTCGAAATCCACACCCTCGGCCTTCAGCCCGAATTCCTTCGCACGGTGCATCAGATGGAACACTTCCGACGACCGAAGCAGAGCCTTCGTCGGAATACATCCCCAATTCAAGCAGATGCCGCCGACATGCTCACGTTCAACCACGGCAACGTTCAGGCCAAGCTGTGCGCCACGAATGGCGGCAACGTAGCCACCGGGGCCGGCACCGATCACGATCAGGTCGAAGGATTTGGCAGACATCGGCAATGCTCCTCAGATGAATTTGGTTTAGCGTTAAACCATTCTCAACATTATAGCATCGCCGATCCTTAATTGGCTAGGCGGCAATCTTGCGCATCGTCATCTGGTAACCACCATCGGCGAGATACGCAGCCTCCGCCTCCGTCGTCTTCCGGCCCAGCGCGTCGTTGCGATACGGAAAACGCCCGAATTCGCGGATCACCTCACGGTGCACGCGCGCATGAAGCAGGTTTTCGTCACTCTCGAGGTTACGCGCGATCAGCCGCACCCCCTGTTCCTGGTCCATAAGGTTCTCGGAGTGCTCCAGCGGCAGGTAGTAGAACTGCCGCTCCGGCAGGCCGGTCTTGAGGTCGTGCCCGGCCTTGATAGCCTTCTTCGCCAGTTTCAGCGCCGTCCTGTCGCTGGCAAAGGCTCTGTCCGTTCCCCGGAACATGTTGCGTGGCATCTGGTCCAACAGGATCAGCAGCGCCAGCGTGCACTCCGGCGCACATTGCCAGCCCTGCGCCTTTCCTGCCATCGCATCCTGCCAGTGGCTCTCGAACCGGGTGCGGATTTCCGCGTCCAGGGCATCCGACGATTTGTACCACCGCTCCGGCCCCACTTCGTTCATCCAGAAATCGATAATCTCTCGTGCCTCAATACGCATCTTAGTTACCTCCAGTCAGATGCCTGCCTAAAAACCGTGCAGCAATCCTACCGTGCCGGAAAGTCACTTTTTCTTTCCGGAATGTCATGTGTCACATCATCGTCACTTCTGGCCTGATCAGCGGCGTAGTTCTGGGCCACCTCCATGGCCACGGGCGATGCCTGCGGCAGGATGGCAGTGTAGGTTGCCGTATCCTCCACGTTCGGCGCCGGCCGCTGCGTCATCCGATAGGCCGCATAGGCCGCAATCAGCGCAAAAAGCAAGGCAATATAGCCGAAATACGCGTAGGGCCCGAAATAATTCATCGCCCAGCCGATCACCAGCGGCCCGCTTATCGCCCCAAGCCCGTTTACAAACAGCAGCCCCCCGGAAGCCGCCGCCATGTCGTCGCTCTCGAGAAAATCGTTGGTATAGGCGATCACCAGCGAATACAGCGGGTTGGCGCAACCGCCAATGATGAAGGCCAACACCAGCAACGTGCTTGAATATCCGATAAACGGCAGCGCCATCAGCATCGAGATCACGGCAAAGACTGTCGTGCCGAAGATCAGCCAGCGCCGGTCCATCCTGTCCGAAACCCAGCCCAGCGGAAACTGCAACGCCATACCGCCGACGTAGAACATGGAGATGAACAGCGTCACTTCCGGCACGCTTAGCCCGGCCTCCGTACCGAAAACGGAGGCCATGCCGAACATTCCCGCGAAAACGCCGCCGAGCAGGAACGTACTCACCACCCCAAGCGGCGAGGCATGGTACAGCTCGATCAGGCTCATCGGCTTGGTCGTCTGAAACACTGGCGCGGGGCTGGCCGAGAGGAGAATAGGCGCAAAGGCGATGCTCACGAGCACTGACATAATGACGAACAGCATATAGCCGCCCGCGTCGGCAAAGTTGGCAATCGCCTGCGCACTGATAATTCCGACCATCTGCACGATAAGGTAAAGCGAAAGTGCCTGCCCCCGGGTCTCGTTCGTCGCCTTGTCGTTCAGCCAGCTTTCCGTCACCACGTACACACCGGAAAAGCACAGCCCCACCAGCAGGCGCATCGCCGCCCAGACCACGGGATGCGGCGCTGCCGCGTAGATCAGGAACGCAGCGGAGATCAGGGAAGCCAGCGCAGCGAACACCCGCACATGTCCGACACGGCGGATCATCAGCGGCGCCAGACGGGAACCCAGCAGGAAGCCGACGAAATAGCCCGACATCACATAGGACATCGTGGCCGCGCTATAGCCCTCAATTGAACCACGCAAACCCAGCACCGTACCCTGCAACCCGTTGCCGATCATCAGCAGCATCAGTCCCAGCAGCAGTGCCCACGAATTCTTAAGTACAAACAGCATCGAACTTCCCTTCCGGGCCGCTTTAGGTGGATTCGGCCATTGGCTATCTGCGCATAGCGACAGGTGCCAGTCGTTTTCAGCCTCTCGGCAAAAGCAGCGAACTGTCGCCGTATGAAAAGAAACGATAATTTTCGGCGATAGCGTGCGCGTAGATGTCGCGGATGCGCTCCCTGCCCATCAGGGCCGACACCAGCATCATCAGGGTGGATTTCGGCAGGTGGAAGTTCGTGATCAACCCATCGGTGATTGCGAAATGAAATCCGGGCCGGATGAAGATGTCCGTGTCCCCGCTCCAGGCTCCGAACCCGCCCGGCGCGGCCGCAGCCGTCTCGATCAGACGCAAGGCCGTCGTCCCCACCGGAATGATCCGCCCGCCAGCCGTCTTTGCCGCCAGAATTGCCGCCGCGGCCTCCGCGCTCACCGCGCCCCACTCGCTGTGCATTCTGTGCTGCGAGATGTCGTCGCTCTTCACCGGCAGGAACGTTCCCGCGCCGACATGCAGCGTGACCCGCGCATTCAGTACTCCCCCGGCTTCCAGCTCATCCAGCAGGGCCTCATCGAAATGCAGCGATGCCGTGGGCGCCGCGACCGCGCCGCGAACACGTGCGAACACTGTCTGGTAGTCTTCCCGGTCTTCCACGTCCGCCGCCCGCCGCGCGGCGATATACGGCGGCAGCGGCATTTCGCCCACCCGGTCCAGCGCCGCATCCAGCGCATCGCCGTCCACGTTGAACCGCAGGCTCACCTCTCCAGCTTCACCCTTGGCCAACACCTCCGCTGACAACCCCTCCCCGAACCGGATCACATCTCCGGGCGCCAGCCGTTTCGCCGGCTTGGCCAGCACCTGCCATTCGCCCGGCTGCCCCGGCGCCAGCAGCGTCACCTCGATGGCTGCCTCGCCACTGCCGTGCCTGGTCTCTCTCGTGCGCAATCCGCGCAGCCGTCCGGGAATCACGCGCGTGTCATTGAAGACAAGCATATCGCCAGCCCGCAGCAGTTCGGGCAACGCGCTGAAAACGCGGTCCGAAATTCCCTCGGGTCCGGCCACCAGCAACCGCGAGGATGGCCGTGGCCGCGCCGGACGCAACGCGATCAACTCCTCCGGCAGAGCGAAATCGTAGTCGGAAAGACGCTCCGTCATCGCAACGGCGACTCCGCCGGTCGCAACGCCGGTCGAGTCATGAACAGTTCCCGCGCCGCACCCGGCGTCAGCAAAGACAGTGGATTGACGGCCACATCCGGTTCCGCCGCCGTGCCGGTTAGACGGAAACTCGCCCCCAGCAATCCCTCGCCGTCACGCCCACCACCCAGCAATTTTCCCAGCAGCGGAATGCGGGCCGGCAGGCTGTTCAACGCATACATTGGCGTCACCACGCCCTCCATGTTCAGCGCATCGCGGCCCATCTCATAGCTGCCGGACAGCGTCACGCCTAGCGATGCCCCGACGGCCCGCGCCCGGGTCACGGTCAAGTAATCCTTGGAAAGCGTGAACCATCCCTGGGCATCGTTGAAGCCGATCCCCTCGCCCGCCAGCCGGTCCACCATCCCGAAAAGGTTCGAAACTGCCAACAGGTTTGCCAGTACCGGCGCATCCACCGCCCGCGCCTCCTGCAGGGAGAAGCGGCCGTCGTAAACCCCACCCGCCAACGGCTCCAACGAGACCCGCAGCGTGCCGCCGCGCACATTGTCAATAAAACCGGCGTCAGCCAGCGCCTGCCCGCCATCGCGCGCCTGCAGATAGATCGTACCCCCGTCGCGCACCACGCCCGTCACTTCAGTACCGCCGTTAATTCGTGCCGAGAAACGGCCGCGGCCCCCATCCTCACCGGTCAGCTTGCCGCGAAATCCGCGCAGCGCGATGCTGTCGGTCACGCGCACCGTGTCCGGAGAGAGCGTCAGCTTCAGCCCGACGTCATCCCCCTGGCCACCACTTCCGCCGCCGCGGCCAAACTCCGGCAGGTGCCGCAAGTCCAGCGTGCCACCGGCGACATCGACGACATCGCCACCCGCGCCCGGCCGCCAGACTGTCGGCGCATCCAGCCAGCCTCCGACGGCAAGGCGCGAGAACCGCGCCTCCGCCACCCCGTCGTCCGTCAGAGTCAGAACGCCTGATGCCGCAAGATCGGGGCCGCTGAACTCAAGGCTCTCGACCGTCGGGCTGTCACCCAACCGGCCCGAGAGGTTCACATGCGCGGATCGGCCCGCACCCTTCCGCCATCCCAGCGCCGGCACCGCCAGCGTCGCGCCGTTCAGGTCGGCAGCGACGCTATATGCAGGTGCCGCGTTCGCGGCCAGATCAAGTGTGAACGTCGCTCGGCCCTCGCCGCCAAGGCTACCCTGCGGCAGATTGATCCCCAGACCGGCAAGGTTCGGCCTTGTCACAGCAATGTCGCCCGTCACACGCGCCTGCCCCCCCGGATTGCCGTTCAGGTCGCGACGATAGGCTATGTTCATCGGCACGCCGCTCAACCGGATTGGTCCGGAAACCTCCGCCCGTTCCGGTGTCACCGAAAGCGCCAGCGCCTCCGAGGCCACCTCCCGTCCCGGTACCAGCGCGTCGGAGCGGACACCTGTCATCATCGCGTCCGCATTGTATAGGACATCCTCGATCAGCAGGTCCTGGATAAGCGGCAGTTCCAGCCGCGCCGTCACCTCCGCCGTCCCATCGGCCATGTCGGCATCCCATCCAAGCCGCTCAAGGATGCCCAGCGGCCGATGATCGATCAGCGCCAGCAGCGCACCGATCTCACCCCGGCCCGTCAACTCCGCCTGACCACGTACCGGTTCCTCCCGGAAGTCCGGAATTACAAAGCGCGAGCCGGCAAGGTCGATCTGTTTCGCACCCGGGCTCGCCGCTCCGCCGCTGGTACGCCCGGCCGTCAGCGTCAGGTCCAGCCGGTCGCCGGCAATCTGGATATGCCCTGCTCCCCCTGTCACCGGCGGCATCGTGTGCAGGATCGAAACTTCTGCATCGGCGAAATCGAAACCAACCGCGATGTCCGGCGCGTCGCCGCTACCACGCACATGGGCAGATACATTCTGCAGCAGCCCGGCACGAACATGGTTGGACAGCCAGCGGCGCACGCCGGGCCGCAATTCTGCCGGCCACATCTCCAGCACCCGGGCCTTTGCCACTTCAGCCACATCGGCATCCAAGGCAATATCCCATGCCCCGTCCCGGCGCCGTACCCGGCCGGAGGCCGTCAATGCCGCAAGGCCTTCCGAAAACTGGGCCCGACCGACCTCGATGCGGAACGGGTCAACGAACACCCGCGCCATGACCGTGCCGTTGCCGAGATCCAGCGGCACCGGCAAGTCCGGTGCCTGCAACCGCAGATCCCCCACTTGCATCTGCGCCGTCAGCACCGTGACCGCGCCGTCAGCACCTCGATCAAGGTAAACGGAGCCATTGGCCGTCAGCGTCCCGAAGGCGGTCGCAACCTCGAGGCTGTCGACCGTGATCCTGTCACCCGCGGGATCGTAGCTGAAGTACCCCTTTGCACCGTCGAACCCGATCGCACCTCCGCCCGGCGGCACCACCTGCCCCGCGCCGAGCGATAGGGTTCCGGTCAGCGCCGCGACAGTGCCATCGGCGTTGAATTCCAACGCCAGATGCCCCGTCGCCCGCGCGTCGAGCAACGTCATCCAGTCCAGCGCCCGGAACTGGGTGGCCAGGTCTGCCGGTCGCGCATTCTCCAGTTCCACCCGCACGCCGGAAACGCCTTCGCCATCTGCGGGCGCGCTCATCTGCACCGCCACGTCCATAGGCTCTTCCGTATCCGCGCCGAAGCGCGCCCGCAGGCTGGCCCGCAGCAGGTTTCCGTCGCGCGAGATATCCGCCCGCGCATCCTCGGTCGCCCATGACGCACCATTGCGCTGATCGGTGAGTGCGATGGTGATGTCCTGCAAGGCCACAGTGTCCAGTTCCGACAGCATCGGCCTGCCGCTGACCATGCCCAAAACCTTCAGCAGGCCCGCAACGTCCAGCCCGGACCCGACGCCGCCACCGGTCACCAGGGGGGTGAAACTCTCGGCATCGCTGCCCGCCGCCACCGCAAACCCCTCGGTGCTCCGCCGGAACCGCAGCGCTCCCCCCTCGACCCGCACATCCTTCGGCCGCAACTGCCCCTGTAGTCCCGCCGCCACCCCGAGGGAGGTTTTCACTTTCGGAAAATGCACCACCATCTCGCCCTGCGAGACCTCGACATCGTTCAGCGTCACCCCGGCCGCGCCCTGTTCGGCGCCATAGCTCAACCCGATTCCGCCGATGGAAATTTCCGGTGCCTCGCCGCCACCTTCGCGCGCCTCTGCCGTCCGGTTGCCCAGCCGCGCCTGCAATTCCGGCAGCCAGATTTCCTCACCATCCGCAGCCAGAACGAACAACAGCGCAAGGTACAGAACAAGGCTCAGCCCCTTTGCCAAAACGGAACAGGATTCGCGCAGAAAGAACTGCCACAGCGCCGGGCCAAGGGGCAGCTTGCGCCTCCGTCGCCGCTTTGGAGGCGGCGCAGGTTCATCCGCCGGGAAACGCCACAGCTGTTTCACGTTGCATCGCTCCGCGTCTTTGCAGGCAATTCCGCCACCACCGCGTCTCGTCCCTTGTCCTCTACGGCCGTTCCATCATATCCCAAAGGCGCATCATACCTACCAAAGCCACGGGGACCCCAGCAGATGTCTGACACCGAACTCGCAGAAGGCAATACACCACCGGCCATCACCCTGCCCCGCGACGGTGGCGAAACTGTGTCCCTGTCGGATCACAGCGGTCAGCCTGTCGTCCTGTTCTTCTACCCACGCGACGACACGTCAGGCTGCACCAGGGAAGCAGTTGCCTTCACATCTCTCGCGGCGGAGTTCAAGTCCCTCGGCGCTGTCATATTCGGCATCTCCAAAGATAGCGTGAAAAAGCATGACCGGTTCGTCGCCAAGCACGAACTCGGTATTCCCCTCCTTTCGGACGAGGATGGGGACGTTTGCGAACGCTATGGCGTCTGGAAGGAAAAATCCATGTATGGCAAGACACATATGGGCATCGAGCGGTCGACCTTCCTCATCGGCGCCGACGGCAAAATTGCCCGCATCTGGCGCAAGGTGAAGGTCCCAGGCCATGCCGAAGAAGTGCTGGAAGCCGTCAGGTCGCTGTAATGGAAAGTCTGCGTGCCGCCGCCTGTGAGGTTCTGGGCACCGCTGACGCCCGCGCCAAAACGGCCCTCTCGCGGCGCCATGCTGCAGCGTGGGCGGAATTGCGCGAGGCTGGGGCGGCACCGCCTCTCGGCCGTGCCACACCGCCGGAATTCCCGGCGCGCCCTGACAGTCCGAAACTGCTCGATCCGCGCGATGTACCGCGTCGCCGCCCTGGCACACTGGCCGGCCGTATCGCCATCCTCCACGCCATCGCCCATATCGAACTCAACGCCGTTGACCTGCACTGGGACATGGTCGCCCGTTTTCCGGATGTGCCCGTGCCTCCCGGCTTCGCTGATGACTGGGTGAAGGCGGCAGACGAGGAATCAAAACACTTCAACCTGCTGGCAGACAGGCTCGAAGCGCTCGGCAGCCACTACGGCGCCCTGCCCGCCCATGCCGGCATGTGGCGGGCCGCCGCCGATACCGCCGATGACATAGAGGGTCGCCTCGCTGTTGTGCCGATGGTGCTGGAGGCGCGTGGGCTCGACGTCACTCCTGGGATGATCGACCTCTTTGCGAAAGCGGGTGACACCGAGACGGTCGCTGCACTGGAGATCATTTACGCAGAGGAAGTCGCCCACGTCGCCTATGGCAGCAAGTGGTTTCACTTCCTGTGCGGCCGCCACGACCATGATCCAAAGGACCGGTTTCACGAACTCGTCCGCCGATATTTCCATGGCGCCCTGAAGCCGCCATTCAATGTGGAGAAACGCGCCGAGGCCGGAATGCCGCCGGATTTCTACTGGCCGCTCGCCGCTGAAAAGTAAAATAGGCAAGATTTCGCCTACCCCTCACGAAAGCTTGTTCCGGGATGTTGCACGAAAGCATCGCCTCATTTACGACTGCTGCCCAGGCAAGGCAGGTAAACCGTGACCACGAACTAATCGTGGCGCACCGATGCATAAGGGTGAATACAACTTATGAATGAACACTCAGGGCAGGCGCAGGGTTCCGCGCTTCAGGAAAGTTTTGTGTCCGGCGGAGAGGCATCGACCACTCCCGCAAGGAAATTTTCCCGAAGTGCGCAGCTTTTGGCCGGTGCCGCTGTCTGCGGCGTGCTTGTGTGGAGCGTAGCGGCGACGGCGCTGCTGACTTTCAACTCCCTCGAAGGCACCAGCGCCACCGACGGCAAGAATTCCATGCGCACAGCGTACGAGATGCGCATCGCCGCGTTGACGGAGGAACGCAACGAACTCCTCGCGGCCCTGTCGGCCTACGAGGACCGTTACGCCGCCGCGATGGAGACGATCTCAACCCAGAAATCCAGCCTGCTGGAAGTGGCCCAGACGCGCAGCGATCTGAAGTCCGCGCTTGAGGCCGCTCGTGCCCAGCTCGGCGACGCCGTCGCGGCCCGCAACGCTGCCGAGGCGGGACGGGATAGCCTGCGCCAGCAGATCGCCGCCCTGAGCAATTCCGAGGATGACCACATCATCGCCGAGGAACTCGCCCGCACTCTGGACACCATGACCGCGACACTGGATGCCGTCACCCGCGACCGTGATACCGCCCACGCCTCCGTTGAGAAACTGGAAACGGAAGTCGCCTCCATGGAACTGACGATGCAAATCGCATCGGAACGCCAGGAACAGATGGTCGCGAATCTGGAGGATGCGGTGGAGATGACCTTCAAGCCGCTGGAATCCGTCTTCGAGCGTTCCGGCCTTGATCTCGAAAGTCTCGTTTCCACCCTGCGTCCGCAGTACAGCGGTTTTGGCGGGGATACCGGTCCCATCATGATGGGCACACGCAACATCGACGATCCGGAACTCAGCGCCCGCTTTGCAGCGGTGATGGAGGGGATGGACAAGATGAACCTGATGCGGATCGCCGCAACCAAGGTTCCTTACGCAATGCCCGTTTCAGCTTCCCACCGCTACACCAGTGGTTTCGGCACCCGGCGGGACCCGAAAACCGGCGGTCGCCGTGCCCATAACGGCATCGACCTCGCGGCACCCCGGGGCACCCATATACACGCCACGGCCGAAGGCGTCGTCGTTTTTGCCGGCCGTCAGAGCGGTTTCGGGAATTTGATCAAGATCCGCCACGAGTTCGGCTTCGAAACCCTTTACGCGCATCTCAACAAGATACATGTTAACGTCGGCGACCGGATTGCACGCGGCGATCATATCGGCGATATGGGCACAACGGGCCGCAGTACCGGCGTACACCTTCACTACGAGGTTCGCGTTGGCGGCAAGCCCGTGAACCCGATGACCTACATAAAGGCGGCGAAAGATGTTTTCTAAGAACAAACCCTCCGACGGCCCGGAAGCGACGTCCTCCTCGGCCCCGAAACCTTCGGCCACTCCCGGCAGCCCGCCGCCGGCACCCGGCTCCGCACCGTCTTCGCCGTCATCGTCTTCGGCCCCGTCCGCACCCAAGGCAAAACCGGCACCATCCGTGCTCTCTGCCGATCTCACGATCAAGGGTCACATCAAGACCAGCGGCGATATTCAGGTCGAAGGTAACGTCGAAGGCGACATCGAAGCCCACCTGCTGACCATCGGCGAGAGCGCCACCATCAAGGGCGAAGTCGTCGCCGATGATGTGGTCGTCACCGGGCGCGTCATCGGTCGGGTTCGCGGTCTCAAGGTCCGCCTCACCTCCACCGCCCGTGTGGAAGGCGATATCGTGCACAAGACCATCGCGATCGAGAGCGGCGCACATTTTGAAGGCTCCGTCCAGCGTAACGACGATCCGCTGAAAGCCGCGTCCAATGCGTCTTCTTCTTCCAGCACGACGGCCAAGGCCGCAAGCTAGGCGCAGCCTAAAGACGACAATCGGAACCGGCCCTCGTGGCCGGTTTTTTTGTTCCCGACACACACATTTACCGGACCGTCATCGAATGCCACCGCCCCTGGACAAGGCCATCGAAAGAAAGATCAGGGCCAGTTTCGCCCGCCAGTCGATGATGAACTCCATCGGCGCGCAACTCGAACTCGTGTCAACCGGCCACGCCACGATCTCGGCCCCAGTGCTTGACGGATTCCGCCAGCAACATGGTTTCGCCCACGGTGGCCTGATCTTCACCTTGGGCGACAGCGCCGCCGGCTACGCCGCGCTGAGTGTTCTGCCACCCTCAGCCGAGGTCTAGACGGCCGAATTGAAGATCAACCTTTTGGCACCCGGCAACGTCCGGCCCGTCGCAGAAGGCCGCGTACTCAAGGCGGGCAAACGTCTCATCGTGGTCGCGGCAGATGTCTGGGCAGATGGCACAGGTGGTGGCCGGAAACACGTCGCGGCGTTTCAGGGCACCATGATTCCGGTCGAGGACAATCAGACAAGCCGCTGACTTAAAGCCAAAACCTCATTATTCGCGCCGGTCGCCGACCTATTCCTCCGCGTTCGCCTCGCTCCGGCTCTTGCCCGCCACATCCTGCGCCAGTGTCGCCGCCATGAAACCGTCGAGATCGCCGTCTAGCACACCGGAGGTATCGGACGTTTCGTGGTTGGTGCGCAGATCCTTCACCATCTGGTAAGGTTGCAGAACGTAGGAGCGGATCTGGTTGCCCCACCCCGCACTGCCCTTTGCCTCATGCTGCGCGTTGATCTCGGCATTCCGCCGGTCCAGCTCAAGTTGGTACAACCGTGATTTCAGCGCCTTCATGGCAATGTCCCGGTTCTGATGCTGCGACTTCTCGGAACTCGTCACCACAATCCCGGTCGGCGCGTGTGTAATCCGCACAGCCGAGTCTGTCGTGTTCACGTGCTGGCCACCGGCCCCTGAAGATCGGTAGGTGTCGATGCGGATGTCCGAAGGATTAACGTCGATCTCGATGTTATCGTCGACCACCGGATAAACCCACACGGAAGCAAAGGACGTCTCGCGAGTCCCCTTGCCAAAGGGCGATATCCGGACCAGCCGATGCACGCCGCTCTCTGTCTTCATCCAGCCATAGGCATTCGGCCCGGAAATCTTGTAAGCGACGGATTTGACCCCGGCTTCGGAGCCGGCCTCCTCCGACTGCAACTCTACCTTGTAGCCGCGCTTCTCCGCCCAGCGTACATACATTCGCTGCAACATCTGCGCCCAGTCGCAAGCCTCGGTGCCTCCGGCCCCGGCGTTGATCTCCAGGAAAGTGTCATTGCCATCGGCCTCGCCATCCAGCAATGCCTCGATCTCCGCCGCCGCGGCCACCTCTCTAAGGGCCGTGATCGCCGCCTCGGCCTCCGTGACGACTTCCTCGTCGTCCTCCGCTTCGCCCATCTCGATAAGCTCGACATTGTCGTTCAACCCGCTCTCAAGCGTCTTATAACGCTCGATCGCATCGACAAGCTGCTGCCGATCCCGCATCAGCTTTTGCGCGCGCTCCGGGTCATTCCACAGGTCCGGGTCTTCCGACATCGCGTTGAATTCTTCCAGCCGATGCTCCGCCGTGTCCCAGTCCAGCCGCTGGCGCAGCAGGTTCAGCGACTTCTCGATTTCGGCAACATGGTTCTCAATCTCGGCGCGCATAACTCTTGTCCAGTCAATTCAGGCTCCGGCGGTCATCCCGTCCGTGGCAGGTGTTGTAATGGCATGGGGAGGAAGTGGAAACCGCTTTCCACGAATATGCCGCCGCGCCGCGTAGGGGCACGGCGGCCGGCTTCAGTAAAGCCCGCCGGAAGACAGCGCCCCGAAACCCGGCTTGGAAGGGATCACCTTCTTCTTGCCCTGCACCGTCACCTGCTGGAGCGTCGTGTTCGCTCCGTTGTAGAGCGGCAGGTTGGAACTCATGGCAAAGCCACCATCGATGTAGCGCCCGCTGGCACCGACAGCCGGCTCTTCACCCGCACGGAACAACTCGGCGACGATGTTGCCGCCGCTGGCGGAGTTCGGAACCCGCACACCCGTGCTCCGGTCGATCTTAACCAGTACCGTGCCCGGCGGCTGCGGCCGCTTGAACGACCCGTGGTTCTTCAAAGCGGTCTCCATGAACTCGGCAAATACCGGGCCGCACATCGTGCCGCCATAGGCGCCCTGGCCCATCGGCCGCGGCGTGTCGAAGCCCATATAGCAACCCGCGGCAATCTTGGGCGTGAAGCCCACGAACCAGACGTCCTTGCTCTCGTTCGTTGTCCCCGTCTTGCCGGAGATCGGCACGCCCAGCTTGCCTACGGTGGAGGCGGCGGTCCCGCGTGCAACCACGCCCTGCATCATCGACGAAAGCTGGTACGCCGTAACCGGGTCCATCACCTGTTCGGCATCATTCCAGATCCATGGCAACGTCGAGGGGTTGGCGTCATGCGCCTCCTGCTCGTTGTTGCAATGGCGACAGGCCCGCTGATCCTGCCGGTAGATCGTGTTGCCGTTGCGGTCCTGCACCCGGTCCACCAGTGTCGGCTCCACCCGCACGCCGCCATTGGCGAACATCGAGTAGGCCGCCACCATCTTGAACAGCGTCGTCTCGCCCGCACCCAACGAGTAGGAAAGCAGCGCCGGCATGTCCTTGTAGACGTCGAACCGCTCGGCATAGGCACTGACGGTCTCCATCCCGATATCCTGTGCGATCCGCACCGTCATCAGGTTCCGCGACTGCTCGATCCCGGTGCGCAGCGGCGCAGGTCCGTAGAACCGGTTGGAGGAGTTGGTTGGCCGCCACAGCCCCTGCGGCGTGTTCACCTCGATGGGCGCATCCACGACAATCGTGTTGGGGTTATAGCCATTGTCCAGCGCGGCGGCATATACAAACGGCTTGAAACTGGAACCCGGCTGGCGGGTCGCCTGCGTGGCCCGGTTGAACACCGAATGCTGGTAGGAAAAGCCACCCTGCATCGCCAGCACACGGCCCGTCTTGACATCCATAGCCATGAAGCCGCCTTCGATCTCGGGGATCTGGCGCAGCGACCACCGCTGAAACTCACCGCCCTCGATGATCGCCTTGACCAGCACGACGTCGCCAACCTGGTACAGGTCTCCCGGCGCCTGGGGCTTCGCGCTAGGCCGGTCCTTGGCACGGATGCGGCCGATCCAGCGGGCATCGTCCATCGTCAGGTAATGGCCGTCCTCATCCTCGTCGACTCCTTCGATGCCCACCCGGACGGCGCTTTCGCCCACTTCCAGCACCACCGACGGAATCCAGCCGATCACATCGCGCGGCACCTGGGTGTCAGCCAGTGCATCGCGCCAGCTTGCCTCGTCGGTCAGCAGGCCCGGGTCAATCGTCGCCAGCGGGCCAAGGTACACTCCGCGAGAGCGATCGTATTTCTCCAACCCGTTGCGCAATGCCTCGGCGGCAGCCGCCTGCAATTCCGGCTCCACCGTCGCCCGGATCGTCAGACCGCCACTAAACAACTGCTCCTCGCCCCCCTCCAGCTTCGTTGAAAGCTGGCGGCGGATTTCGTCGGTGAAATAGTCGCGCGGTGGCAGGGCATTGCGGGCAGAGACAATATCGCCGGACTGAACAGTGATAAGGTCCTTTGCCTTCTCGCTCTCATAGCTTGCCTTGTCGAGATAGCCGTTTTCGAACATCTCCCGCAGAACGAAATCCCGCCGCGCCAGCGCCCGGTTCTTCTGGCGTACCGGATGGTAGTTCGAGGGCGCCTTCGGCATCGCCGCCAGATAGGCCGCTTCCGCCGGTGTCAGTTCCTCCAGCGTCTTGGCAAAATAGGTCTGCGCCGCTGCCGTCACGCCGTAGGAGTTCTGGCCGAGGAAGATCTCGTTGAGATACAGGCCCAGGATCTCTTCCTTGGTCAGCGTGGATTCCAGCCGAACCGCCAGAATGATCTCCTTGATCTTTCTCTCGGCGTTGCGGCTGCCGTCGAGCAGAAAGTTCTTCATCAACTGCTGGGTAATCGTCGAGGCACCGCGCAGTTGCCCGCCTTTGGCCGCATCCATGACCGCCGCCACGATACCGCGCAGGTCATAGCCTGGATGGTTGTAGAAGTTCTTGTCTTCCGCCGAGATGAAGGCGTGCTTCACCAGATCGGGAATCTCGTCGACGGGTGTGTAGATGCGCCGCTCCTGCGCGAATTCATCCATGACCAGCCCACGGGCGGAATACACCCGGCTGATCGTCGCGGGCGAGTATTCCGCCAGCTGTTCATGGTCCGGCAAATCCTTGCCGTAGTAGATGAAAACGCTGGCGATACCCACGGCAACCGCAATCGCACCCAGCGACAGCCAGGTGAAGATGAAACCGAAAAAATTCAGCAGTCCGCGCATGTCACGCCCCAATCAGTCATTATCACGTCAGTCTACCGCAGTCCGGCCACTCGGGTCAAAGCCGCGGCGATCACCTTTCCGCGCCTCTCGGCCCGCGCTGGCAATGTTGCGGCCGGTCACGGCCGCCCGCCATTCTTCGACACCATCACGCACTGCCGTAGCAGCCAGTGCCTGCCAGTCCGGGTCCTGCATCCTCGCCCTGTCACCGGCATGGCCCAGAAACCCGAGTTCAATCAGAACGGAGGGAATATCCGGCGCTTTCAATACGCGAAAATTGGCCGATCGCAAGGGTCTGCTACGGATCACGCCGACACTTTGCGACAGACTGCCGATGATTTCCCGCGCAACGTCCCGCGAAGCCTCCCCAGCGGCCCGAAACGCCAGATCCCGCAGCACATCGGTCACATCATCCTCTCCTGACGCCGGGTCGTACCCCGCCAGGCGATCAGCACTGTTCTCGAACTCCGCCACCGCCGCGGCATCCGCGTCCGAGGGCTCGCCCGACAGAACGTAGAGCGTCGGGCCGGAGGCTACGCCCTTCGTTACCGTGTTTGCATGCAGGGAAAGAAACAGATCGGCCTCCGCCTCCCGCGCAGCCGAGACGCGCGCGTCCAGTCGCAGGAAAACATCCGTTTTGCGGGTCATCGCCACCGAATACCCGGCATCTCTCAACGTTTCGGCCAGCACGCCGGCAAACTTCAGGGCAATGTCCTTTTCCGAGACGCCCGCCCGCACCGCACCAGGGTCGATCCCCCCGTGCCCCGGGTCGAGCATCACCAGGAAATCGCCTTCGTCAGAATAGTGCTGTGGTTTGCTGTCATCCTGACGCGTGAATTCAAGTAGTAAAACCGGCCCGTTCGCCGTCGCCTGATAGCTTGAACGCAGCAGGGCGAGCGAAGTTCCCGTCCGCAGCACCATCCGCAGCTTACCCTCCGGCCCGCGTCGCGCCACCACGCTCATTCCGGCAGGTGCGCTCACCTTCGGCACCCCGCCGTCCACCGACAGATCCACTCGCGCAAATCTACCACCAGTCACCCGATAACCCGCCCGATCCGTCAGCCCGATTTCCAGCCGGATGAGACCGAAGAAACTTTCCGTCAGCGTCACCGAGCCGGGGCGCACTTGCGGTCCGGCCGCCAGCACCAGCGGCCAGAGGCACAGCATCGCCGTCACGGCGAAGCATCTGAAAGATTTACCCATTTTCTGCTCGATCTCTGCGGGTCATCGCCCGCTTGTCGTTCTTTTGCAAAGCTTAGCACACCAGACACTCGCGAAAAAGCGATTGTGTTCCCGGCGCGAACAGGCGTAGAACGTCCGTGTGGGCCGTGCTCTCCAGCCGGCTGTACAGATTCGTCGCACTCGCGATGCAGTCCGCAGAAATCAAAATCTGCCCATTGCCCGCAAGAGTGTGAAGCGGCGCTCGCGCCGAATTTTCCCCGGTGTTTTTCGGGGCCCGTATGACGCCATCAAAAGGCGTTGGAGACATAAACCGCGATGGAACGCGCAGAAAAGATGCCAGCCCCCCCGCACCCGGCGAACAGCCGTGCAACGGGCTTGGCTCTTGCAGAGTTCCTCCCCAGTCATATCCCTTATCACTTGTCGCCACCCGGTCACCGGGCGCGAAGGCGTTGCGGGATGAGAAAGTGCATCAAGTTCAATGCCAATGAAAATGCTGATAGACGCCACGCACACGGAAGAGACCCGTGTCGTCGTGGTGGATGGAAACAAGGTTGAAGATTTCGACTTCGAGTCGCTGAACAAGCGGCAACTCGCCGGAAACATCTATCTCGCCAAGGTAACGAGGGTCGAACCCTCTCTTCAGGCTGCCTTCGTCGATTATGGCGGCAACCGCCACGGTTTTCTTGCCTTCTCCGAAATTCATCCGGACTATTACCAGATCCCGGTCGCAGACCGCGAGGCGTTGCTGGCCGAGGAGGCCGCTCTCAACGCCGAGGAAGCCCGCGAGGACGAGGAAGAGAAGCCGAAACCCCGGTCGCGGTCCCGCTCGCGCTCACGCTCCCGCAGCAAGGCGGCAGAGGCCAAACCGGCCGACGACGTCATCACCGGCAACGTAGACGAGGATGCGGAGGGCGAAGAAGCCTCCACACTGGTCGAGGACCTTCCCGAAGGCGGCAACAATGCCAGACCGGAAGCCGAAGCTGCCGACACACAGGAGCAGGCACAGCCGGAAGCCGACACACCGGAAGCCAGCGACGATCAGGCCGACTCCCAGACCCCTCCCGCGACCGAGGAATATGAAACCTCCGGCGCCGAGGACATCAAGGAAGAGATCCGCCCGCGCAAACCCCGCGCCCGCCGCTACAAGATCCAGGAAGTCATCAAGGTCCGCCAGATCCTGCTGATCCAGGTCGTCAAAGAAGAGCGCGGCAACAAGGGTGCAGCGCTCACCACCTACCTGTCCCTCGCCGGCCGCTATTGCGTGCTGATGCCCAACACCGCACGTGGTGGCGGCATTTCCCGCAAGATCACGTCCGCGACCGACCGCAAGAAACTCAAGGAAATCGCGAACGAAATCACCGTGCCGAAAGGCGCGGGCCTGATCATCCGCACCGCCGGTGCCAAGCGTACCAAGACGGAGATCAAGCGCGACTACGAATTTCTGCTCCGCCAGTGGGAGCAGATCCGCGACCTCACGCTCCGCTCGATGGCGCCAGCACCGATCTACGAAGAGGGCAGCCTCATCAAGCGCTCGATCCGCGACCTCTATTCCCGCGACATCGACGAGATTTTCGTTGAGGGAGAGCGCGGCTACCGTGAGGCCAAGGACTACATGAAGATGCTCATGCCGTCCCACGCCAAGAACGTGCGCCAGTACGCCGAGCCCCTGCCCCTTTTCGCGCGCTACCAGGTGGAAAACTACCTCTCCGCCATGTTCAACCCGACGGTTCAGCTTCGCTCCGGCGGTTACATCGTCATCGACGTGACCGAGGCGCTGGTGGCGGTAGACGTGAACTCCGGACGTTCCACCAAGGAAGGCTCGATCGAAGAAACCGCGCTCAAAACCAACCTTGAAGCGGCGGAAGAAGTCGCACGTCAGGCCAAGTTGCGCGATCTCGCCGGCCTCATCGTCATCGACTTCATCGACATGGAAGACCGGCGCAACAACGCCGCCGTCGAGAAGCGCCTGAAAGACAAGTTGAAGGACGACCGCGCCCGCATCCAGGTCGGCCGTATCTCCGGCTTCGGCCTTCTGGAAATGTCGCGCCAGCGCCTGCGCCCCGGCATGCTGGAGGCCACCACCAAGCCGTGCGAGCATTGCCACGGCACCGGCCGCGTCCGCTCCGATGACAGCTTCGCCCTGTCGATCCTCCGCGAACTGGAGGAGGAAGGCGTCCGCCGCCGCGCCAAGGAAGTGGTCGTCACCGTGCCTGTCGGTATCGCCAACTACCTGTTGAACGCCAAGCGCGAGCACGTGGCGATGATCGAAACCCGCTTCGGCCTGTCGATCCGCGTCGAGGGCGATCCGTCACTCGTCAGCCCCGACTACCGTATCGAACGGCTGAAGACAGCCTCCCGCGTCATTCCGGAAGTCGCCACTCTCGAAGGCGTCATCGACGCCCTGCCCGATCTGCCCGACGAGGATGAGATCCCGGCCGAGGAGGTTTCTCAGAGTGAGGAGCGGGAAACCGAAGATCGCAACTCCGAGGACGGTTCGCCGAAAAAACGCCGCCGCCGCCGCCGTCGTCGCGGCAAGGGCAGCAACGGTGATGACAACGGCAAACAGAACGACGACGCCTCCGTCGAGGAAAATGCATCCGAGAACGCGGAGCAATCTGCCGAAACTCCCGCAGATGACGGTGACGAAGAGAAGCCCAAGAAATCCCGCAGCCGCTCCCGTTCCCGCAGTCGCAAGAAGTCGTCCGAGACGACCGACACGCAGGTGGAACAAGGCGAGGAGACAGCGCAGCCTGCGGAGAACACCGCAACCGAAGCCGTGGAGCCCGCCATGGCCGAGGCGCCCGCAGCAGAACCCGCGCCGCAGAGCGAACGGGCAACAGAGCCCGAACCCTCGGCAGAACCGGAACCCGCAATGGCGGAAGCTGTTCCTGCCAAACCGGCGCGCAAGCAACGCACACGCGCATCCTCTGCCGAAACCATCGCATCCGTTGCCGGCGCAACGCCGGCGGAATCACCTTCGGCCGAGGCCGATGACCGCAGCGATGAAGATGGCGAACCCCGACGCAAGGGTTGGTGGTCCCGCGCCCTCGGCAAGTAATCGCCGAAAATTTCCTCACAAAGACGGCCTCAGGGCCGTCTTTTTTTGTTCACGGGACAAATTTCTCCCCTCGAAATACAACCTGAGGTAATATTTGAAAAAGTCCGGCGCCACGCCGGGTCCAATGGGGGGAGAGAATGCACTACACGGTCACCCGTGGCTGGACGGCCACCTATTCTGCACCGATAGAAGTCCGCGTTGGCGAGAAACTGGTACTTTCCGGCAAGGAAGACGAGTGGGACGGCCACCGCTGGCTCTGGGCCCGCTCGGAAGCCGGGGGCGAGGGTTGGGTGCCGGACAGCCTACCCGTGAGCAGCGAAGGCACCACCGTCGCCCGCGAAACCTATTCGGCCATGGAACTCACCTGCATCCCCGGCGAACTGGTCACCGGCCTGCGACAGACCCATGGCTGGATACTTTGCCGCCGCGAAACCGGACAGGTCGGATGGGTGCCGCGAAGCTGCCTTGCAAAGTATCAGGAAGAACTGGTGCGCGAAGTCTTTTGAGAAGCGGTCAGTGTCAGCCGATCACCGGTTTCAGTGAAATCCCCCGGCGCCCGGCCAGGTCGGTGACGTATTGCCATGCCACCCTGCCCGAGCGACTGCCACGCGTCTGGCTCCACTCTATGGCCTCCGCTCGCAGCGTATCATCGTCAATCTCGATGCCGATCGCCGTGCAATAGCCGCGGATCATCGCCAGGAACTGGTCCTGATCGCAACCATGGAAGCCAAGCCACAGGCCGAACCTGTCCGAAAGGCTGACCTTTTCTTCGACCGCCTCCGCCGGATTGACCCCGGCAGAGCGTTCATTCTCGATCATGTCGCGCGGCATCAGGTGTCTGCGGTTGGAGGTCGCGTAAAGCAGCACGTTCTCCGGCCGGCCGGAAACGCCGCCGTCCAGCAATGCCTTCAGCGATTTGTAGTGGCTGTCGTCATGGTCGAAACTCAGGTCGTCGCAGAACAGGATGAAACGGGGCTCGGCATTGCGCAGAATGTCCATCAGCCGCCCGATGGTCGGCAGGTCCTCACGCTGAATTTCGATCAGCTTCAGTCCCGGCACCGCCGCCGCAACCGTGGCATGCGCAGCTTTCACGAGGCTGGATTTCCCCATCCCCCGTGCGCCCCACAACAACACGTTGTTGGCGGAAAAACCGCTGGCAAACTGCCGCGTGTTCTCCAACAGCGTATCGCGCGACCGGTCGATGCCGATCAGCAGCTCGATCGGCACGCGGTTCACACGCCGTACAGGTTCCAGCCGTTCCGGATCGGTGTGCCAGACGAAAGCATCAGCCCCCCGCAGGTTCGGCGCTTCCACTGGCGGCGGGCTCACTCGTTCCATCGCCTCCGCGATCCGGCGCAGCATCTTCTTGCTCATGGGGTCGTCTCGCCTGCCTCTTCTTCTTCCTCATCGTCGTAATAGCCCGAGGCCCGCAATTCCGCTTCTCGCTTGCGCTCCACCATCACAACCAACTGGATGGAGATCTCGTAGAGGAAATAGACAACGGTAAAGAGGATGACCTGGGTGATCACGTCCGGCGGCGTCACCACCGCCGCCAGCACGAGAATGCCGACCACCGCATACTTACGCGTCGCCCGCAATCCGTCGGCCGAAACCAGCCCCGCCTTGCCCATCAGCGTCAACAGCACCGGCAACTGGAAACACAACCCGAAAGCCAGCAGGAACTTGATTGTCAGACCCAGGTATTCCTGCATCGATCCCATGAAGGCGATGCTTGCACCCGTGGCGGCCTCGGGTGCTTCTTCCCCGACCACAGGCGCTTCCTGCGCCGCGGTCACACCTTGTTGGAAGCCCAGGAAAAAATCGAAGGCCAGCGGCAGCACCACATAATAGGCGAATGCCGCTCCGATGGTGAACAGCACCGGCGACGCCACGAGGAACGGCAAGAACGCATTCTTCTCGTTTCGATACAGACCCGGCGCCACAAACCGCCAGAGCTGGTAACCGATCATGGGGAACGCCAGCACGAACCCGCCGAACAGCGAGATCTGGATCGCCGTCATGAAGCCTTCCTGCAGCTTGATGATCACCAGGCTACAATCCTGCCCCCGTTCGGCCAAAGCACCGCAGATCGGTGCGGCCAGAAAATTGAACACCGGGTTCCACACGGTGAAGCAGATCAGCATTGCCACGACAAACGCCAGCAACGCCCGGATCAGGCGCGTGCGCAACTCCGCCAGATGCTCGATCAGCGGCGCAGCGGTATCATCTATATCGTCGTCGGAAAGCTCAGCCATACTCACATTCTCTCCGTCAGCCCTGCGCCGATTGGTCGGCAGGCAGACCACGCCGCACAAAGGCATAGATCACGAGCGGCAACTGAAACACCAGCCCCATGATCATGCCGATCTTCAACCCGTAAGAGGTCCAGTCTCTCATCGAAAAGTCCGGTCCGTCCGGCAGCCCAGGCCAGAACTCGATCATCTCACGAAACTCACCCGGCACATGAATGCTCAGTGCGTATGCCAGCCCCGCCGCGAACAATGCCAAAGACAGCAGCGCCACCGCGAACCGCCCAGCCGCGCCTTCACCGCTCAGGCTGTGGAAAGCAATCACCGGAACCGCAGCCAGCAGTCCGGCCGCCAGCGCAACCTGCGTGTGAAGCAAAAACATGTCCTGAACGCTGGTGAACACCATCCGCGGCTGGCCGTTCGGCATCGCCTCAGCCAATGGCGCGGACAGAAGCGGCACAACATCCTGCGCTGCGAAAAAACAGACGAACCCGGCGAACGAGAACGCAGCTACGATATGAAACATCTGCCAGAACAGGCCGGTTTCATCGCGGTGCGCGGCGGACATCGTATCAGGCCTTGTCTGGCGTCGGCGTCGTGTCATCCGGCGCCGGCGTAGTTTCAGGGGCCGAAGCGTCCGCCGACGGCTTGGCCGCTGCCTTGTCTGCGCCAGCCTTCGCCTTGTCGTCCTTCATGAATTTCTTGGCGTAATCCTGCGCGGACTTGCTGGCGGATTTGGTCGGAGAGCGCGTGAAGTCGCCGATATCATTCAGGCCCTTCGTCGCATCCTTCAATCCGGATTCGTCCGCGGCCTCCTCCATGCTGCGCTGGAATTCCCGCGCCATCGCCCGCGCCTTGCCCATGAACCGCCCTGCCGTGCGGAACATGCCCGGCAAGTCTTTCGGGCCGACGACGATCAGCGCGACGATGCCGATCACGATCAGTTCGAGCCAGCCAATATCGAACATGAGTTTACGCCTTCAAATGGCTTTACGCCTTGTCTTTTTCCGCGTGCGGCGTCACGTCGTGGGCATCCTCGGCAGCAGCGTTTTCAAGCTCCGCCTTGCCCTCGTTGATGCCCTTCTTGAAGCTGGTGATACCCTTGCCGACTTCCCCCATGAGCGAGGAAATCTTGCCGCGCCCGAAGAGCACCAGCACCACAACCGCGATCAGCAGGATACCCGGCAAACCGATATTGTTCAGCATTTCGTTTCTCCCTTGATGGCCACCGCGGGTACAACAGGCCCGCTCCGCAACCGTCCACATCGTTCGTCTATGTATTGCCTGCAAGGCCCGGGGAAAACCCCAAAGCGTGCCTCAACCCTAAAAATACTGCCCTAAAAGGTCATTCCGGGCAGGATTCAATCGCTTACCTGTCGCCCCAGCGTCTTCTGCACCCACAGCGGTACAATCTCGGTTGCCCGGCCCGTCTCGACCCGGTCAAAGGCGCCGCCCGTCGCTTCGAGGTTCAACTCCAGCGTATCCGCCCCGCAATCCCGCGCCAGCGCCGCGAAACCGGCCGCGGGATAGACCTGCCCGCTCGTCCCGATGGATACGAACAGCTCAGCCTTTTGCAGCGCTGCTTCAATGCGCTCCATGTGGTAAGGCATTTCCCCGAACCACACGACATCCGGCCGCAGCGTTTCCAACCCGCAGGCTGCACAACGCTCCCCATTTCCCAGTTCTCCCTGCCACGGTTCCCGCGCTCCGCACTCCCCACACAGGGCGGAGAACAGGCTGCCGTGCATGTGCACCGCCTTCGCCCCGCCGCGCTCATGCAGGTCATCGACATTCTGCGTCACCAGCAGCAGGTCATCGTCCAGCGCCGCCTGCAGATGCCCCAGCGCCACATGCGCCGCGTTCGGTGTTGCCTGCGCTGCCTGTGCCCGCCGCGCATTGTAAAAAGCCTGCACCCGCTCCGGATCGGCGCGGAAAGCTTCGGGCGTCGCCACTTCCTCAAGTCGCACCTGGCTCCATATCCCGCCGAGGTCGCGGAACGTGGCCAGCCCGCTCTCCGCCGAAATCCCCGCCCCGGTCAGTATGACGATCATGCCGCCGGACTGTTCAGCCACGGGCTCGTCACCCGGCTCTGGCGCTTGCAGGGGAACACGAAACACCGGTCCCGCCGCAGGCTCAGCCACAGCGGCGTTCCCGTCTTCGGCAGAAACACCCCCGGCACCGTCGCCTTCAGGATCGAGCCGTCGTGATCCATCATCAGCTCGACGAGGCTCTCATGCCCCATGAACCGCGCCCGCGCCACCTGCCCCCGCGCCGCCACCCCGTCGGAGGCCGTCGGCAGCGGGCCGGTACCCTGCCGGTCGAAATCAAGCTTCAAATGCTGGGGGCGGATGATGATTTCCACATCCGCCTCGTCGCGCATATTTGGGCAGAAGAACTGGCCGAACGGTGTGTCGGTGGAAAAGTCCTGAACGACGCCGTGCAAAAGGTTGATGTCGCTGAAAAAGCCGGCCGCCTCCGCATCCACCGGTGCGTTGTAGATATTATAGGGCGCTCCCACCTGCACGATCCGCCCCTTGCGCATCAGCGCGATCTGGTCGGCCATCCGCATCGCCTCGTCGGGCTCGTGCGTCACCAGCAGCACCGCCGCGCCTTCCTCTTTCAGGATCTCCAGCGTCTGGTCGCGGATTTCGTCACGCAACCGGTTGTCCAGCCCGCTGAACGGCTCGTCCATGAGCATCACACTGGGCCGCGGCGCCAGCGCCCGTGCCAGCGCCACCCGCTGTTGCTCTCCGCCGGACAACTGGTGCGGATACTTGTCCGCCATTTCCGCCAGTCCGACACGCTCCAGCAAGTCCTGTACACGCGCCGTTCGGCCTGCATCTTTGCGGCCCAGACCGAAACCGACGTTCTCCGCCGCCGTCAGATGCGGGAACAGCGCAAAATCCTGAAACATCATACCGATGCCCCGCGCCTCCGGCGGCAGATGCGTTGTCGCGTCAGCCACCACCCGGCCGTCGATACGCACGCTGCCCGCCTGCGTCCGCTCCACACCTGCAGCCATGCGCAGGGTCGTCGACTTGCCGCAGCCCGACGGCCCCAGCAGGCAGGTCACTTGCCCCGGATGAATGCCGAGCGACACGCCGTCGACCACGGCCACGTCGTCGAAGACGCATGTCAGATCCTCAAGCTCCAGCCGTGGCACCATGCCGCTTCCCGATCATTTCCGTCAGGTTCAGGCATCTAGCAATGATGCAACGCGATAACAAGGCAAGACAGGATGCAGCGCCACCCGTCAGAACCGCCCGGGAGGCCCCATCTCGCCGGCCAAGGAGTCGCAGCCGAGGCTCTTCAGTCGGATGCGCATGATCAACCCGAAGGTAGCCCGCACCACTACCACTAGAACGGCAAACGATATGAGCAGCGCCACTATCGCGGCCGGTTCGAACATCATTTCCCAATTGGCCCATTCCATGGAATAAATCATGATTGCGTTCCCCAGAACTGAGAACGCCGCACTCGCGCCCGCAACGCGCCACAGCTCCCTCTCTGATAGCCGCCGGCGCAGACGGCCCGCCACGAGAAAGGCGATAAGGAAGACGGAAAACAACAAGGCCAGAGAGCTGTTCAACGCGACCGAGAAAACACTGCCGGAACCGGATAACATCATTAAACCGAAAGCCCCTTCAAAAAGAAGGAAAGCCAATGCCAGCAAGAAGCCGAATAGCCAGAAATTCGGCTTACCCGCCGCTCGATGAGTCATGAAAAGCCTTTCCTGGATCTACGTCCATCGGCGAATACGGCAGTCAAACACGCCCCAAACCCCACCGCAAGAACGATGATGCAAATCTCCAGCAGCAACAGGTACTTGTGCATGTCGCCGAACAGCCAGGCCACCGCCGCACTCCCCTCGAAGAAATACACCGCCGCCCCCGCCATCGCCGCCGCGAAGCTCACGAGGTAGGACCAGAGCGGGATGGGCCGGCCCAGAAAGAGGCCGATCAGCAGCACGGGGGCGAGGAACATCGAGGCCGTGCCGCTCACCGCGACGGCGGCGAAAAGGTCCTCCGTCTCGGCCAGCAAAAGCAGCACGCCGCCGAGCATGAACGCGGCCATCGCGATCCGCCCATTCGCCACCGTCCGCGCACCGAGGCGCAACTCCACCACCGCAAGCCGCGCGGCGGAAGCCAATGCGCTGTCGAGCGTCGACAGGGCCGACACGATCAGGCTGGCACTAAGGCAGAACAGCACGAACGGCCCGAACATCCGCGCCCAGACCGCCTCCATCGCCTCGCCCTCGCCCGCCAGTATCCCCGCCTGTATCCCGAAGATGCCGAAGCCGAGGATGAACGCTGCCGAAATCCAGAACGCATACAAGAACGCATTGCGCGTCGTCCGCTCATCGGCCAGGAACCCGCGGTCCATCATCACCGGGTCATGCGCCGGGTAGGACAGCACCTGCAACAGCGCCACCGCCAGCAGCGCCCAGCCAGGCCCTGGCCCGGCGACGCCGCCGGAAACGATGACGGCGGACGCGAAGAATCCCGGTCCCGTCACCATCGCCACGAACGCCACGGCAAAAACCACGGCAAACAGCGCCATCTGTACCACGTCCGTCCTCAGGCTGGCCCGCAGCCCGCCCATCGCCGAGTACCCCAGCCCGATCAGAGCCATCCCCACCATCGCCAGTTCACCGGCATGGGTGGCCTCGAACGCCGCGCCGAAAAGCACCCCCACCACCAGCAGGTTCGCGAACACTTCGGACATCAGCCGCAAGGCCACCACCACGTTGTAGCATCCGGTGCCGACCGGCCCAAATTCCTCCCGCAGCCACTCCTGAACGGAACCGGCGCCCCGCATCCGCAGCCGCCCGACAATCCACATGCCGGTGATGAAACTCAGGTAGTAAGCCGTGTAGGCCAGCGCCCCCGGCATGCCGTAGTAAAAGCCGAGGATGGCAGCATTCATCAGGCTCCGCGCAAAGATCCACGTCGTCACCTGGCTGAAAGTCAGTGTCCACAGCCCCGGCGCACGGCCCAGTCGGTCGGCACCGCCGAAGAACCCATCGGCATCGACGCGCCGCGGTGCCCACAGAAAGGAGATCAATGTCACCGCCAGCACAAGCAGGACAAGGGCGTAGGGAGAAGCGAAGAAAGTCATGGGGAAGCATCCTGAAAGACCGGTCTAGCGCCAAGTCTTAGCTGCCGCCGCCTGCCCCGCCTATCGGCCATACGCAAGCGTGATCGCCCGTGCGCAGGCTGTCGTCACCCGGCTGGTAATCCGGGGTGGGTGTGCCGGCCGGGTGCCGGCACACCGCGTGGATCAGAGTGTCGAGTTCACACCGCCGCCATCCAGCAGGATGTTCTGGCCGACGATGAAACCGGCGTGCTGGGAACAGAGGAACGCACACATCGCCCCGAACTCCGCTGCCGTGCCGTACCGCCGTGCCGGGATCGTCGCCTCACGCTGAGCCTTGGCCTGCTCCACGGAAATGCCCTGCTGCTTGCTCACACCGCCATCCAGCGCAATCGCCCGGTCCGTTGCATGGATGCCCGGCAGCAGGTTGTTGATGTTGACGCCATGCTGCGCCACCTGCCGGCTGGTGCCCGCCACGTAACCCGTCAGCCCTGCGCGGGCGGAGTTCGAGAGACCCAGCACCGGAATCGGCGCCTTCACCGACTGCGAGGTGATGTTGACGACCCGGCCCCAGCCCCGGTCGATCATCCCTGGCAGCACGCCCTTCATCATCGCGATCGGTGCCAGCATATTGGCATCGAGCGCCTTGATAAAATCGTCCCGCGTCCATTCGCTCCACATCCCCGGCGGCGGCCCACCGGCATTGTTGACGAGGATATCGGCGCCCTCCCCGGCCTTCAGCAGCGCCTCCTGCCCTGCCTCCGTGGCGATATCGCCGGCCACGACCGTCACGCTCACGCCATGGGTGGTGCGCAATTCCTCCGCCGTCGTCTCCAGCGTCTCCTGCGTCCGCGCATTGATCACCAGATCGACACCCGCGGCGGCCAGAGCCTCGGCACATCCACGACCCAGCCCCTTGGAGGCCGCGCAGACAATCGCCCGCTTGCCGGTAATTCCCAAATCCATTTTGCTCTCCCTCTCTCTGTCTGCCGCTAACATCCCTGCTTTGCCTCCGGTGTCAACGCCCCCCACTCCGCACTTGCCACATGCGAATCTATCGGCAAATCTGCATGGAAACGGAGTTCCCCATGGAAGACTTCTCGGCAACCACGCCCCCCGATGATTTTCCAGCGCCCCTGCGGGCGCTCTGGTGGCTGCGCAAGGGTGGTCTGCGCATGGGGCCGGAATGGGAAGAAGCCCATGCCATCTGCCAGACGGCGGAAGGCACACCCGCCTATGATCGCGTCCACGCGCTCGCCCACTGGATAGAAGGCGACCGGTTCAACTCCGATTACTGGTACCGCCGTTCAGGCACCGAACGCGTTTCCGAGGACCCCGCCCACGAATGGGCGGCGCAGGTCGCCGATCTCGAAGGCAACCGCGGCGTCACCTAGCGCCGCTCACAACCCCTTCAGGAATGTCCGGTACAGCTTGCCCGTCAGCGTCGGCTTGTCGAGCATCGGCACATGGCCGCAATCTTCCGGACGCTGCAGCTCCGCGTTCGGCAGCGCCACCGCCAGAACCGGCCCCCCGCTCGGGTGGAACACCTCGTCCTGCTGGCACCACACGACCAGTGCCGGCTGGCGGATTTTCGGTGCGATCAACTGCAACGGCGTCACGTCATAACTGGCGACCTCGTCCCAGATTTGCTGGTTCAGCGGCCCCCGCGCCACCTCCGCCGTCGCCCACGACCTGATGATCGCTCCGGGTGCATCCGGTACCGCACCCGGGAACAACACCGCGTTGCGCGCCTCGAAATCCTCCAGGCTACGCACCACCAGCGGTGCCCGTCCCCTGTCCACCGCCTTCTCGAACGCGGTAGTCTTTGGTCCGCGCACGCCCAGCGGACTGCCGATGAAGGCGAGGCTGCGCACCCGCGTAGGCTGCTCCACCGCCAATGTGCCCGCGATCTGCCCACCCATCGAATTCGCGGCGATGTGGGCGCTCTGCAACCCCAGCGCATCCATCACACCCGCCAGCGCCGACACCTGACGGCTCAGCCGGTAGCCGCCCGGCTCCAGCGGCGCATTGTCCCCGAATCCGGGCAGGTCGAGCGCAATAACCCGGTAGTGGCCGGTCAGTTGCTCGGAGAAATCCAGCCAATGCTCCTTGCGCGCATAGATGCCATGCAGCAGCAACACCGGTTCGCCCTTGCCACCTTCCAGGTAATGTACCGTGCCACTCGGGGTCTCCACGGTTTTCGCCGCCATTCCCGCCTGCGCCCGCCCGATGGCCAGCATCGTCCCGGCAATCGGCCCATTGCCGCCGCATCCGGCCGCCAGTGCGATCAGCCCCAGCGCCATGGCACCCGCCAGACCCTTTGCCCAATTCCGCATCGTCCAGTCTCCAGTCATTCTTGCTCCCGCCAACCGGCCCGGCTATAGCACGCCCATGTTAGACCGCGCCCATAACTCTCCCGATCTGCCGCCGGAAATTGCCCGGCGCCGGACCTTTGCCATCATTTCGCATCCCGATGCAGGGAAAACCACCCTGACTGAGAAATTTCTCCTCTACGGCGGCGCGATCCAGATGGCCGGTCAGGTCCGCGCCAAGGGCGAGGCGCGTCGCTCCCGCTCGGACTTCATGCAGATGGAGAAGGATCGCGGCATATCCGTCTCGGCCTCCGCAATGTCCTTCGAGTTCGGCAACTACTGGTTCAACCTCGTCGACACGCCGGGCCACTCGGACTTCTCGGAAGATACCTACCGCACCCTCACGGCGGTCGATGCCGCCATCATGGTGATCGACGGCGCCAAGGGGGTGGAGAGCCAGACCCAGAAGCTCTTCGAGGTCTGCCGCCTGCGCGACCTGCCCATCCTCACCTTCTGCAACAAGATGGACCGCGAAAGCCGCGATACCTTCGACATCATCGACGAGATCCAGGAAAACCTCGCCATCGACGTGACGCCCGCGAGTTGGCCCATCGGCATGGGCCGTGAGTTCCTCGGTGCCTACGACATGCTCCACAACCGGCTGGAACTGATGGACAGGGCCGACCGCAACAAGAAGGCCGAAAGCATCAAGATCGACGGGCTCGACGATCCGAAAATCGCCGATCACATTCCTGCCGATCTGCTGGAAAAGCTGCGCGAAGAGGTCGAGATGGCCCGCGAGCTTCTGCCCGCCTTCAACCGGCAAGCTTTCCTCGACGGCACCCTCACGCCAATCTGGTTCGGCTCCGCCATCAACTCCTTCGGCGTGCAGGAACTCATGACCGGCATCGGCGACTATGGCCCCGAGCCGCAGGTTCGTCCCGCGCAGGAACGCCAGATTTCTCCCGATGAAACAAAGGTTTCCGGCTTCGTCTTCAAGGTTCAGGCGAACATGGACCCGAAACACCGTGACCGCGTGGCCTTCGTCCGCCTCTGCGCCGGCCACTTCAAGCGCGGCATGAAACTCACCCATGTCCGCTCGAAGAAACCGATGGCCATCTCCAACCCCGTCCTCTTCCTCGCCAACGATCGCGAACTGGCCGAGGACGCATGGGCCGGCGATATCATCGGCATCCCCAACCACGGCCAGTTGCGCATCGGCGACGGGCTGACCGAGGGCGAGGAACTGCACTTCTCCGGCATCCCTTCCTTCGCGCCCGAGCTTCTGCAATCCGTCCGCGCAACGGATCCGATGAAGGCCAAGCACCTCGAAAAAGCGCTTACCCAATTTGCCGAGGAAGGCGCTTCCAAGCTCTTCAAACCCACCATCGGCTCTGGCTGGATCGTCGGCGTCGTCGGCCAGTTGCAATTTGAAGTGCTCGCCTCCCGCATCGAGCTCGAATACGGCATCCCCGTCCGCTTCGAGCCCACCCAGTTCACCTCCGCCCGCTGGCTCTCTGGCCCGCAGGCCAAAGTCGATGCCTTCGTCAAGGCCAACAAGGGCCACATCGCCGAGGATCACGACGGCGACCCGGTCTACATGACCCGCCTGCAATGGGATATCGACCGCGTGGAGCGCGACTATCCGGAGATCAAGCTGACGGCCACGAAAGAGATGATGGTCTGACGACCGGCATACCCAACTGACGAGGCGTCGGGATCGATGAAATCATCCTTCCCGGCGGGTGGCCGCTGCCGCAATTTTCTGCCCGAAACTGGCCAAACTGCTCTAATATCCCCAAAAATGTAACAGTAATGAGGGGAAGAACATGCCAGCCATCCAGATCTCCGGCCCATACAATCTCGGCGACATCCTTGCGGACATCGAGAATACCACACCCGATGACATCCTCTTCGCGTTCACCGATTTTGTCGCGTTCACGATGGATGATGGCCGCACCGGCACCCTTTCAGTTCTGACCATCGACGGCGAATCCACCACCACGCTCAGTGTGGAGAATGCAGGTGCCACCCTCACCAGTTTCACGCTGGAAGGGGACTTCTTTTCCCCCACCGGCAATTTCGGCATCTCCGACTATCTCGCCACCACCCCCCTGCCCGCCACCTATGGCAGCGAAATGCCGGGGGCGGCAGTCTTCTCCGTCACCCCGGGCGCAGACATCATGGCCGGGCTTGGCCGCTTCCGCGGCGGTGCCGGCAACGACATGATTGGCCTCGTCGATCCCCTCGACAATAACGACGGCTCCCGCAGCATCGCCTTCGGCAACAACGGCCACGACACGCTTTTTTCCGCAGTTGATCGCGCCACCCTCAATGGCGGCAACGGCAACGACAGGCTGGAAGTCGGCATGGGTTCCGCCCGCATGATCGGCGGCGCGGGCGCGGATGATTTCTTCTTCTCAAGCTGGCAGATCAACGGCACCGACGGCCGTGACCTCGCATATGCCTTCATCACCGACTTCGAAGTCGGAACCGACGGGCTCTACTTCACCCAGTTCACCGGCGGCGGAAATTCCGCCGAGAGCATCGCTGACCGTTTCGGAGAAAACGTATTTTTCGAGGAAAACAATCCCACCGCATTTGATGGCGTGCGCATCGACTTTCGCGAGGCCGCCGACGGCGATGCCATCATTTCCCGACGCGGTGTCGACGCCGCCGGCAACTTCATCCGCGATGTCGCCCGCTTCGACGGACTGGGCCTCGACGACCTCGACCCGCACGACATCTACATTTTCGAAGGCCGGAGTTTCGACATCCTCTGAAGCCTGACGGTCAGTCCACAAACGCCTTCTCGATCACGAAACCGCCAGGCTCGGAATTCGCGCCCTCCACCATGCCTGCGGCCTCGCAAAGCGCCTTGTGCTCCTGAAGCATCGCCATCGAGCCGCAGATCATCACCCGGTCGGTCGCCGCATCCAGCGGCCCGACAGCCGCCGCCAGTCGCCCGTTTCGGATCCAGTCAGTCATCCGCCCCATCTCCGGGCTTTCCTCCCGCGTCGTCGTCGCGATATGGGTCAGCTTGTCGCCGACGATCTCGCTCAGCATCTCGTCGCCGCGTATCTCCGCCACGATAGCCTTGCCGTAGTCCAGTTCCGCCACGTCTCGGCAAGTCTGCGTAATCACCACTTCATCGAATTTCTCATAGGTTTCCGGGTCGCGGATCAGGCTGACAAAGGGTGCGATGCCGGTGCCGGTGGAAAACAGGAACAGCCGCTTGCCCGGCAGCAGCGCATCAAGCACCAGCGTGCCTACCGGCTTCGGCCGCATCAGGATCGTGTCGCCGTCGGTCAGATGCTGCAGCCGCGATGTCAGCGGCCCGTCCTCCACCTTGATCGAGTAGAACTCAAGATGGTCCTCCCACGCAGGCGAAGCGATCGAATAGGCCCGCAGCAACGGCTTGCCATCAACCAGCAGCCCGATCATCACGAATTCGCCGGACCGGAACCGGAAACTCGCGGGCCGGGCACAGCGAAAGCTGAATGTCCGCTCCGTCCAGTGGTGAATTCCGCTGACGGCAAGTTCCGCCATGCCCCGCAGCGCTTTCGGTGTTTCGTCAGTCATCGGCCAATACTCCCGTCTTCTGCCTGCTAGCAAGCCGGGGGCCTTCACGCAAAGCCAAAAGCACCGCAAGTGCCGCTCCAATTGACGCAGCCGTAAAAGAACGATAATAGAACCGCACGACTGGCCCCAATCCGGGGGCCCGGGCCGCGCAGCCCTCTTGCGGCCACCTGAATTGCCGCAACTATTACGGACTTACATGACGAAATTTTCCGATCTGGACCTGGACCCGAAGGTCCTTCAAGCCGTTGCCGAAGCAGGCTACGAAACGCCGACGCCCATCCAGGCACAGGCCATCCCCCACGCCCTCGTCGGCCGCGATGTCCTCGGCATAGCCCAGACAGGCACCGGCAAAACCGCCAGCTTCACGCTGCCGATGATCACCATGTTGTCCAAGGGCCGCGCCAGGGCACGCATGCCTCGCAGCCTTGTCCTCGCACCAACACGCGAACTGGCCGCACAGGTCGCCGAGAACTTCGAGATTTACTCCAAGCATACCAAGCTGACGATGGCCCTGCTCATCGGCGGCACCTCGTTCAAGGATCAGGATCGTCTGATCGACCGCGGCGTCGATGTCCTCATCGCAACGCCCGGCCGCCTGCTCGATCATTTCGAGCGCGGCAAGCTCATGCTCACCGGCGTTCAGATCATGGTCGTCGATGAAGCCGACCGGATGCTCGACATGGGCTTCATTCCCGATATCGAACGCATCTTCAAGCTTACCCCCTTCACCCGTCAGACGCTGTTCTTCTCTGCCACCATGGCGCCGGAGATCACGCGGATCACGCAGGAATTCCTGTCGAATCCGGAGCGGGTGGAAGTCGCGCGCCAGGCCACGACCTCCGAGACGATCGAACAGTGGATCTGCAAGCACAAACCCTCCCGCCGCGACCGTTCCGACAGCGAGAAGCGCGAGGTGTTGCGCCGCCTGATTGCCGAAGAAGGCGACAAGCTGACCAACGGCATCATCTTCTGCAACCGCAAGCGCGATGTCGACATCGTCGCCAAGTCACTGAAAAAGCACGGGTTGGATGCTGCACCGATCCATGGCGATCTGGATCAGTCGGTCCGCACCCGCACGCTGGACAGTTTCCGCGATGGCAGCCTGCGCCTGCTCATAGCATCGGATGTCGCCGCCCGCGGGCTCGACATCCCCGCCGTTTCCCACGTCTTCAATTACGACGTGCCGACCCATTCGGAGGATTACGTCCACCGTATCGGCCGCACCGGTCGCGCCGGCCGTGCCGGCAAGGCAATCACGCTTTGCCTTCCCCATGACGAAAAATATCTCGAACAGATCGAGGAGCTCGTCAGCAAGAAGATCGACGTGAAACCCAGCCCCCTTGCCGCCACCACGGTGGAGGCCGACCCGGCTGAGGGCGAGGAAACACCGAAACCGGCCAAATCCCGGTCACGGTCCCGCAGCCGCAGCAAGCCGGAGGTACAGGAAGAAGCTCCCCCGGCACAGCCGGAGAAGCAGGAACGTCGCCGCTCCGAAGGCCGTCGCAGCGGCAGCCGGCCCGGCGGTCAGGGCAGCGGTGTCGTCGGCATGGGCGATCACATGCCAGCCTTCCTGATGCAGAGTTTCAGTGTCAGCGAACTGATGGCCGCAACCAACCGCGAACGAGAGGTGGAGCCGGAGGAAAGCCCGCCGTCCGAAACCGAACCGCAGGCAGAGGCGGCACCAGTCGACGCCCCGGCCGAGAAGCCCAAACGCAAGCGCAGTCCGCGCAAACCCAAGGCCAAGCAGGAAGAGCCCGCCGAAACCGCGCAGGCTGACGTGGCGGATGAACCCGCATCGCCCGAACCTGATGTGGCGGCAGATGCCGCGCCCGCCGAAAAAGCCGACGCTGTCCCGGAAGCCGAGGCGGAGCAGCCGAAGAAACCTGCTCGCAAACCGCGCAAGCGCGCCAGCTCGAAGGCGGCAGAGAAACCGTCCGAACCCGCACCGGAAGTGCTGGCAGCGGAAACCGCACCGGAGAGCCCGGGCACCGACGCCGCGACAGATGCCGAACCTCAGCAGCCGGCGCCCGAAGCCACCACGGCGGAAGCGGCAGCTCCCGCCAAACCGGCCCGCAAGCCGCGCAAGCGCGCTTCAGCCGCCGCTGTGATCGAAAACATCACGCCGGACGCTGCGCCGGAGTAACCGTTAGCTACGGACAAACTAAAAAGGGCGGGTCAATCCCGCCCTTTTGCATTTGTTGCAGCACTCGAACCTTGGGCCACCGGCCTGCACACGCATCACGCGGAGGGCAAAGAATGCCCCCCGGAATGCCTATTCCTCGTCGAACCGGTTGATCATCACCGTTACCAGCGGCTTTTTCCCGATCCGGTTCTGCCCCTCGCTCTGCACGGTCTTGACGATCAGCTTTTCCAGCGCCTCGTCACTGTCCAGCACACGTGATGCCGCTTTGCCGAGCGCGTCCTCCAGCGCCCGCTCCAGCAACGCCCCGATCTCCTCGCGGTCGCCGTCCGGCAGGCCCAGCGTCTCCACCCAGGCCCCCCCGATGGGAGAGCCGTCCGCCTCCAGCATCACCGAGACAATGGCGTGCCCCCGCGTCGCCATGCGAATTCGGTCGCGGACAATGCCGTCCATCGCACCGATCAGTTGCGCCCCGTCCAGGTAGACGCGGCCGGTTTCCACATGGTCGATGATCGCAGCGGTGTCGCCCGTCAGATCGACAACGGTGCCGTTCGGCGCGATTACCCCGTGTATCTGCCGCTCCGCCGCCAGTGCCACATGCGCCCGCAGATGGCGGTGCTCGCCGTGCATCGGGATGACATTGGCGGGCTTCAGCAACTCGTGCACCTTGGCGAGGTCCGGCCGGTTGGCGTGGCCAGACACGTGATAGAGGCCCGAGGAATCGTCGATCACATCCACCCCGGCCTCCGACAACTGGTTGAGAATGCGCGCCACGCCCACTTCGTTGCCGGGAATCGTCTTGGAGGAAAACAGGAACGTGTCGCCCTCCTTCAGGCTCAGCCCCATGTAGCTGCCACCGGCAAGCTGTGCCGAAGCCGCCCGCCGTTCGCCCTGCGAGCCCGTCGCGAGGACGAAAAGCTGCGCCCGCGGAACCTCATCGGCATCCCGCGCATCGACGATCGGCGGAAAATCCTTCAGCACACCGGAAGAGAACCCGGCCTGGATCATCGTGTTCATCGCCCGTCCCAGCACGGCTACGGTGCGCCCGGAAGCATGCGCAGCCTGCGCCAATGTCTTCAGCCGCGCGATGTTGGAGGCGAAAGTGGTCGCCACCACCATGCCCTTCGCTTCCTTCATCAGCGCCTCGATGGCCGGCCTGATCTCGGCTTCCGACCGACCCGGATGCGGCGAGAAGACGTTGGTGCTGTCGCACACCAGAGCCTTCACTCCGGCCGCGCCGATCTTCTCCAGCACTGCCGGCTCATAAGGGTCGCCGACCAGCGGCGACGGATCCAGCTTGAAATCACCGGTATGCACGATCCGGCCCGCAGGCGTGTCGATCACCAGCCCGGAAGCCTCGGGGATGGAGTGGGAGACGGGCAGGAAACCCACCTCGAACGGCCCCACCGTCACCGTTTCCGGCCACGCGCCGACCACGTGGATCTGGTTGAGGTCTTGCCCCGCGCGATCCAGCTTGTTGCCGGCGATAAGCCCGGTAAAGGCCCGGCAATACACCGGCGCCTGCAATTGTGGCAACAGATGGCCGATGGCACCCACGTGGTCCTCGTGGGCATGGGTGATGAAGATCGCCTCCAGACGGTCGGCACGCTCGGCGATAAACGCCGGATCGGCCATGATCAGATCAACACCCGGCGTGCTCTCCATGTCGGGAAAGGTCACACCCGCATCGACGAGGATGAACCGCTGCTTGCCCACCGGACCGTAGCCATACACATACATGTTCATGCCGATCTCGCCTGCGCCGCCGAGCGCCAGGTAGGTCAGCTTGTCTTTACTGCTCATGAATTTTCTTTCTTGTTGCGGGCATGGATCAATACCAGCCCGTGAATTGTCAAATCACTGTCAAGGTGATCAAAAACGTTGGTTCCCTGGTCAAATAGGGTGGAAAGTCCGCCGGTGCCAATAACTTTCATGGCTTCACCCCGTTCCTGCGCCACTCTGGTACACAGGCCCTCGATCAGGCCGACATATCCCCAGTAGATGCCCGATTGCATGCACATCCGTGTATTGGTGCCGACAACCCGTTCCGGTTTCGTCACGTCGATATAGGGCAGTGCCGCCGCCGCCTCCGAAAGTCCACGAAGTGAGGTGTTCACCCCCGGACTGATGATGCCACCCTCGTAAGCGCCGTCCGCGCCAACGATGTCGAATGTCGTCGCCGTGCCGAAATCCACCACGATCAGGTTGCCGCCATACCGGTCGAACGCACCCACCGTGTTTACCAAACGGTCCGCGCCGACCACGGTATCCTTGTCCACCCGCACCGGCACGCCCAACTCCACCTCGGGCTTGCCGACAACCATCGGCCGGGTGTGGAAATAGGTGTCCGACAAGACACGGAGGTTGAAGACAACCTGCGGCACGACGCTGGAGATGATCACGTCGGAAACATCGCGGATCAGCCCGTGCGGTTGCATCAGGCTCTTCAGCCATACGTAATACTCATCCGCCGTGCGGCCATGGGTCGTCAGGCAGCGCCATGAACCCACGGTCTTCTCACCGTCATGCAGGGCAAACACCGTATTGGTGTTGCCGACATCAATTGCCAGAAGCATCCGCTTGCCCCCTCAGAAAAAAACGTCCGCGGCGGGCAGGCTCATCCGCCCCTTGGCCGTGTTTAGAACAAGCGCGCCGCCCTCGTCCACCGTCTCGAACGTGCCGTGCAGTTCCTGCCCCGGCAGTCGGGCGCGAATAGGCTCTCCCAGACGCGCCGCGTGGTTCAGCCATGCGGCCCTGATCGGCGCGAAACCTTCACGCAGCAGCGTGTCGTCCCATTTCGCAAAGGCTGCGGCCAGCAGGTCGAGAAACGCTTCGGGCCCGATCACCCCGCCCAGATGAACCGGTGTCAGCGCTCCGCTCTCCAATTCCGCCTGCTCCGGCACTGCCGCCAGGTTGACGCCGATGCCAACCCGAAGCATCAGCCGCCCCTTCACCGTTTCGCTCTCCAGCAGGATGCCGGCCAGCTTGCGGTTCATCAGCAGTACGTCATTCGGCCATTTGAGCGACAACGCCATCGTATCCGGTACCAGCCCCGCCACGACGTCGCGCAGCGCCAGCGCCGCCACGAAGGAGCGTTGCCCAGCCGCCTGCGGCCCCTGCGGCACTTCCATCATCAGCGTACCAAAGAAATTTCCGGCCCTTGCCGACCACGGTCGCCCGCCGCGGCCACGCCCCGCCGTCTGGTGGTGCGCCATCAGCCAGAACGGTGCCCGCGTGCCCAGCGTCAGTGCCCGCACGGCCTCCGCGTTGGTGCTGTCGACCTGTTCGAGGATGATCCGTCCGACGCTGTTTGGCCAGGTCAATTGACGAGCGCCGCAGCAGCGGCCTCGGCGGCGCCCTCGATTCCGAACAGGTTGATCATTCCCAGCAGCATCGCCGCCGCCGAAACGGCCAGAAAGCCCCAGTGCATCGTCGGCATACTGCCGGTCAGACGCTGCGTTTCCTCGCCGAAATACATCAGGTAGATGATACGCAGATAGTAAAACGCCGCGATCACCGATGCGATGACCCCAGCCACAGCCAGCCACGCCAGCCCGGCATCCACCGCCGCCGACAGCACGAAGAACTTGCCCCAGAAGCCCAGCAACGGCGGCAGCCCGGCAAGGCTGAACATCAGTACCGCCAGGCAGGCGGCCCGCCGTGGTGACACCTGACTGTAATCGCCGAGCGCATAGATATCCATCACCGCCGTTCCGTCCCGTTCCATGTTCAGGATGAAGGCAAAGACCCCGATGTTCATCGCCACATAGATCGCAAGGTAGATCAGCATCGCTTCCACGCCCGCCGCCGTTCCGGCCGCCAGCCCCATCAACACAAAGCCCATGTGGCTGATCGACGAATAGGCCATCAGCCGCTTTATGTTGCGCTGCCCGATGGCAGCGATCGCCCCGAGGAACATCGACGCCACCGACAGGAACGCGAGGATCTGGCTCCAGTCCGACACCGCGCTACCGAAGGCATCGTGCGCCACGCGGGCGAACATGCCCGCCGCCGCAACTTTCGGCGCCGTGGCAAAGAACCCCGTTACCGGCGTCGGCGCTCCCTCATAGACATCCGGCGTCCACATGTGAAACGGCGCGGCCGAGACCTTGAACGCCAGACCCGTGCACAGGAACACCAGCCCGATCAGCATCCCCAGCGAAAGTTCGCCCTCGCCGACCCGCTGCGCGATCCCTGCGAACTCGGTCGTTCCGGCCGTGCCGTAGACAAGGCTTGCCCCGTACAGCAGCAGCCCCGACGACAACGCGCCGAGCACGAAATACTTCAGTCCCGCCTCGGTACTGCGCAGACTGTCCCGCCGGAACGCCGCGATGACGTACAGCGCCAGCGATTGCAACTCCAACCCCAGGTACATGACCATCAGGTCTTCCGCTGAAACCATCAGCATCATGCCGGTCACCGACAGGCAGATCAGCACCGGGAACTCGAACTTCATCAGCTTGTGCTTTTCAAGGTAGACCATGGAAAGCGCCAGCATCGAAGCCGCACCCCACAGCATCAGCACCTTGGCGAAATGCGCGAAGTTGTCGCTTACGAAGGTACCGCCAAACGCCGTGCGCGCATCCGAGGGTGATACCGCGACCCAGGCTCCGAGGATCGTCAGCACGCCGACAGTCACCCACATCACCGTGCGCGAGGCCTGCAATTCGTTCTTCGAGAATACGCCGAACATCAGCGCCGCCATCGCATAGACCGCCAGCACCAGCTCCGGCAGGATAACGTTCAGATCATCGCCCAGCATCTCAGTGCCCCTCGGTTTCGGCCACCTGCGTCGCGGCCTCGGCCACTGCAGCGGAATAGTTCTCTACAAGTTCAGATACACTCGGCCCGATCACGTCCAGCACCAGCGAGGGATATACGCCCAGCAAAATCGTCATCACCACCAGCGGCGCGAACAGCAGTTTCTCGCGTCCGTTCATGTCGGTGATCTGCTTCAGGCTTTCCTTGATCAGGTCGCCGAACACCACCCGGCGATAAAGCCAAAGAGCATAGCCCGCGCTCAGGATCACGCCAGTCGCGGCGAACAGTGCCACCATCGTGTTCACCTGGAACACGCCCGCCAGCGTCAAGAACTCGCCCACGAACCCGCTGGTGCCCGGCAGGCCCACATTGCCCATGGTAAACAGCATGAAGATCAGCGCGAATGCCGGCATCCGGATCACAAGCCCGCCATAGGCGTCGATCTCGCGCGTGTGCATCCGGTCGTAGATCACGCCGACCGTCAGAAACAGCGCACCGGAAATGAAACCGTGAGAGAGCATCTGGAAGATCGCCCCGTCCACCCCCTGCTGGTTGGCCGCAAAGATCCCCATCGTCACGAAGCCCATATGCGCGACGGAGGAATAGGCGATCAGCTTTTTCATGTCCTCCTGCATCATCGCCACGAGGCTCGTGTAGATGATCGCCACCACCGACAGCGTGAACACAAAATTCGCCATCATGTCGGATGCCACCGGGAACATCGGCAGGCTGAACCGCAAAAACCCGTAGCCGCCCATCTTCAGCAGGATCGCCGCCAGCACGACGGATCCGGCCGTCGGCGCCTGCACATGCGCATCCGGCAGCCACGTATGCACCGGCCACATCGGCATCTTCACCGCGAAGCTGGCGAAGAACGCGATCCACAGCAGCATCTGCATACCGCCCATGATGTGGAAGCCGAACACCGTTATCGGCGAACTGTCGAAATCATGCGCCAGCAGCCGCGGAATGTCGGACGTGCCAGCCTCGAAATACATCGCCAGCATCGCCACCAGCATCAATAGCGACCCAAGCAGCGTGTAGAGGAAGAACTTGAACGAGGCATAGATGCGGTCCTTGCCGCCCCATATGCCCACGATCAGGAACATCGGGATCAGCCCGGCCTCGAAGAAGAAGTAGAACAGGATGAGGTCCAGCGCGCAGAACACGCCGATCATCAGCGTCTCAAGCACCAGGAATGCGATCATGTATTCCTTGACGCGATGCGTGACATTCCACGATGCGCCGATGACGATCGGCATCAGGAAGGTCGTCAGCATCACGAACAGCACGGATATGCCGTCCACACCCATCTTGTAGGTCAAGCCGCCCAACCACTCGGCCTCCTCCACCAGCTGGAAACCGGGGTCGGAAACGTCGAACTCAGCCAGAATGCCCAGCGAGATCAGGAAAGTCGCGGCGGTGGTGAACAGCGCCAGCCGCTTGGCATTCATCTGCGCCGCCGCATCCTCGCCCTTCAGAAAGAAGGCAAGAACACCGGCACCGATCAGCGGCAGGAAGGTTACAAGCGAAAGAAGCAGGTCCATCAGCCGGCCCTCCCCACGATCATCCAGGTCAGAATTGCGGCGAGCCCGATGAACATCGCGAACGCGTAGTGGAACAGGTAGCCCGATTGCGCCTTGCCCGCGAGCCGGGTGAAGAACGGAATGATCCCCATTGCCAGCCCGTTGATGCCGCCGTCGATCGTCGCGCCGTCACCCTTCTTCCAGAGGAACCGGCCCAGCCACATCGCCGGGCGTACGAACACCGCGTTGTAGACCTCGTCGAAATACCACTTGTTCAGCAGAAAGTTGTAGAGGCCGCGGTTGCCGGCCACGAAGCGGCCCGGCACTTCCGGCTTCAGGATGTAGGCATAATAGGCACCTGCCAGCCCGATCAGCATCGCTAGGAACGGCGCCAGCTTCACCCAGTTCGGCACGTAGTGATAGTCATGCAGCACCACGCCGCTGTCGCCGTGATGTGCGGCCTCGCCGCCATGGTCATCCGCCGCCGCCTCGTCACCATGCGCTTCCGCTGCAACGGCCTCGCCGGCCGGCTCTACGCTTTCGATCACCTGCTCGTCCAGTAGCGGCGCCTCGGTCGTCTCAGACGTAGCTTCTGCATGGTCATCCGCCGACCCTGCGTCGCCACCGGCTTCGGCAGCATGCTCACCGGCGCCCGCCACGTGGATCGACGGTCCGAAGAACGCTTCCGATTTGTCGCCGACGAACGACTTGTAATAGACCATCCCCAACAGGACAGACCCGACCGCGAGCACCACCAGCGGGATCGTCATCACCCTCGGGCTCTCGTGGGCGTGATCATGCGTCTCAGCATTGCCGCGCGGCTCCCCGAAGAAGGTCATGAAGATCAGTCGCCATGAATAGAAGCTGGTGAACAGCGCCGCCGTCACCAGCATCAGGAATGCATAGGTCGAATGTCCGGCAAACACGCCCTCGATGATCGCATCCTTGGAAACGAACCCGGCAAAGCCGATCGGCAGGTGAAACAGGTCATAGCTGAACGGAATGCCCACACCGGTGATCGCCAGCGTCCCGATCATCATCGCCCAGAACGTCACGGGGATCTTCTTGCGCAGGCCGCCGTAGTTCCGCATGTCCTGCTCGTGATGCATCGCGTGGATCACCGAACCCGCGCCGAGGAACAGCATCGCCTTGAACGCCGCGTGGGTGAACAGGTGAAACATCGCGGCCTGATAGAAACCCACACCGGCGGCGGCGAACATGTAGCCGAGCTGCGAACAGGTCGAATACGCGATCACGCGCTTGATGTCGTTCTGTACCAGCCCGACCGTCGCCGCGAAGAAGGCAGTCGAGGCCCCCACCACCGTCACCAGCGTCAGCGCACCCGGCGCATAGTCAAACAATGGGCTCATCCGGCAAACGAGGAAGACGCCCGCCGTCACCATCGTCGCCGCATGGATCAGCGCGGAAACGGGCGTCGGCCCTTCCATCGCGTCCGGCAGCCAGGTGTGCAGGAAAAGCTGCGCCGATTTCCCCATCGCGCCGATGAACAGCAGCACGCAGATCGTCTCGACCGCGTTCACCTCGTAGCCGAGGAAGTTGAACGTCGTCGCGGCCAGATCCGGTGCCGCCGCAAAGATCACGTCAAACTGGATGCTGTCCACGAGGTAATACACCGCGAAAATACCCAGCACGAAGCCGAAATCCCCGACACGGTTGACGATGAACGCCTTCATCGCTGCAGCCCCGGCAGAGGGTTTGCGGTAATAGAAGCCGATCAACAGGTAGGAGGCGACACCCACGCCCTCCCAGCCGAAGAAAAGCTGCAACAGGTTGTCCGCCGTCACCAGCATCAGCATCGCGAAGGTGAAGAACGACAGGTAAGCAAAGAACCGCGGCTTGTAGCTCTCCCCTTCCTTCCACTGCGGGTCGTGATCCATGTAGCCAAAGGAATAAAGATGCACAAGCGCCGAGACGCTGGTCACCACCACCAGCATCACCGATGTCATCGTGTCCAGCCGGATCGCCCAGTCGACGTCAAGCGAGCCGGAGCGGATCCACGTGAACAGGCTGTTCGTGTCGCTGTCGCCGTGCGGTCCGAGGAAAATCACCCAGGACAGCAGGCAGGAAAGAAACATCAGTGACGTCGCCACCACCATGCCCGCCTTCTCGCCGATGAACCTGTGGCCGAAGCCGCAGATCAATGCGCCGATTAGCGGGGCGAACAGAATAATGGTGGGCATGGGTCAGCCTTCCTTGTCTGTCTTCGTGCGGCGCAGGCCACAAATCGTCTTCTTGGGCCCGGATTGGCCCGCGGTCCGGTCGGTGGCACTCATTTCACCAACCCCAGATGTTCGCAATCGCAATTGCCGATATCCCCCTGCCCGCGTCGCACCCCGGCGCCCAGCAGCGCCAGATCGACACCGATCTCCGGCATCGTCACCGGCACGCTCGTCTCCAACAGCGCACGGAACCGCTCCCACACCGCGTCATGGTCGGCCTCTTCGGTCACGAACAGCAGATACTTGTCCGTCGGGCAGTGATGCAAAAGGCCCCATTGCCGACCGTCCGGCGCCGTGAATGCGCCCGATGCGAACCCGTTGGCTTCCGCCAGCACAAACACGCCGGCGCCTTCGTCGGCAAAAGCCTGCGCCTCGGCGTCCCACGCGCAGGGCGGCAAAGGCGAGAGCGCCAGTGCCGCCGACGGCACCAGTCCCACCGCAACGGCGCAGACCCGCAAGAGACGCAAACCCCGCATCCTCAGCCTTTCATCACGTTGACATCTTCAACGGCAATAGTGCCACGGTTGCGGAAGAAGCAGACGAGGATGGCCAGCCCGATGGCCGCCTCCGCCGCCGCGACGGTCAACACGAACAGCGTGAACACCTGCCCCACCAGATCGCCGAGATAGGCCGAGAAGGCCACGAAGTTGATGTTCACGGCCAGCAGCATCAGCTCGATCGACATCAGGATCACGATCACGTTCTTGCGGTTCAGGAAAATTCCGAAGATCCCCGTCACGAAAAGGATCGCCGCCACGGTCAGATATTGAGAGAGTCCTATGTCCATGGGTCTGTCCTCACAGCGCGCACACGTAGCGCGCAAGTTGATATTCCACCGTCCCCGGCTCGAGCCGCCGGTCGCGCATCTGGTCCATCGAGGTGATGGAGAGCGAGAGGTCGCGGAACCGCCGCGCCTCGCCCATCCAGCGATAGGTCGCGTTGGCACAATCGTAGGCATGGCGCACCAGCGTCTTGCCCTCTGCCGTGTTCCGCTCGAACAGCGCGTCCGCCCAGGGTCGCTGCGCCTCCTTGTGGGCCGATACCAGCGTGAAGGCCTCGCCCGGTGCGCTCGCCACCACTGTCACCCGGTCGCCCTTCCACGCCTTGATCTCGCGATAGGTCTTCACCGGCAACGCCTGCGCCACGGCGGCACTGCCGATCAGCACCATGGCGAAAAGGGTCAACACCAGTCTCACAGCCCCTGCCCCGGCTTCACGTCCACCAAATCGACACTCTTCGCCGGGTCGCGGTAGATCTGGGCAAGGATGTCCTGCCGCTTCACATTCGGCTTGTGGCGCAGCGTCAGGACAATGGCACCGACCATGGCGACAAACAGCACCAGCCCCGCCGTCTGGAACAGCAGGATGTACTTCGTGTAGATCAACTGACCCAACGCCGCGGTGTTCTGCAACTCTTCCGGCGCCGGCGCCACCGCGCCACGCGCAGCCTGCGATGCGTCGTCCAATTCCCACGAGCCGAAGGCGAACATCAACTGCATCACGATGACCACCCCGATCAGCAGCCCGATGGGGGTATACCTGCTCAGCTCGCCACGCAATTCCGCGAAATCAACGTCCAGCATCATCACCACGAACAGGAACAGCACCGCCACCGCGCCGACGTAGACGATCACCAGCAACATCGCCACGAACTCCGCGCCCAACAGCACAAACAGCCCGGCGGAGGAGAAGAAGGCAAGGATCAGCCACAGCACCGAATGCACCGGGTTCTTGGAAACGACGACCAGCACCCCCGCCACACAGGCGACCAGCGAGAACATGTAGAACGCGAAGGCTGCAAAGCCCATATCAACCTCTCTCTCCGGGCAGCGGCCTCAGCCGTCCACCCTCCGTCTCAGATCCGCCACCGTCTCGCGGAAGGCCTCGGCATCGTCTTCATCAGCATCTTCCCACAGCTCCAGCAACTCGGAGCGTTCGGGGTCGGAAACAATCAAATCCAGCGCGGCAATCGCCCGGTCGGCGATCCCCTCCAGCGCGGCAACCTCATCCTTGCGGGCATCGAAGGCCTCCACCACCTCGTCGTCGAGGTCCGGGTCCGGCGTGCCCACGGCATAGGCCACGGCCTCGGCCGCCGCCATTGCGAAACTGGCGTCCATGCTGTCGATGGAACCTGTCCTTGCAGCCTCGATCACGGCGTCAAATGCCTCGCTCACCTTGTCTGCGCCGTCGCTGGCGAATTCGTCCAGCCAGTCCGCCGCGTCGTCATTCTCAAAAACACCTGTGCCCCATGCGCCCATGTGCCCCGTCCCTGTCTATCCTGTCCGGCCCGGCCTCCGCCGTTCCGGGTGCTGTCCTCTACCATCTTTGCCGGCTGCCGAAAGGCCCGGCCGCCGCTTTTGTGCCCCCATTACCGATAGGGCGCATCCATCTCCAGGTTGCGCGCAATCTCCGCTTCCCAGCGGTCGCCGTTTTCCAGAAGCTTGGCCTTGTTGTAGAACAGCTCCTCACGGCTCTCGGTCGCGAACTCGAAATTCGGCCCCTCGACGATGGCATCCACCGGGCAGGCTTCCTGGCAGAAGCCGCAATAGATGCACTTGGTCATGTCGATGTCATAGCGTGTCGTCCGGCGCGAGCCGTCCTCGCGCGGCTCCGCGTCGATGGTGATCGCCTGCGCCGGGCAGATCGCCTCGCACAGCTTGCAGGCGATGCACCGCTCCTCGCCATTGGGGTAGCGCCGCAGCGCATGCTCGCCCCGGAAACGCGGGCTCAGCGGCCCCTTCTCGTGCGGGTAGTTCAGCGTCGCCTTGGGCTTGAAGAAATACTTCAGCCCCAGCCTGAAGCCGCCGATGAAATCGGCCAGCAGGAAGTAGCGGGTTGCGCGCGTCCAGTCGATAGCGGTCATCTATTTCTCTCCCGTCTCAATCGAAAGGCCAAAGTCGAGTTCATGGCGCAATTGTTCTGCAACAAACCGCTCCAAAGCTCCCCTGTAGTCAATATTGGCTCCCAGAATGGAGCCAACGGAAAGGAAACGTACCAAAACCTCAACCATCTCGCCAAGCTCACGGGCAATGTCGTCCTTTTTCACTTCAAGTACCGCCGCCTGTGCCCCAAGCTCAACTGTCAGCGCGCCGAACCCGGCC